>CAYTXS010000057.1:0-3636 GCA_964441585.1 uncultured Thioalkalivibrio sp.
GCATGCCATGCCATGCGGATCATCAGGCCGCCATAGTGGCCGTAATCGGCCGGCCACCACTCCTGGCTGTCCGTCATCAGGGCCTCGAGGTCGCGCTTCACGGCGTCGAAGTCGAGCTTCTTCACTTCTTCGCTGTAGTTGAAATCCGGCCCCAGCGGATTGGACTTGGTGTCGTGCTGGTGGAGGATGTCCAGGTTCAGCGCGTTGGGCCACCACGCGGTGTTGGACTTACCGGCGATGGTGTTTGCGCCGTGCATGACGGGACACTTGGCTTCTTTCGACATGGCCTGCTCCTGGCTTCAAGGTAGGCCTATAGGTTATTTCGATTAGATGCTGTCGTCTAATCGATAATTACTATCTCGTCGATAGCCCCCACCCACGGCAGCCGCCAGCGGTGGCGGATTCAGGCCGTGTCAGCCAAGCCAGGCGAGCCTGAAAGCCATCGCCACGCCGGTGCCCGCAAGCACACTCGCTCCGACGAGAAGCAGCGGGACCGTCATGCCTGCCTGCCCACCCGCGGTCGCCGCGAGCTCCGGCGACCGACGCGTCACCCGTTCCAGTCCCCAGGACACCAGGTAACAGGTAGCGAGGCCGGCGAGCACCGCGACCGCCGCCAGCATCATGCCCGACGACTCCTCGATGTCGCCGACGGCGAACAGCAGCAGCAAGGCCCCGGCCACGATGAACACGATCGAACCGCGTCCCCAGGCCGGGGCCCCCTGCCGGACATCGCCCGACGCAGCTCGCAGGCGGCGAAACTCCTCAACGCCGAACAGCAGCGCGAAGCCCGCCAGAAATCCCCAAAAGGCCGTCCAATGTCCTTCCATCGCCAACATCCTCTACCGGATCGAAGTGGTTGGCCCCATATCGTCGCGCGATACCATGCCGATGGCCACCCCGGCCCAGAACCGGTCCATGGGCACCGTGCTCAAACCGGACCAGTAGCGGTTCTTCGGCAAGATGCCCACGCCGGTGAAGCACGCGTATCCAGCGCGACCGCATTCTTTCTGTCGCAGGTAGCGGAGGCGCTCCTCATCCACCGTCAGCGCGGAACCGAGCAGCTCATCGATGCTGCACGAGGGGCAGACCTGCATGTCGCGTCCCAGGCTCTTCATGAACTTCAGCATCTGGTTTCGTGCCGACGCCTCTGCGCACTCCTGGTTGGCCATGCACGCGGCATGCGACCAGCGTTCCAGCGTCTGCCCGAGGCTGTCGCAGGAAAGCTCACCGAGATTCATGCCCACGGCGCCGCCGAGAAATGCACCCGCGTTCGTGACGAATGCGGACACGCGCCCGATAGGCGTGACCTGCAGCACGGCAGCAGCTCCACCCGCCCCGAGCGCCCCCGCCAGCGCGCTGCAGGCGCCCTGGGGTACGTCTATGGTCCAGTCGGCCGTGGACGCCCGGGACGCCCCCGGGAATACGAGACCAGCCAACACCAGTAAAAACAACATCAAGCGAATCCTGTTCATCTTTGCACTCCTTGCATCGAGACCCATCCATGGGTACCCGCCGGAATGACGGGCGCCCACATCTGAGCGCACCCGCCATGCACTGGGAAGAGCCACTTTGTCGGCTTTTCGTCCGGAAACGCGTGTTGTCACCGCCCCGGCCAGCCGCGGCTAGCGAGCGCTTCGGCCAGGTGCCGGACCTCGATCCCGGCACAACCGTCCATGTCAGCGATGGTCCGCGCCACACGCCGCACCCGCGTCTGCGCGCGTGCCGAAAGGCCGAGGCGTTCCGCGGAACGCACCAGCAGTGAGCGTGCCGCCGTCCCGAGGGCAGCATGAGCGTCCAGGGTCTTGCCGGCGAGACGGGCGTTGGCGGCGCCTTGCCGCTCGCTTGCAGTGCGCCGCACGGCCAGCACCCGCTCGCGCACCGTCGCCGACGGTTCGCCCGGCGACCCCATGAGATCGGCCGGTGCCGGACGCGGCATCTCGACGACCAGGTCGATGCGATCCAGCAGCGGACCGGAAATCCGGCCGCGGTAACGCAGCACCGCTTCCGCGCTGCAACGGCAATTGCCGCGCGAATCGCCGAGGTAGCCGCAGGGGCAGGGATTCATCGTGGCCACCAGCAGGAAACGCGCGGGGAAGGTTCTTTGCACGGCTGCTCTGCTGATGGTCAACTCGCCATCCTCCAGCGGCTGGCGCAGCGCTTCGAGCGCCGTGCGGCCGAACTCCGGCAACTCGTCCAAAAAGAGCACGCCATGGTGCGCCAGCGTGACCTCCCCGGGGCGCGGGTTCGCGCCTCCGCCCGTCAGCGCCACCGACGAAGCCGAGTGATGGGGCGCACGAAACGGCCGTCGTCCCCACTGTTCGGCATGAAAAGCACGCCCGGCCGCCGAGGCGATCGAGGCCACGGCCAGCGCCGCCTCCGCCGACAGAGGCGGCAGCAGGCCGGGAAGTCGTCGCGCCAGCATGGTCTTGCCGGTGCCGGGCGGTCCAATGAGCAGGAGGTTGTGACCGCCGGCGGCCGCGATCTCCAGCAGGCGCCGCCCGCGCAGCTGCCCGCGCACCTCGGCGAGATCGGGACCCTTCGCGGCGCCCGGCTCGGGACGCGCCGGCGTCACCGCGCGCGGCAGCTCTCCCTGTCCCTGGAGGTGACCCGCCAGGCCCACCAGGTGCTCGGCCACGTGGATTTCGCCGCCCCCCGCCAGTGCCGCCTCGGCGCCGTTCTGCGCCGGCACGACGAGCGCGTGGCCGGCGCGGGCTGCCGCCACGCTGGCGCACAGGGACGCCGTCACGCCGCGCACCTCGCCGCTCAGGGAGAGTTCCCCGATGAACTCACGGCGCTGCAACTGCACAGCCGGCAACTGGCCGGAGGCCGCCAGCACGCCAAGTGCGATCGGCAGGTCGAAACGCCCACCTTCCTTCGGCAGGTCCGCCGGCGCAAGATTGACGATCACCTTGCCGTCGGGAAACTTGAAGCCGCAGATCGAAAGCGCTGCGCGGACCCGATCGCGGCTCTCGCGCACCGCCGTCGCCGGCAGGCCGACGATCGAAAAGCCCGGCAAGCCACCCGTCACGTGGGTTTCGACCGCCACCGGCAGGGCCTCGAGGCCGCACTGGGCGCGGGTCAGAACAAGCGCAAAAGCCATCGGGCACCCTGCCGGCAAGAATGCACCCAGCATGCGCGCTTCCGCCCGCCCCCGGGAGCCCTTCATATTCGGTCGTTTGGCCGGATAATCGTAATCGGAGTGCAATCCCGTAAAGGTAACTTGGCGGAACGATGATCCGCCCCGCAGCGAGACCTGATGAACAACCCGAGACGCCTGCTCTTCATCGCGCTGACGCTCAGCGCACTCCCGATCCACCTGCCGGCGCACGAGGCCCGCAACACGCTCGTGCCGCCGGGCTACGTGCACTATGCGCCCGGGCCGATCCCCGACCGCGTCGCACTGGTGCTGACCGCGGATCCGGCGCGCAGCCAGACGGTCACCTGGCGCACCAACGCCGATGTGACCCAGGCCGTGGCACAGCTGAACAAGGCCCTGCCCGGGCCCGGCTTGCACCTTGGCGCCCGGGAGATCGACGGTCGGACAAGGCCCCTCGAAACGGAGAACGGCGTCGCGCACCACCATGCCGTGACGTTCACCGGCCTCGAGCCGGACACGCTGTACGCCTACCGCGTGCG
>CAYTXS010000057.1:3736-11717 GCA_964441585.1 uncultured Thioalkalivibrio sp.
ATGCCGTGACGTTCACCGGCCTCGAGCCGGACACGCTGTACGCCTACCGCGTGCGGGGTGCCGACACCTGGAGCGAGTGGTTCCAGTTCCGCACTGCGAAAAGCGTCGATGCGCCGTTTTCCTTTCTCTATTTCGGTGATGCGCAGAACTCGATCCGCTCGCATTTTTCTCGTGTCATTCGCGAAGCCTTCGCCACCCACGAGCGGCCGGCGCTGCTGCTGCATGCCGGCGACCTGGTGAACTCGCGGGACGGCGTGCATGACGACGAGTGGGGCGAGTGGTTCGACGCCGGCGGCTTCCTGCACGGCATGGTGCCGAGCTTCCCGGTGGCGGGAAACCACGAATTTATCAGGCGCGACGTGTTCGGCCCGCGGGTCCTGACACCGCACTGGACGGCGCATTTCAGCGTGCCCGGGAATGGCCCCGAGGGGCTGCGCGACACGGTCTACCATGTCGAATACCAGGGTGTGCTGTTCGTCGCACTGGACTCGATGAACGCCCTGCAGGACGAAGCCCTGGCCAAGCGCCAGGCCGAGTGGCTAGACCGGCTGTTAAGCGCCAGCACCCACGAGTGGGTCATCGTCAGTCACCACCATCCGGTGCACTCCGTCTCGCTCGGGCGCGACAACCCGCTGCTGCGCGAGCACTGGCAGCCACTGTACGAGAAACACGGCGTGGACCTGGTGCTGCAGGGCCACGATCACGCGTACGGCCGCGGAGCGAACCTCGCCGAAGGCACCACCGCGATCGACGGCGACGCCGGGACGGTCTACGTGGTCTCGGTGGCCGGACCGAAAATGTACCTGGTCGCGGAGGACGCCGAATCGTCCATGGCGCGGGTCGGAGAAGAGGTGCAGCTGTACCAGCTGATCCAGGTCGAGTCGGACCGGCTGCGTTACACATCGCGCACGGTCACCGGCGAAGTGTACGACGCTTTCGAACTGCGAAACACAGAAGACGGTAAGCGCCTCGTCGACCTGATGCCCGCGGATGCGCCCCGGTCGACCTGCGGGAACCCCAACCGGCCGCGTCCGGACCGCTGCTGGAACGGGGTCGAACTGGTCGACTGACGGCTCAAGCCCGCATCACGAACCACCCCGCCGGGGGAAGCCGCCGCGCCGTTGCGCTGCAGGGCGCCCGTTGGCTTACCGTGAACCGGTCGTAAACCGGCCGTCAGTCCGCCGGACAGCTTCGCCTCAGGCAGCCGGCCAGCGCACGGGCCGCCGGCCCGGCCTCGTCGCGGTCCGCAAACACCAGGTAGAGCTCGTGATGGCGCACCGCGCCCTCGACCAGCGGCAAGGGACGCAACCGGCCGTCGGCGAGCAGTTCGGCGACGCGGTGCCGCGGTAGCCACGCGAACCCCATCCCGCGAACCACCGCCTCCACCGAGGTGGACAGGTGGCTCACGGTCCAGCGCTGCGCCGCGCCCAGCCAGCCGGCATCGCGAGTTTCCCTGAGACCTGAATCTCGCACCACCAGCTGACGGTGCTGGCGGAGGTCACGCTGGGTCAACGACCGCTCCAGCGCATGCAGCGGATGGTCCGGGTGCGCCACCGCGATGAATTCCACCGTCAACAGCGGGTCGCCGAGGAAGCCCGGCGGCACCCAGGCCGTGATGGCCAGGTCCGCGACACCGGCGAACAGCTGCTCGGTGGTACCCGAGAGCACCGACTCGATCAGTTCCACGCGCGTCGTGCCGGTGAGACTCGAAAAGGCATCCAGGCTGTCGAGCAGGCGCGCTTGCGGGAACACCACCTCGACAGCCAGCGTCACGACCGGCTCCCAGCCCTGCGCCAGCACGCCCGCGGCTCGCTCGACCGCGAGCGCCTCGTCCACAAGGTAGCGGGAACGCCGCAGCAGCTCCTCTCCGGCCGCGGTCAGGACGGCGCGCCGGCCCTCCAGTTCGAGGAGGGAAACGCCGAGCCCGGCCTCGAGACGCCGGACGCCGTAACTGACGGTGGAAACCGACTTGGACAGGGCCTCGGCGGCGCCCGCATAACCGCCGTGGTCCACGACAGCCTGGAGCATGCGCCATTGTTCGAGCGTGACCCGTGGCCTCATTTCGATTTCCTCGAACTTCTTTAGCGATATTTTGCTATTTCTCTTCGATTAAGTCGAAGTTAACGTGGGTCCAGGTTTAACCCACGAGGAATTCACATGGGCAGCAAGCGTATCCGCCAGGTGCTGGACAGCCACGCGGCCTCCGACGGTGCAGGGGTCCGGATTCGCCGGATCGTCGGCCAGGCGCAACACGACCTCGACCCCTTCCTGATGCTGGACGAAATCCGTTCCGACCAGCGCGAGGAGTTCGTGGCCGGCTTCCCGTCCCACCCGCACCGCGGCATCGAGACCCTCACGGTCATGCTCGAGGGGGGCTTCGAACACCAGGACCACCTCGGCCACCGGGCGGCGATCCGCGCCGGCGGGGCGCAATGGATGTCCACGGGGCGCGGCGTCATTCATTCCGAGATGCCGCTCCCTGGAGAAGGACGCATCCACGGTTTCCAGCTGTGGATCAACCTGCCCGCGGCAGACAAGTTG
The DNA here is from genome assembly GCA_964441585.1 of uncultured Thioalkalivibrio sp. Lineage (GTDB taxonomy): Bacteria > Pseudomonadota > Gammaproteobacteria > Steroidobacterales > XN24 > XN24. Next base: position 6,278 of record CAYTXS010000057.1, read on the forward strand.
CGCGAACCGGATTACGCGCAGGCCGAGGCCGCCGAGTTGCCGGAGCTGGCGCTCGAGCACGGCCGGCTGCGCGTCATCGCCGGCCACCACGCCGGGATGACCTCGCCGATCGGCCGCACCGCCTGCGAGAGCGCCGTGCTCGCGCTCGAGCTCGAGCCCGGGGGTCGCTTCCGCTGGTCGCCCCCGCCAGGCCATCGCGCCCTCGTCCGGCCTTTCAGCGGCGCGGTGCAACTGCCCGATCCGTCGGCGAGCGGAGGCGCCGCGGCCGGGATCGCGAGCGGGCAAATGGCCGTGCTCGACGGGGAAGGCGCGATCGACATCACAGCCGGAGACGCCGGCGCCGGGATGTTGCTCCTGGCGGGGCGCCCGCTGGGCGAGCCGATCGTGCAATACGGCCCCTTCGTCATGAACACCACCAGTGAAATCCGCCAGGCGATCCGGGACTACCAGTCCGGCGCGCTGGTGGCCCCGTTGCCCGATGTCACCACATCCACCTGAAACCCGAACTTTCGCAGGAGACAAAACATGACCCGACTTTATCCATGGGCGGAACTCGCTGCCCGTCTCGCCCTCGCCATGCTGTTCATCATCGCGGGCGCCGGCAAGATTCCCGGCTACGAAGGCGTCGCGGGCTACATGCAGTCGATGGGCGTGCCCGGCGCCCTGCTGCCGCTCGTCATCGCGCTGGAGCTCATCGGCGGGCTGGCCATCGCGGTGGGTTATCGCACGCGCATCGCAGCGTTCCTGCTGGCCGGCTTCTCATTGCTCAGCGCCCTGGTATTCCACAACCCGATCGCCGACCCGGCCGAGCAGACCCAGTTCCTGAAGAATCTGGCCATCGGCGGAGGCTTCCTGCTGCTCTGGGTGCACGGCGCAGGCCGGCTGTCGCTGGACGCGAGGCGCAGCTGAAAGGACTCGCGGCGCGGCTGAGTCCGCGCGGTATCGACGGACGAGACGCCGGGCAGGGACGTCCGGCGGTCCGTCGAGTTGAGCTGGTCGAGCGAAGGGCGACGTTTGCGCAACAGCCGACGCCTGCGGGCCCGCCGAGGACCTCAGGCCGGGCGACCCAACCGGCCGAAGGCCAGCAGTCCCGCACCCAGCACCAGCAGCAGCCATCCCGGGGCGGCCGGGCTCACGTCCAGGCCCAGCCACAGCACGCCGCCGATAAGCGTTGCGCCGCCGGCGCCGGTGGTCCAGCGCTGTTGCCGGTCGGCACGCAACTCCGCGCGCAACGCCTCGATGCCCGGATGCTTCACTTCGACCTGCAGCCGGCCCTCGGCGGCGCGCTGCAGGATGGCATGAATGACCTGGGGGAACTCCTGGATCGTCTCGCCGACTTCCGGCAGCTGCTCCCGCAGGCGATCGACGATGGCCCGGCCGCTGACGCGCTCGCGCATCCATTCCTCGAGGATCGGCTGCGCCGTCTCCCACAGGTCGAGATCGGGATAAAGCTCCCTCCCGAGACCCTCGATGTTCAGCAGCGTCTTCTGCAGCAGGATCAGCTGCGGCTGCACTTCCATGTCGAAGCGCCGCGCCACCGTGAACAGGCGCACGAGGAACTGGCCGAATGAAATGTCCTTTAGCGGACGGTTGAAGATCGGCTCGCACACGGTGCGGAACGCGGACTCGACCTCTTCCACGCGCGTCCCGGGCGCCACCCAGCCGGACTCGACATGCAGGCGCGCGACGCGCTGGTAGTCGCGGTTGAAGAACGCGAGGAAGTTTTCCGCCAGGTACTGCTGATCGCGCGGATCGAGGCTGGCCACGATGCCGAAATCGACGGCGATGTATTGCGGCTGCGCGGGATCATCCGGATTGACGAAAATATTGCCCGGGTGCATGTCCGCGTGGAAGAAATTGTGGCGGAACACCTGCGTGAAGAAGATCTCCACGCCGTTCGCCGCCAGGCGTTGCATGTCGATGCCCGCTGCGTGCAGTTCCGGCGTCTGGCCGATGTTGATGCCGTGGATGCGTTCCATCACGAGCACGCCCGGCCGGCACCAGTCCCAGTAGACCTCGGGCACGTAGAGCAGCGGCGAGTTCTCGAAGTTGCGCCGCAGCTGCGAGGCATTCGCCGCCTCGCGCATCAGGTCGAGCTCGTCCATCAGGGTGGTGTCGAACTCGCGCACCACCTCGCGCGGGCGCAGCCGGCGGACTTCGCCCCAGTAGCGTTCGGCTAGCGCCGCCAGCGAATGGAGCACGTCCACGTCGCGGCGGATCTGCTCGCGCACGCCCGGACGCAGCACCTTGACGATCGCCTCGCGGCCGTCCGGCAACGCCGCCGTGTGGACCTGGGCGATGGAGGCCGCGGCGAGCGGCTCGTCGTCGAAACGCGCGAACAATGACTCGAGCGGCTGGCGATAGGCCGCGGCAAGCTGGCGATGCGTCTCCGCCGCAGGAAACGGCGGCACCCGGTCCTGCAGCTTGGCCAGTTCGACCGCGACCTCGCGCGGCAGCAGGTCGCGCCGCGTGGACAGCGCCTGGCCGAACTTGACGAAAATCGGCCCGAGCTCGACCAGCGCCTCGCGGATCCGCACGCCCATCGGCAGGTCCCGTGAAGCCTTGCGGATACCGAAGCCGGGAATACGGCGCAGCCGGGCGACCGGGCGGAACAGGTGGGCCGCATAGACCAGTTCGTCGAGGCCGTGCTTGAGCAGTACGCGCTGGATGTGCAACATCCGCCACAGCTGTCGCGGCGGAATCACGACGCCTGTTCCAGCCGCCGCAACCGTGCCTCGAGCCGCGCGACGTCGCTGGCGAGCACGTCCACCGCATCGAGGAACTGCTCGAGCTCGGGGCGTGCAGGCAGCTCGCGGCCCTCCTCCTGGAGGTACTCGGCGACGTCCCGCGACAGGCGGTCCGCGACGTCGATTCCCCAGCCGCCGAATCCCCGCACGAAGTTGCCGACCTGGCGCGCGGCCACGTCGCCGACGACGCGCGCCAGCTCCTCCTCGAAATCGGGCGCCGCCAGGGCGATCAGGTCGCGAAAATCGCGCGCCACCAGGGGATCGCCACTGATGCGCACGGCCCGGGAACGCAACAGCGCCTCGTCACCCGAGGCCGCGAGCCGTGCCAGCGCCCCCGGCGTGCCGCTGAGCAGCGCATCGGCCGGGGCCTTGTCGCTGAGCGCCAGGCCGCCATCGCGGGCGACGAAAGTCATGCCGAGGCCGAGCCCGTCCAGCTCGATGCGGAAGCTCGAACCCTCCAGCGCACGGCAGCGGGCCGTCGCGTCGCTGGACGCGCGAATCCCGCGGTTCAACAGGGCCGCGACAGGCTCGAACATCAGTACTTCCAGCCGCGGTGGAGCGCCACGATGCCGCCGGTCAGGTCATGGTAGCGGCAGTCGTCGAAACCCGCGGCGGCCATCATGTCCCGCAGGGTCTGCTGGTCCGGGTGCATGCGGATCGATTCTGCGAGATACCGGTAGCTCTCGTCGTCCCCCGCCACGAGCTTGCCGATGGCGGGCAGGACGCGGAAGGAGTACAGGTCATAGGCCGGGGCGAGTGCGGGCACGGGGCGGGAGAACTCCAGCACCAGCAGCTGTCCCCCCGGGCGCAGCACCCGGAACATCTCGCCCAGCGCGCGTTCCTTGTGGGTCACGTTGCGCAGGCCGAAGGCGATCGTCACCACGTCGAAGCTGGCGTCCTCGAGCGGCAGCGCTTCTGCATCGGCCAGGCAGTATTCGACAGCCTCGCCGGCGATGCCCCGGTCCAGCAGCCGCTCGCGGCCGCGTCCGAGCATCGCCTCGTTGATGTCCGACAACACCACCCGGCCGCCGGGCGCGACCCGCGGCGCCATCAACGCGGCGAGATCGCCCGTGCCACCCGCCAGGTCCAGCACCTGCATGCCTGGGCGCAGCCCGGCCTTCTCCACGGTGAAGCGCTTCCAGATCCGGTGGATGCCGAGCGACATGAGGTCGTTCATCAGGTCGTAGCGGCTGGCCACCGAATCGAACACGCCGCGCACGCGGCGCGCCTTCTCGGTGACCGGCACCTCGACGAAACCGAAGTGCGTGGTGTCTTTTTCCGGGCTCATTCCGGGGCGACTTCCTTGCGCTTGTAGCCTACCTCGTCCAGCCGGGCGAGATAGGTGTTCCAGTTTTCCTCGTAGTTCGAGCCGAGCCAGTGCAGGTAGGACCACGAGAACAGCCCGGAATCGTGCTTGTCGTCGAACACCAGCTTGATCGCGTAGTGGCCGACCGGCTCGATGGCGCTGATGTTCACCTTTTCCTTGCCGATCATCAGCACCGCCTGCCCCGGGCCGTGGCCCTGGACTTCTGCCGACGGGGAGAACACGCGCAGGTATTCGCAGGGCAGCCGGAACGACGTGCCGTCCTCCCAGCCGACCTCGAGAACACGGGACTTGCGGTGCAGGCGAATGGCGGATGGCGTGGGAATGTCAGCGCTCATTGCGCCTCCTGTTCATGGGCGAGTGGCGCTATTGTACGACCGTGCGATCAGAGGATGTAGCGCGACAGGTCCTCGTCGGCCGCCAGCTCACCGAGGGCCGTGTCCACATAGCCCGCATCGATGGTGACTTCCGCGCCCTCCCGATCCGCCGCCTCGAAGGAGATGGTGTCCACGAGACGCTCGAGCACGGTATGCAGGCGGCGCGCACCGATGTTCTCGGAACGCTCGTTGACCTGGTCGGCGATCTCCGCGATCCGCCGGATGCCGTCCTTGGTGAACGAGAGATTGACCCCCTCCGTGGCGAGCATCGCCTGGTACTGCACCGTCAGCGAGTGATCCGGCTCGGTGAGGATGCGCTCGAAATCCGCGGCCCTGAGTGCGTCGAGCTCGACGCGGATGGGCAGGCGACCCTGCAACTCCGGAATCAGGTCCGACGGCTTCGACAGGTGGAAGGCACCCGAGGCGATGAACAGGATGTGGTCGGTGCGCACCATGCCGTAGCGGGTGCTCACCGTGCAGCCTTCGACCAGCGGCAACAGGTCGCGCTGCACGCCCTCGCGCGAAACGTCGCCGCCGGAACCGAGCGAGCCCTCGCGGCGCGTCACTTTGTCCATCTCGTCGATGAACACGATGCCGTTCTGCTCCACGTTGGCGATCGCCTTGAGCTTGATCTCCTCGTCGTTGATCATCTTGCCGGCCTCGTCGTCCACCAGCAGCTTCATGGCGTCGCGCACCTTGAGCTTGCGCCGGCTGGTGCGCCCGCCCATGTTGCTGAACAGGCCCTGCAACTGGTTCGCCATCTCCTCCATACCCGGCGGCGCCATGATGTTGACCCCGGCCGGAGCGTTGCTGACCTCGATTTCGATTTCCTTGTCGTCGAGCTTGCCCTCGCGCAGCATCTTGCGGAACTTCTGGCGCGTGTCCGCGCCCCGGGCCGCCTCGCCGGGCTTGCCGGCGTCCTCGTCGGCCTCCCAAGCGGAGCGGGTGCCGGGCAACAGCCCGTCCAGGACGCGCTCCTCGGCGGCATCCTC
>CAYTXS010000058.1:0-11589 GCA_964441585.1 uncultured Thioalkalivibrio sp.
CCAGGCATTTAAATAAGGAACCCCCGGTCTCGAAAGAGGCCGGGGGTTTTTTCTTGTGCGTGTTCAGGGGATCTCAGAGTTCCAGCCGGTCGAATTCCCTGATATTGATCAGCATTTCATGGATGGCCTTTTCCATGGCTCGCCGCTCGCGGGCTTCGGCGAGGCGCCGGATACTGTCGACGATTGCGATCCACCAGTTCATGTGAGTGGCTGAGAGCTGGGCGGCCACCGCAACCAGGTCGCGCGTCATCGAAAGCGACTCCTCGCCTTCGCGCTTGAGAGCGACCAGGCTGTCGAGATCGGGATGCTTGTCCTCGAGCTCGCTGAGCATGCGTTCGATCACCTGTGGATCGCGCTCCAGCTGCTTCGACGACGTCGGCTCGGTATTGGGCTCGAGAAAGGCAATATCGAGCAGTGACAACAAATCACGAAAGGACCCTCGCAGGCTCAACCACATCTGCTGGCGGCGCCGGTGCTCGAGGTAGCGCTGGATCAAGCCAAGCAGGCCGACGAGCACGAACGCCTCTAGACACAACACGACCAGCTCCGGAACCAGTTCTTCGCGGAACTGACCGCCGCCGCTGCCGTGGACGAAATACAGCCACAGGCCCACGCCGGAGAGTCCAAAGATCACCATCAGGACGATAATGAACAGGCGGCTCATGACGCTGCGTCAGGCGGGATTTCGCCATCGTCGGTGGCGAACCCCCGTACCACGCGGGCGATGCGCTCGGCCTCCTGCGGGGTCAGGTCCAGCGGCAGGTTCGCAATGTAGACCGTTGCATCCGTACGCAGCGCGATTGGAATGATGTTGCCCGGGTTATCCGTGGATTCCAGCGTGACACGTTCGGCCACTTCACGCTCGGCCGTGAGCGAGCCTCGTGGCAAGGCGCGGCCATCCTCTCCGCCGACGCTCTGGAACGCAGCTGGGTGTTCGGACCAGGCCAGGAAATCGACCTGCGCCATCCTTACCCTTTCCGCATACAGGGACAAGGCCTCGTTGCGAATACTCGCGCCGTCGAGCTTGTGGAATCGCGACGCGAGCGTATCGACATCGAGCTTGCGCACGTCATCGCGCTCCGCCGGGCTCATCTCATCGGCTAACTGTTCGACCGCTTTGCGGCGGGCGCGTGCCACGGCCGGATTGATCAAACCCGTTACACCGGCGTGTTTGTGGAACTCCAGCAGGGTGTCCACCGAATAAGAACCGTCGGGCATCATGTCCCTTCTCTCCTGCGGACCGCGTCAGCGGTCGAAGACCCATTCGGCGAGCGCATCGAGCACTGCCTGGCCCGTGCCCCGATGCGCATTCGGGCTGTTCATGATGGCCACGATGACGTGGCGTCGCCCGTTGCGGCTTTGCACGACCCCCGCGATCGAGGCGGCCTGGTCCAGGCGCCCGCTCTTCAGGTAAGCACGCCCGGTCATTTCGCCGCCATACCGGCGCCGCATCGTGCCGTCGAGAGCGGCGATGGGCATTGATGACATGAGGTCGGCCATCTGGGGATGGTTCCAGGCGTCGAGTAGCATCGCGCCGAAACCGGCGGCGGTGACGCGCGTGCGGCGCGACAGCCCGGAGCCGTTCTCGATGAACAGCCCGGGCATCTCCAGCTCACGCGCTTCGAGCCATGCCTCGACGGCGGCCCTGCCTTTTTCCGCCGTGGCCGGGCCGTCGGCATGCTCCAGCCCCAGCGTCAGGAACAGGTGCCGCGTCATCGGGTTGTTGCTCCACTTGTTGATCTGCCGCACCAGGTCCGCGAGCGGCAGGGAGTGATGCACGAACAGTTCTTCGGCATCCTCCGGGACGGGCGCCAGGCGCAATCCGCCCTCGATCTCTCCGCCGAGCTGCGCCCACAGCGCACGAAACAGCGCATTGACGAAATCCGGCGCGTGCAGAACCGAGCGCCACAGGCTGTACTCCGTGCAGCCGCTGGGAAACTTGCCGGACAGGATCGCATGGTGGCCCTGCGGCCCGGCCGGGAGAGCGAAAGCCACGCCGCGCTGGAAACCGGAACAGGCGCCCGGGCGGGTGCCGAGCCGGTTCTCTACCCGGAATCCGGCCAGCGGCGGATCGACATAGACGGTCACACCGTCGCGGCTCTGCATCACGCGGAACTCCACCGCATTACTGTTCACCAGCATGGCGTTGGGCAGGACGTTGTACGCACGGTAGGGCTGGCGATCGAAGTCACCCGGCGATTCGCCGTTGACCGCGAACAAGGTGTCGTCGATCACGAGGTCGCCGGCGATCTGGACGATACCGCGCGCGCGGATCTCGCGCAGCAAGGTCCAGAACCGCTCGGTGCTCAGCCCCGGATCGCCTCCGCCGCGCAGCACCAGGTCGCCGTCCAGTCGGCCATCGCGCACAGGGCCGGTGACCAACACGGTGGTTTCCCACCGGTAGGCGGGGCCGAGCCGATCCAGCGCAGCATAGGTCGTCAACAGCTTGATGATCGACGCCGGATTCCGCGGGACGTTCTCGTTGAATGTAAGCAGCGGTGCATCCGCATCCACCGCCTGGACGAAAATGCTGAGGCCTGATCCATCCAGATTATGGGTTTTCAGGGCGGCCAGGACGGGCGAGGGCAGGGATTCCGCGCGGGGCGCGGCACTCGCGGGCGGCAGGAGACTGGAGAGAATAAACGCGAAACCGAGGTAAAAGAATGCTTTGCGAACCATGTGACCGAGTATCTCCGGATTGGCAAACGGTTACAATTGGCGGCATTCGGCGAATTTGCTATAAACCGGAGCCTTCGGAATCCGGGTCAGCCCGCCTCCGTGACTCATCCAGCGACGTAACTGCGGAAAGGAATCTCTCGATGGCGGAACCTCTCTTGAAGAGAGTAGCCAATGGCGACGGCAACGCCATCAAGGAAGTGATGGACCAGTTCGGTGGTCTCGTCTGGTCGCTTGCGCGCCGCTCCTGTTACAACCCGACGGACGCCGAGGACGCGACCCAGGAAATCTTCCTGGATATCTGGAAGAGTGCCTCCCGCTACGACGAGTCCAAGGGCTCCGAGACCCTGTTCGTCGCCATGATCGCGCGGCGCCGTCTCATCGATCGCATCCGGCGCCAGGGCCGCGAACCGCGCATGGACGATATCGATGCACCCGGATTCGAATTGGCGTCGAACACGCAGGACGAGGGCGAGACATTTGCCGAGGCGGCCCTGGCCGCCAAGGCCGTCGCCACTCTCAAGCCGGCGCAACAACGCGTGCTCGAGCTGGGCCTGCTCCAGGGCCTCAGCCATAGCGAGATCGCGGACATGACCGGTATGCCGCTGGGCACGGTCAAGACACAGATGCGCCGGGGACTGATTCGCGTGCGGGAATTGATGCAGGTGGCTGATCTTGCGGACGTCGGGGAGGACAGGTGATGGCTGCCCAGCTGCCGGAAGACCATCGCCTTTTCGAACTCATGGCGATCCGTGCCGTGGAAGGCCTGCCGCCGACGGAGGAAGCCGAGTTCGCCGGTCACGCGGCGGCTCATCCGGACATCGATAGCGAAGCCTTCGAGCGCACGGCCGCGGCCCTGGCGCTGGTCGGCGTGGCCGTCGAGCCGATGCCTGACGGCGTGCGCAACCGTGTTGAGGGCGCCGCGCGCGTGTGGCTTGCACAGCAAGCCGGAACTGCCGACGAGACGGCTGGGCTCCCGGCCCCGGGAAACGTCGTCCCAATGCCGGCCCGCAGTCCCCGCAGCACGGTCTGGGGTGGCTGGCTGGCCGCGGCCGCGGCGCTCGTGGTGGCGGTCGTCGGCTGGCTACAGGTCGAGCAGCTGACAGACGACCGGGCGGCACTTGCCGCGCGGCAGGCTGCCCTGGAAGTCTCCGTGACACGTCTCGAGCAGGATCTCGACCTGCGCCAACAGGTGCTCGCCGAACTGGTCGAGCCCACCCCGGAGGAACTGCTGGCGCGACTCGAAGGCCGTCCGGAAACGCTGGCATTGCCCTGGAGCACGACGGACGATCCGGCCGCCGCAGACGCCGGTGGTCGGGTGATCTGGAACCCTGCCGAACAGACCGGCGTGATGCGCTTCAGCGGCTTGCAGCCGAATGACCCCACCGCCTGGCAGTACCAGTTGTGGATCTTCGACGCCGAGCGTGATGAGCGCTTCCCCGTCGATGGCGGTGTATTCGATGTCGCGCCCGAGGGTGAAACACTCGTACCGATCCGGGCGAAATTGCCGGTGGGCGAGGCGGTATTGTTCGCCATCACGGTTGAGCAGGCTGGTGGGGTGGTCGTTTCCTCGCGTGAACGCATCGCTCTGGTGGCTCAGCCGGGCGCCTGACCTTCTCGATGAATCTGCTTGCTCCTCTCCGGCCGAAATAAAGGCCGACACCGGAATTTCACCGGATTCCTGAGGAGGAGTAATCATGAATCGACTGTTTGGCCGCGGCCTGCTGGCTGCGATGGTGCTTACGCTTGCCGCCTGCGGCGGCAGCAACGACAACGGGACCATCATCGATCCGCCGCCGGCAGCATCGACTGCCCAGTTGCAGGTGGTTCATGCCTCGGCGGACGCCCCGGCAGTGAATGTCACGGTCAACGGCGCAGTCCCGAATGGCTTAGCCGGCGTTCCTTTTGCTGCGGCCTCACCATTTCTCGAACTCGATGCGGGGACGATCGATGCGGCCGTCAACGCGATCCTCCCTGACGGCAGCGAAGTCGAGGTGCTCACGGCGCCGGGGCTGGCGCTGGAAGCCGATACCGCCTATGCGGTGATCGCGGCGGGCAGTACGGCGGAGTTGCTGGCTCCCGGCGACGGCAATCCGCTCCAGTTGTTCGTGCTCCCGCGTCCCGTCCAGGAATCGATCGACGGGGTCCGCATCCAGGTGCTGCACGGCGCGCCGTCCGTACTCGAGGTGGACGTTTACGTCACCGCCCCCGATGACGAGCTGGCTGGACTGACGCCCGCCACGTTTGCTTTCGGCGAGGTGCTCGACCTCGGCACCGTGGCCGCGGCCGACTACCGGATCCGCATTACGCCGGAGGGCAGCGATACCGTGGTTTTCGATTCCGGGGCGGTGACGCTTCCCGACGGGGCGGACTTGAGTATCGTCGCGGTCGATAACGTGGGACCCGGGAGTGCGCCGGTCGCGCTCCTGGCGGTGTTCGCCGACGGCACTGTTGCTGAACTGCGTGACGGCGGTGCCGCCGCGCCGGCCGGCCTGACGGCCGTGCACAACGCGGCCGATGCGCCGCCGGTGTGCGTCGTCGCGGACGATGCCGGGACGGTGGACACGGAGCGCGTCGAACTGTTCGCGGGTGTGCCGTTCCGCAGCTTCGGTTATCTCGGCGAGGTGCCTCCCGGCAGCTACGAAGTGGGCCTCGAGGTGTTCGACGGTCAAACGGGCTGCGCAGGGACTTCGGCGGTGACTTTCGACACCGCGGTGGATCTCGCGGCCGGTGCAGACGTGACCGGCATCGTGGCGGGTTCGCTGGGCGCCGGGTCGCTCGAGTTGCTTGCGCTGGACGACTCATTGCGCCCGATTGCGACCGAGGCGCGCGTGCGCATCGTACACGGATCGGCCGCAACGCAGTCCGTCGATATCTACGTCGTAGCGGCCGGGACCGACATCACTTCGCCCGATGTCACTCCTGAATTCAGCGACGTGGAGTTCCGCACCTCGACCGGTTTCGTTGCGCTGTCACCTGGTGACTACGATGTCTTCGTGACGCTCACGGGCGAGACCGCGCCGGCGATTTCTCTCGAGGGCGCGTCTTTCGACGGCGGCGACGTGATCAGCGCGATCGCCAGTGATCCGGCCGATGGCGAGACATCGCCCGGCCTGATCGTGATCGATCACGTGGCTTTGACGAACCCGACACTCTGAAGCGAGCCATGAAGCTTCAACGGCGCCCGTGTTCCGGCACGGGCGCCGTTCTCGTTCAGAATCCCAGCGTGTAGGGCCCGCCCTTCTTGAGCGCGCGCTGGTAGGCCGGGCGCTCTGCGATGCGCTCGACGAAGTTTTGCAGCTTCGGCCGTGCTGAGCCAAGCAGGCCGCCGGCCGCCGCGGCCTCGAGCGGGAAGCTCATCTGGATGTCGGCGGCCGTGAACGTTTCGCCCGTGAACCAGCTCCGGCGCCCCAGTTCCGCCTCCATGAAATCGAGATGCAGGGCGAGCTGCGGCTTCACGAAGCTCTGCTGGACTTTGTCGGCGATGCCGCGCACTACCGGGCGAACGAAGAAGGGCATGGGGGCATCGGGCATCTTGCGGAAAATGAGGCTGAGCAGCAGCGGCGGCATCGCCGAGCCCTCGGCGTAATGCAGCCAGTAAGTGTATTGCCGGCCTTCCTCCGTGCCCCGCGGGGGCCGCAAGCCGCTGTCCCCGCCGTGCGTATCGACCAGGTATTCGATGATGGCGCCGGATTCGGCCACCGTGACGTCGCCGTCGGTGATGACCGGCGATTTGCCGAGCGGGTGGACCTTCCGCAACGTCGCCGGCGCGAGTTTCGTCTCCGGATCGCGCGGGTATCGCTTGACGCGATACTGGACGCCAAGCTCCTCGAGCAGCCACAGGATGCGTTGCGATCGTGAGTTTTCGAGGTGATGGACGATGATCATCGGCGTCTCCGCAACAAAAGAGGCACGATGCTATCCGCTCCGGGCCGAGGATAGAATGGCTCCATGAGTTATCCGGACGATCGCCAGGCGACCGACACCGTGCTGCTGGTGCGCCCCGTGGCTTTTCACGGCAATCCAGAGACGGCGGATTCGAACGCTTTTCAGCGCCCGCCGGCCGCGGCGGACCCGGAGGCCGAGCAGGCCGCCGCCGCCGTGGAATTCGACGGCCTCGTGGATACGCTGCGTGCCGCCGGCGTGAATGTCATCGTCGTGCCTGATACGGCGCAGCCGCCCACCCCGGATTCCGTGTTTCCCAACAACTGGGTGAGCTTCCACGCGGACGGCACGGTCGTGCTTTATCCCATGATGGCGCCCAGCCGCCGCGGCGAGCGGCGCCGTGACATTCTCGAGATGCTCAGCCGGGAGCATGGCTTTCACGTGGCGCGGGTGCTGGACCTGTCGGGTCACGAGGCCGACGAGCGCTTTCTCGAAAGCACCGGCAGCATGGTCCTGGATCGGGCTCATCGCGTCGCCTACGCGTGTCTTTCCGCGCGCACCGACCCCGCGGTGCTGGCGGACGCCGCGCAGCAACTGGGCTACGAACCGCTGGCCTTCGCGGCGCTGGACCAGGAAGGATTGCCGATCTATCACACCAACGTGCTGATGTGCATCGGCCGGGATTTCGCAGTGGTCTGCGAGGAGGCCATCAGCGATGCCGGCCAGCGCGCCGCGGTCAGGCGACGTCTCGAAGATACGGGCCACGAGGTCGTGCCGATTCGTTTCGAGCAGATGTGCAGCTTTGCCGGCAACATGCTGGAACTGGAGAATGCCACCGGTGAGCGGCTCCTGGCCCTGTCGTCACGCGCCCTCGATGCGCTCGATGCGGGCCAGCGCGCGACCCTGGCTGCGCGCTGTCGCCTGGTCGCCGCGCCGGTGGCCGCGATCGAGGACGGCGGCGGCGGCAGCGTCCGATGCATGCTGGCGGAGATCCATCTCCCGCGAAGGGTTTGAAGCTGCGCGAGCCGCCGCAGGGCATTTGCACATAATATGCAGTAGAATCGCCGCCCGAGCCTGCTGCGCCGAGCACTTTCCATGACCCATGACACTCGTATACTGATGTGTCCGCCCGACCATTTCGAGGTGGATTACGTCATCAACCCCTGGATGGACGGGCACTCCGGCTCGCTCGACCCGGCGCTGGCCCGTGAGCAGTGGGAAGCGCTGCGGGAGGCCATCTCGACTTGCGCCGAGGTCAAGCTGATCGATCCCCGTCCGGGCCTCCCCGACCTGGTGTTCACCGCGAACGCCGGGCTGGTGTACCAGAATCTGGCCGTGCCGTCGCATTTCATGCCGCACGAGCGGCGGCCCGAGGAGCCTTTCCTGCGGGCCTGGTTCGAGAGCGAGGGCTTCGAAGTGCGGGTCCTGCCGCAGAACATCGCTTTCGAGGGCGCCGGCGACGCGTTGATCGATCGCGGTGGCCCGTGGCTCTGGACGGGCTACGGTTTTCGCACCGAACTGGAAGCGCACGACTACCTGCGCCGCTGGTTCGACCTGGAACTGGTTTCGATCCGCCTCGTCGATCCACGCTTCTATCACATCGATACCTGTCTGTGCCCCCTGGACGGCGGCTATCTGCTGTACCATCCGCCCGCCTTCGCCGCCGAGTCCCGCAAGGAGATCGAGCGCCGCGTGCCGCGCCACAAGCGCATTCCGGTCAGTGTGGAAAATGCCGGGCATTTCGCCTGCAACGCCGTCAACGTGGGCGATTGCGTCTTCATGAACCGCACGGGCGGCGAACTCGTTGCTGTGCTCGAGGCGAGAGGCTTCAAGGTGACGCAGCTGGGGCTGTCGGAATTCCTCAAGGCGGGCGGGTCGGCGAAGTGCCTGACGCTCAAGCTGACGGAGCCGCAGCGCCCCGCCTGAAGCAGCCCGTTCCCCGGGGAGACGTCGGCCCGGCTAGAATAGGTGTTGCGTCCACCCGGAGGGAAGGCATGGCACAAGGGCCCCGCGTCTGCGTCATCGGCGCCGGCTCCAGCGGCATCGCAGTCGTCAAGGCATTGCAGGACCGCGGCATCTCGCAGGTCTGTTACGAGAAGAGCGACGATATCGGCGGCAACTGGTATTTCCGCAATCGCAACGGCATGTCGGCCGCCTACGAGTCGCTGCACATCAATACCGACGCGAAGCTGATGGAGTATCGCGACTACCCCATGCCCGCCGACACGCCGGACTATCCCGGCCATCGGGTCATCAAGCGCTACTTCGACGATTACGTGGAGCACTTCGGACTGCGTGAGCATATCTGCTTCAACACGGAGGTGAAGCAGGCGCGCCGCCGCGATGACGGCCGGTGGGAAATCTCGCTCGACTCCGGCGCAACCGAGCTGTTCGACGTGCTGATCGTGGCCAACGGCCACCACTGGGACCCGCGCTGGCCGGAGCCGCCTTATCCCGGCAAATTCGACGGCGAGCAGCTGCACTCGCACAGCTACCTGAATCCGACGGACCCGGTCGATTTCCACGGCAAGCGCGTCCTGGTGGTGGGCATGGGTAACAGCGCGATGGATATCGCCTGCGAGTTGTCGCGACCGGGGATCGCCGAGCGCCTGTACCTGTCGGCGCGGCGGGGGGTATGGATCCTGCCCAAGTACCTGTTCGGCATCCCCATGTCGCGCCTCGGCATGCTGCCGCACTGGTTCCCGTGGCGGCTCGGCAGCCTCCTTACCCGGATCGTCGTCAGCCTCAACGCGGGCACACCCTGGCGCTTCGGCCTGCCGCGCCCCGACCATCGCATGCTGGAGGCGCACCCGACCATCAGCCAGGAGATCTACATACGCCTTGGCAGCGGCGACATCCTGCCGCGCTCCGGTATCAGTCGCCTGCAGGGCAAGCGGGTGGAATTCAGCGACGGCGGCAGCGAGGAGGTGGACATCATCGTCTGGTGCACCGGCTACAAGCTCAGCCTGCCGTTTTTCGCGCCGTCGTTCATTGCCGCGCCCGGCAACGACCTGCCCTTGTGGGAGCGCATGGTCAAGCCGGGCATCGACAACCTGTTCTTCGTCGGGCTGTTACAACCGCTCGGCGCCATCATGCCGATCGCCGAGGCGCAGGGCCGTTTCATCGGCGACCACCTGCTAGGCCGCGTCGCCCTGCCCGATGCCGCAACGATGGCACGCGAGATGGCGCGCGAGCGCGAGGCACTGTTTAGCCGCTATCGCGACCGTTCGGCGCGCCATACCATGCAGGTGGATTTCGAAGATTACCTGCATCGCCTGCGCAAGCTGGCGCGCCGCGGCGCACGCCTCGCGCGGGATCGCAAAGCGGCAGGCCCGTGGTCGCCGGGCGCCTCGCCGGCGGCGCACTAGGCTATGGCGATGCGCCGCGCTTTCGCACGCTTGCTGGCGCGCGCCGTGCTGCGTCCGGGGCTGGCGCCGGGGCGACCGCTGGCGCAGCGGCGCTGGCGCATCGAGCGGGCGGCTGCGGTGCTCCCCCTGCCGCGCGACGTCCGCATGCAGCCCGCCGCGAAGGAGAACCCGGGCGGCGAGTGGCTGTTGCCGGGTGACGTCCAGCCGGACGATCCGCGCGGCGCCATGCTCTACGTCCACGGAGGCGGCTTCGTGCTGGGCTCCCCCGCCAGCCATCGGGCGATCGCGGCCCGCTTCGCCCAGCTGACGGGCCGCCCGGTGCTCGCTGCGCATTATCGGCTGGCGCCGGAACACTCTTTTCCGGCCGCGCTCGAGGACTTGCAGTCAACCTGGCGGGCGCTGACGCTGGACGGCGAGCGGCCGATCGCCCTGGCCGGTGATTCCGCGGGCGGCTGGCTGGCGCTTGCGCTGGCGTGCTATGCCGCAACCGCGGGCCTGCGCCGGCCGACCGGCCTCGCGCTCTTTTCGCCGCTCGTCGAGCTGGCGCGCGCCGAGCGTGCCCTGGCCGACGATATGCTCTTGCCGCCCGGTTTCGTGCAGCAGGGCATCGCCGCGTGGCGGGGCGACATCCCGGCCAGCGATCCGCGCTTCGACCTGCTGGACGCGTCGCTCGCGGGACTGCCGCCCGTGTATCTCGCCTTCGATCGCGACGAGGCGCTTGCCGACGATGCGCGCCGGCTCGCCGCCGCGTTGCGCGCGGCCGGCGTGGGGTTGCGCATCGAGGAATCGAGCGGCCTGTGGCATGCCTGGCCGCTGTTCGGCGGAGTGCTGCCCGAAGCCGATGCCACCCTGCGCGCCGCCGTCGCCATGCTCGGGCTGCAGCCGGACCGCGCCTGATGACCCCTGCCAGCCCGACGCTGCGGCTGCTCTGCGGGGCAGCGCTGATCAGCTTCGCGCCCGTATTCGTGCGGCTCACCCCGGTCAGCCCGACCGAAAGCGCGTTCTACAGGACCCTGTTCGGGGGATTGATGCTCGCCGCCTGGGTGATCCTGCGTCGCACGCCGGTGGAGCGCCGCTCCGGCACGGCACTGCTGGCCCTGCTCGCCGCGGGCGTGCTGTTCTCCGCGGACCTTGCCGTGTGGCATCGGAGTATCTGGTACGTGGGCCCCGGGCTGGCCACCCTGCTCGGCAATTTCCAGGTGTTCCTGCTGGCCCTTGTCGGCATATTTTTCTTCCGTGAGAAGGCCCGCTGGGAGCTCATGGTAGCCATCCCGATGGCGGTCCTCGGCCTCGGCCTGATCGTCGGCTTCGAATGGCAGAGCCTGGATGCCGACTACCGCTGGGGGATCGTGTTCGGCCTGCTGACCGCCGTGTTCTACGCTGCCTACATCCTGGCTCTGCGACGTGCGCGCGCCGCCAGTCCCGCCGGTTCGATCGTGTCCGACCTGATGATCGTTTCGCTGGTCTCGTCGGCTTTCCTTTTTGCGGGCGCAGGCCTCGGCGGTGAGCCGGTGTCGATTCCTGACGCCAGGTCGGCGGGACTGCTCGTGGGCTACGCGCTCGTGGCGCAGGTCGTGGGCTGGCTGCTGATTTCCGGCAGCCTGCCGCATGTGCCGGCATCGCGCGTCGGCCTGATCCTGTTGCTGCAGCCGACGCTGGC
>CAYTXS010000059.1:0-1103 GCA_964441585.1 uncultured Thioalkalivibrio sp.
TTCACCATCGAGGCGGGGGAGCGCGTCTGCCTGATCGGGCGCAACGGCGCGGGCAAGACGTCGCTGCTCAAGCTCATCTCGGGGACGCTCGCTCCGGACGACGGGGAGATACAGGCACGCGCCGGATTGCGCATCAGCCGGCTGGAGCAGGAGCTGCCGGACGCCTTGGATACGACCGTGCGCGAGTCGGTGATGAACGGGCTCGCTTCCGTGCGCGCACTGGTCGCGGAATACGAGCGGCTGTCACGCACGGAGCTGGATGCGCATGCACTGAATGATCTCGAGGCGTTGCACCGCCGCATTGACGCGGCCGACGGCTGGAACGTCGAACACGCGGTGGACACGCTTCTGACGGAGATGCAGCTGCCCGGCGACCAGCGGCTCGGTGCGCTCTCCGGCGGCTGGCGCCGGCGCGCGGCGCTGGCCCGGGCGCTGGTCAGCAAGCCGGATCTGCTGTTGCTCGACGAGCCCACCAATCATCTCGACCTGTCATCCATCCAGTGGCTGGAACAGCGCATCGTCAACTGGCCGGGCGCGGTGCTGTTCATCACCCATGACCGGGCATTTTTGCAACGGCTGGCCACGCGGATCGCCGAAATAGATCGCGGCAAGCTGGTCAGCTGGCCGGGCGACTATCGTGACTACCTGCGGCGCAAGGCGGAAGCCATCGAGGAGGAAGAGCGGCAGAACGCGGAGTTCGATCGCAAGCTTGCCGGCGAGGAAGCCTGGGTGCGGCAGGGCATCAAGGCGCGCAGGACCCGCAACGAGGGCCGGGTGCGCGCCCTCGAGGCGTTGCGGGAGGAACGCGCCCAGCGCATCAAGCGCCCCGGCACGGCGCGCATCAGCATCGGTGAGGCCGAGAGCTCCGGCCGCAAGGTCCTGCAGGCGAAGAACGTCAGTTACGGTTACGGCGACAAGCCGTTGATCGCGGGGCTCGACCTGAAGATCATGCGGGGCGACCGACTCGGGCTGGTGGGAAACAACGGCGTTGGCAAGAGCACTTTGCTGAAGCTGCTGCTTGCTGAACTCGAGCCTCAGGCCGGCACCATCAAGCAGGGCACGCACCTGGAGATCGCGTATTTCGACCAGATGCGCCAGTTGCT
>CAYTXS010000059.1:1203-11262 GCA_964441585.1 uncultured Thioalkalivibrio sp.
TCAAGCAGGGCACGCACCTGGAGATCGCGTATTTCGACCAGATGCGCCAGTTGCTGGAGCACGACAAGAGCGTGGCGTACAACGTGGGTGATGGCCGTGAACACGTCGTCGTGAACGGCAAGCCGCAGCATGTCGTGGGTTACCTGGGCGGCTTCCTGTTCACTGCCAAGCGGGCGCTGACGCCGGTCGCCGCCTTGTCGGGGGGCGAACGCAACCGCGTGATCCTGGCGAAACTTTTCACCCGGCCGAGCAACCTGCTGGTGCTCGACGAGCCGACCAACGACCTCGACGTGGAGACGCTGGAAGTGCTTGAGGCCCGCCTGGCCGAGTACGCGGGCACCCTGCTTGTCGTCAGTCATGACCGCGAGTTCCTCGACAACGTGGTGAACCGCATTCTCGTTTTCGAGGCGGGCGGGCAGCTGGTCGAATACGTCGGCGGATACAGTGACTGGGCGCGTCGCGGCCGTCAGTTGGCGCAGATGGATGCGCCGGCGGAGGCCGTGGCTTCGGCTGGCGCGGTGCCGCAATCGACCACAAGCGCCGCAGGGGTGGCCGCCACCGGCCGGCCGACGCGGACGGCGCGCAAACTGGGGTACCGGGAGCAGCGCGAACTCGATGCGCTGCCGGGACGGATCGACGCGGTCGAAGCCGAAATCGCCGCGCTCGAGGCCCGGATGGCGGCGCCGGAGTTCTACGCGCAGCCCTGGGACGTTACCCAGCCCGTCATCGATGCGCTGGCGGAAAAGCAGGCCGAAAATGACCGGCTCACGAACGAATGGCTGGCGCTCGAGGAGCGCCGCGACGCGCTGGCCGCCGGCCGGGAACGCTGACTGCGCTCAGTAATGTGGCGGCTTTTCGTCCGCCGCAGCGTGCTCCGGACCCTGTTCCAGCGCGGCGCGCAACTGTTCCGCCAGGCGCTCGACGCGCGCGGCCAGCGTATCGAGCGCCTGTTGCTGGCGATAGACCACATCGCCGAGTTCCTGGTTGCCACGCTCCAGGTAGGCGAGCTGGGATTCGAGGTCTTCGAGGCGCTTGCTGTCGTTCATGCCGTCGTGTCCAGGCGATTGCCGGTAGGTTGCTGCGATGTGCCGATAGTTTGGTGCGATGTGCCGGTCGCTTGATCTGGTGTGCCGTCCGATCGTCAGCGCGCGCCGTCGTCGGTCCGGATGCGATTGCGCACCAGTTCCAGCAGTTTGCGCACGAGCTCGGGGCGGCGCGGGTCGATGTGACCGCCTTCCGTCCAGATCAGTTCTTTGGGTTGCCGGGCTGCCGCATAGAGCTTCTCGACCTTGTGCTCGGGGAGGCGCTCGTCGTCGCGCGCGCCGACAACGACCAGTTCGCGCGGTGCGATGCGCGCCACCCACGATTCGGTATCGAAAGAGCTGCCATGCGCCAGTAAGTGAGCGAGCCATGCGGCCGCCGGGCGCAGCCAGTCCTGCGGCACGCGATCCTTCAGGTTGTGCTCGATCCAGCCCCGATTGCCCGCCCCGCCGTGAATGATCCATACGCGGCGGAAACGTTCGTCCAGCGCGCCCGCCACCGCGACGAAGGGCGCGCCGAAACTCACTCCGACCAGTTCGGCGCGGTCGGTGTCGGCCCACGGCTGGGCCGCGAGCCAGTCGAGCGCGAGCGATACCGCGGGCGGCGTGTCCAGAAGCGCCTGCTGGACTTCACGCAAGCCGCGGAAGAAGCTGCTCACGGAGCGAATTTCGATGTCCCCGTGATAGGGGTAGTCGAGGGCGACCATGACGAATGGACCCGGATGGCCGACGAGATCCACCGCATCGCGCCCCGTGCGATGGCCGCCGAGCAGTACGAGCACCGGCAGGGGCGCATCCTGCACGGTCGGGCGCAACACGCGCGCGTCGACGCGTAAACCCGTCGAGGTGGCGAGCTGGACCGCCTGGCTGGTGAAGCCGCCGGGGTGGAGCACGATCGCCTCGGTTTCCGCCACCGGCACCGCAGCGCGGTGGGCGACGAACGCGTCGTGTCGCAACCGCGTGTGGTCGGCGAGCCACCAGGCCACCCACGCGAGCGTCGCGATCACCAGCGCCAGAATGAGCCATGCGATGAGTCTCATGGGCAAGGATTATCGCATCCCCGGCAGCGATCGCATCCCTGTCTCCGGTCAAGTGCACGGCGGCGCTGATTGCGTGCGCGGGCTCAGATGATGCGCAGGGTGATCGCCTTGAGTACCGCCCGTGTGCGGTCGCGGGTGGCGAGCTTGTTGAGAATATCGGAGACGTAGTTCTTGATCGTACCTTCTGCGAGGAACAGCGAGGCCGCGATTTCCCGGTTGGAATAACCACCCGCCATCAATCTCAGTACAGCGATTTCCCGGGGCGTGAAGGTGTCCGTAGGCGGCGCCTGCTCGTGATAGGCGAAGCGCTCGCGCACAGCGCCCGTAGCCACGGGTTGCAGGCAGCGCTCACCTTGCGCAGCGCGTCGGATCACGTCCCCAAGGTCATCCGGAGAGGCGTCCTTCAGCATGAAGCCATGAGCCCCGGCGGCGGCGGCCTCCAGCACCAGGCCGTCCTCGTCGAAGGTGGTCAGAAGCACCACCGGGGGGCCACCGGCCGCATCCAGCTGGCGGCATACGGCGAGTCCGTCCATGCCGGGCATCCGGACATCGGAGACCACCACGTCTGTCGGTGTGTCGCGCAGCGCATCCAGCAGCGTGGCGCCACTGGCCGCCTCGACGACGACCTCGATGCCCTCGAGGTCATTGATTACCGCTCGCAAGCCCTGCAGCACGAGCGCCTGGTCGTCGGCCAGGGCCACCCGGATGACGCTCACGGGGGTGCCTCGAGCGGCAGCCACGCAATGAGCCGCAGGCCACCGCGGGGGGACGTCGAGAGGTCGAGCCGGCCGCCCAGTAACTCGAGCCGCTCGCGCATCCCCTCCAGGCCGTTTCCCGGCGCGACGGGCCAGCGCACTTTGCCGTCGTCGTCCACGGTCAATTCAACGCCCGATCCGCATCGCCGCAGCCTGATCCATGCCGCGGCTGCATTGCCATGGCGCGCTGCATTGGTGAGGCCCTCCTGGGCCGCCCGCAGCAATGCCATGGCCTGCTCGGCACGCGGCACACGGGCGTCGGCGTGGATGTCGAGTGCGATACGGGGACGCGGGAGGGGTTCTGCCAGGCGGCGCAGCGCGGCCTCCAGGTCGAGGCCGTCGGCAATTCGCAACTGCCGCACCAGAGCGCGCAACTCGTCGAGCAACTCGTCCGCGAGGCGCGCGCTGGCCACCATTTCCTCACGCTGGGCCAGGGTCGGATCGGTACACAAGCGACGCAAATTGAGTTTCAGCGCGGTGAGCTTGTGGCCGGCCACATCATGCAGTTCACGCGACACGCGCAGTCGTTCCTGGTCGCGTGCGGTCTCGTCCAGCACCAGGCGCGTGGCCAGCAGCCCGGCGTTCACCACGCGCAGTTCCTCGGCCAGCTCACCCGCCCGGATCGCGTAACGCACCATCAGCACGGTGAAGGCCTGGAAGCCGAGCCAGGCGACGCACGCGGTGACTGCCGATGCCAGGGGCCATTGCCAGTGCCAGAGCATGATACCGAGCAGGCCGGAGTTGATCGTCGCGAGCACTGCGAGTTCGACCGGGAGAGAGAACCGCAGCGTCATGGTGGCAGCCAGCAGGATCAACAGGATGGCAGCGGTGCCGCTCGGTCCGAGCGACAGCAGCACGATGATCGCACCCAGTTGTCCCAGCAGGCCGAGGTCGCGCAGGACGCGGCCCGCAGGGCGCTCGCCATACACGGTGAGGAGGAAAAAAGCCATGAAGGCGAGCAGGGCGATACGCGCTGGCCATGCCAGTGCAGGGTCGCGGGATGCGAGTTGTGCGACGACTTGTGCCCATACCGCCATCCAGGTGATCAGCGCCGCGATCAACAGCGGTACGCTGGTCGGCCCGGGACGGGAAAGACCCGCGAGAGGCGATTCTTGCGAAGCGTTCATGCACAGGAGGTTGCTGTTGGCGCCAGGCTTGCGCAAGACCCCGTGCGCAGAAAGTGACTTTCGGCACCCTTGCCGCGTGACCAACGGCACCTGCGGCCAGCGGGGACTGCGGGCACAGTGACAGGCAACCACACTGGAGAATGGCCATGAACTTCCATGCACTGTCCGTCAACATCCATTTCGTGACCGGAGTGATCGCGCTGACGACCTTCTGGATCGCGGCGCTGGCGCCGAAGGGCAGTCGGCCGCACATCTGGTCCGGGCGCATCTACCTCGTCGCGATGCTGGGAATCATCCTGACGGGGATCCCGCTGGTGGCCGGCTTCGCCGCGAACGGCAACACGGTGGGTGCAGCATTCCTCGGCTTTCTGCTCGCACTCGTGGGTTGGACCTGCTGGTGCGCCTGGCGGGCGATCCGCGATCGTCGTCACCCGGAACGCTATGCGGGCCCGGTGTACTGGTTTATGACCTGGCTGGTGCTGACGGGTGGCGCAGGTGTGGCGACGCTGGGCATCGTGAAGGGGGCGGCGCTGCTCGTGGTCTTCGGCAGCGTCGGCGTGCTCGCCGGATTCGATGCGCTGCGGATTCGGCGGCGCGCCCGCGCCAGCCGCCAGTGGTGGTTGAAAGAGCACTACGGCGCGATGATCGGTAACGGTGTGGCAACGCATATCGCTTTCATGTCCATCGGCTTGCGCAGCATGTTGCCGGGCGTGGACGGCAGGCTGTTGAACTACGTGGCATGGTTCGGTCCGCTGGTCGTCGCGCTTGCCGCGGGCTGGTGGCTGAATCGCCGGTATTTTCCGCGCGGGGCGACCGTTTCGGATCGAATCGCGACCTGAGCGCGCGCGACGGCTCGATTTCCTCCCGGCTGCGCGGGACGTTATGCTTGCGGGAGACGCGATACGAGCCAAGGGTTGCCCCATATGAAACGCCTCGCCCCCCGGTTGTCGGCCGTCCTGCTGTTGATATCGGCGGTGGCATTGTCCGGTTGCGGCCAGTCCGATGTCACACGCTACGCCGGCACGTGGGAACTCGATACCGCGATCGTCAAGGCCGCCATCGAGGCCGAGATCGCGAGCATGGAGGACGACGAGGAACGGCAGGCGATGGAAGCCGGCATGGCATTGATGGGTTCGCGCATGCTCGAGGCGCTAAGCATCACGCTGGTGCTCCACGACGACGGGACCGCTGTCAGCACCACCCGCATGATGGGCGAGAGCGAAACGGTGACCGGTCGCTGGTCCGCGGCGGACGACATCCTGACGATCGAGATGACCGACAACGGTGAGTCGCAGGCCATCAGGGGACGGATCGAAGACGACCTGCTCGAACTGTTGCCGGGCGACGACGAGGAATTGCCCTTCCCCATGGTATTGCGCAAGCAGCCCGGCTAGGGTCGTATCAGGTTTCGCGGCCGGGGGCTTCGTGACACGCATACTTGCGCTTGATTTCGAGACCGCCAGCCACGCACGTGACAGTGCGTGTGCCCTCGGGCTCGCCCTGATAGAGGACGGGCGTATCGTGGCCGAGGATGCGTTTCTGATCCGGCCGCCCGAACCGGAATTCGTATTCACACATATCCACGGCTTGTGCTGGAACGACGTCGCCGCCTCACCGCTGTTCGACCAGGCCTGGCCGCGGCTGGAGCCGTGGCTGCACGGGGTGGACTGGCTGGCGGCGCACAATGCCCCTTTCGATCGCGGCGTGCTCGATGCCTGTTGCCGCACGTACCGGCTGGCCTCGGTCGATACGCCATTCTTGTGCACCGTGCAGATCGCACGGCAGGTCTGGGGCATTTATCCGACAAAATTGCCGCTGGTCTGCCAGGCGCTCGATATTCCACTTCGCCATCATGATGCGGCATCCGACGCGTCTGCCTGCGCACGCATCCTGGTGCATGCGTTGGAGTCCGGTTGGTGTCCTCCGGCAGGATGAAACGGCATATCGATTGAATCTTGACGGCCCCCCGCGGTCGAAAAATGTGATCTAGGGCAGGCAGCAGCCGGCGCTTGCGGGGAGAATGGTGTGATGAAAACGATGGCAGGGCTCGGTTTTCGGCGATTCGCCTGGCGGCGCACGATGGCGTTGCTGGCGGCGGTGACACTTCTCGCAGCGTGTGGCGGCGGCGGCGGGGGCGGCGGAGAAGCCGATTCGATCGGCTCCGTTCAGCGGATGGTAGTCGATGTCGCCGGGGCGAGTCTCGGCGTCGTCGGCCAGCCGGTCGGCGCCGTGCCTGGTGTGCGCGTCATCGACGGCAGCGGCGTCGGGATTGGCGGCGTGACCGTCAACTTCACGGTCGAGTCGGGTGGTTCGGTCTCGCCGGCCACCGTGACGACCGGCGCGGACGGGCGCGCCCGGCCCCAGTCGTGGACGCTCGGCGGCGTCGCAGGAACGCAGGCCCTCGTAGCGACCGCTGTCGGTGGCGGCGCGCAACGTTTCGACGTGACGGCGTCGCCCGGGCCACCTGAACGGCTCGAGGCGGTCAGCAGCCTGGCGCAGTCCGGGGAGGCGGGGGGTGCAGTTGCCCAGCCGCCTGCCGTGCGCGTAGTGGATGCGTTCGGCAACCCGATCGCCGGCGAGCCCCTGTCGTTCGTGGTGGAGCAGGGTGGCGGATCGGTCTCCGGAAATCCTGCATTGACCAGCACGGCCGGCGTGGCGACATTGCAGGCCTGGACGCTGGGCTCCGATCCCGGCAATAACGTGGTACGCGCCGTGTATCCGGGCCTCGCGGATGTGGTTTTCACCGCGGAGGCGCTGGCGCCGCTCGCTCTTTCGATCGAGGCGGTGCAGATCAACCAGGGGACCCAGAGTGAGACCGGCGGGGTCGATATCGTCGCGGGGCGGCCGGGCCTGCTGCGTGTCATGCTGAAGGCGGACCGCAGCAACACGGCGCGTCCGGATGTGCGCGTACGGCTGTTCCAGGACGGCGCGCCCCTGTGGACGGAGATTATTTCCGCGCCGTTGAGCGGCGGCGTGCCCACCGACCCCGAGCTGTCGTCCGTGGTGCAGACCTGGAACCTGGAGCTCACCGGGGACGAGATTCAGCCCGGCATGAGCTTGGAGGTCGTGGCGGATCCCCAGGAACTGATTAGCGTCGTATCGCGGGACCCGATGCGTTTTCCGGTCGGCAGTGGCGAGGCTGCGGTGCAGGTGAACACGCTGGCACCGCTGCGGATATTGTTCATTCCGATCGAGGCGACCGCCCACGGCCGGACGGGACTTATATTCCCGGAGAACGTCGAGAATTTCCTCGCATCGACGCGCCGCTGGTTGCCCACGGCGGAGATCCAGGCGGAACTGCGCGGGACGAATTTCGTCACGGATGCAGACCTGACCGACCAGGACGCCATCAGTCAGCTGCTGTCCGACCTGCAGGCGGCGCGACGCCTGGAGGCGGCGGGTGATCGCTATTATCACGGCATCATGCCGCGCATCAGCGGCCTGCCGATTTCGGGTATCGCTTACCGGCCAACATTTTCTTCAAGCCCGTTCCGCAGCGCTCTGAGTTTCGATCATCTCCCCGCCGCGGCCGAGACGGTCGCCCATGAGCTCGGCCACAACCTCGGCCGGATGCATGCACCCTGCGGCGACCCCGCCTCCCCGGATCCCAATTTCCCGTATGCCGAAGGCGCGACGGTCATGCCCGGCTACGACGTCGAGGACCGTCTTTTGCGCACCGCGACCGGGGTCAGCGATTACATGGGCTACTGCCGCCCCCGCTGGACCAGCGACTACACCTACCAGGGCATTCTCGACTGGCGCATGAACGACCCGCTGGCGGTCGCCGGAGATGCCGGCGCGGCGATCGACGCCGACGCGCTGCCACGCGCAGGATTGCTCCTGTGGGGGCGGACCGGTGCAGGTGGCGTGGAACTCAATCCCGCCTTCCGGCTCGAGGCGCAGCCGGCACTGCCGGACGAAGGCGGTCCGAACAGCCTGCGGGGTCTCGCGGCGGACGGGCGCGTCGTATTCGAGCTTTCTTTTGCAGGCACGGCCGTGCCCCATGCGGCGGATCCCACCGAGCGACATTTCTCCTTTTTCGTGCCGCTGGGCGAGGAGAACTTTGCGGCCCTGCATACGATCGAGCTGACCAGTCCCGAGGGACGCGCCAGCCACGTCCTGGATGCGGCCGATGGGCCGGAGGCGGCCGCGGTGAAAGCCCGCGAAACCTTGGAAACCGTTCGACAGGACGCGTTGCCGGGCGGCGGGATGCGCGTGCGCTGGGACAGCGCACGGAGCCCGGTGGCGATGCTGCGCGACCGACGTTCGGGCCACATCATGGCGATCGGCCGCAGCGGCGATTTGAGCCTGTCCGCGGCGGCTGTCGCCGGGACCGAACCGGAGTTGCTGTTCTCCGATGGTGTGCAGACGATGCGCTCCACACCGCAGTGGCAGGAGAAGTGATAGCAGCGGGGCGCCGCCCCTGCCTGAATCGTCGCCCATGGGCAGCGATCGTCTTGACGTGCGCCGCCGGGATCGGTGCCTGCAGTGCTCCGCCGTATGCAGAGCATGCCGCCGAAAGGCCGCCCCTCGATACCTGGTCGGTGGAGCGTCGCCTGCCGGACGATCGGGTGGTTTTGACTGGACGGATCGACGCGAACGTGTTCGCGCTCGACCCGGTGATCGTCACGACGGCGCCGGCCGATCCGGCGGGGCACGACCGGGTGTTGGGCGGCCCCTACCAGGTGCGCGGGTTCGATGATGCGGGCGTCGAGCTGTTCAGCCGGCGATTTGACGATGCGGCGCTGGTGGCGGTTTCCTCCGGCGGGGGGCGGCATTTCATGTTCGTCGTCGACGTGCCGGGGGGTGCGGCGCGCCTTGGGCGCATCACGCTGACCGCCGCGGACGGGCGTGATTTTGTTCGCGCAGCGCGCATTTCGTCTGCGGAGCTTGCAGCGGTGCTGGAGCGTGGCGAGGGCCTCGCGGTTGAGCGCCTGGCGGAGGGTGCGGTGCGCGTGCAATGGGATGCCGCGCGTTTCGTGGTGCTGCGCTTGCACCACGCACGGACCGGGGTGGCACTGGGGGTCGGGCGTGATGGGGACATCGCCGTAGAAACCGAGGCGGGCACGCTCGATCTCGTCTTGTCTGACGGGGTGCGCAGCGGCGCAACCCGGGTCAGCGCCCGCTAGGGCGCAACCAGGATAAGACCCGCGCCGACCGTGCCGTTCGATGGGACCCTCTCCCGCGGATCCGGCAGAGGCTACACCCGGAGCCAAGTGCTTTAAACTTGCGTGGCCTTCCATCAGCCCGGTACCCAAGCCATGTCGAGTTTTGCGCGTATCACGCTCCTGTTGTTCTGGATGACCTTGCTATCGCCGCGCGCCGCCATGGCCGCCGAGACGCCGTATCCGCTGCCGCAGCCCTCACCGCTCGAGGGCATCGCTTATGCGGAGTCGCTGTACCCGGACGGCGCCGACCATGATCCGGCCGTGCCCGCGCCGGACGCCTTCACGGCCACCCGGAACGGCCGTCGCGCCGCGACTTCCGAACAGATCCTCGCTTATGCGCGGGCCGTGGCTGCGGCCTCGGCGCGCGTGTCGCTGACCGAGTACGCGCGCAGCTACGAGGGCCGTCCGCTGGTCTACCTGGTTATTTCGAGTCCCGAGAACCTGGCGCGCAGCCCGCAGATCAAGCAAGGCATGGCGGCGCTTGCCGATCCACGCGGGCTGAGTTCGGCGCAACGCGCAGACCTGCTAGAGACGCTGCCGGGCGTCGCCTGGCTCGGCTATTCGATTCACGGCAACGAGACGTCCGGCTCGGATGCAGCGCTCACGGTGATCCATCATCTCGCCGCCGACCGCTCGGAGAACACACGCCGCCTGCTCGATGAACTCGTGATCATCATCGACCCCAACAAGAATCCGGACGGGCGGGCGCGCTTCATCAAAAGTATGGCGGAAACCCGCGGCGTGCAGCCGAACGTCGATGACCAGTCCACGCTGCACACGGGTTACTGGCCGTATGGGCGCGGCAACCATTATCTCTTCGACCTGAACCGCGACTGGATTTATGCGCGTCATCCGGAAACCCGCGGGCGGATTGCCGCGTTCCTGGAATGGCGGCCGTTGCTGTACGTGGATGCGCACGAGATGGGCGC
>CAYTXS010000060.1:0-11177 GCA_964441585.1 uncultured Thioalkalivibrio sp.
AGCGGCACCGTGTAGGCGATGGGCGCCTGGAAGTCCTCGATATGGGCGGGCATCTCCATCACGGTGACACCCGGGCCGGCCTCGATCCCCGCGTCCGGGTCCGCGAACACGAACAGCTCGCCGCCGCGTGCGCGGACTTCCTGCATGTTCGCCTTGAGCTTTTCCACCAGCTCGTTGTTCGGCGCGACGACGATGACCGGCATCTCTGCATCGACCAGCGCCAGCGGGCCGTGCTTGAGCTCGCCGGCCGGATAGGCCTCGGCATGGATGTAGGAGATCTCCTTGAGTTTCAGGGCGCCCTCGAGCGCCACCGGAAACTGGATGCCGCGGCCGAGGAACAGCGCGTGATGCTTGTCGGCGAAACG
Organism: uncultured Thioalkalivibrio sp.; assembly: GCA_964441585.1. Classification (GTDB taxonomy): domain Bacteria; phylum Pseudomonadota; class Gammaproteobacteria; order Steroidobacterales; family XN24; genus XN24. Next base: position 366 of record CAYTXS010000060.1, read on the forward strand.
CTCGGCCAGCACCTCGATGCCGTCTTCCATCTCGAGGATGCGCTCCAGCAGGGCCGGCACGCCCGCGAGCTGCCGCACCAGGTCGCCCTCGAGCTCGCTGCCGCCCGGTGAGCGGCGCGCCAGCACCAGGCCGAGCAGGGAAAGCGCCGCCAGCTGTGTCGTAAATGCCTTGGTCGAGGCCACGCCGATCTCGGGGCCCGCCCGGGTCATCAGCGTCAGCGTCGACTCGCGCACCAGTGCGCTCTCCGGCACGTTGCAGATGCCGAGCGTCGCGAGGTAACCGAGCTGTTTCGCGGCGCGCAGCGCCTCCAGCGTGTCGAGGGTCTCGCCGGACTGCGAGATGGCCACGAACAGCGTCCCTTCGGGCACGACGGGCCGGCGGTAGCGGTATTCGCTGGCGATCTCCACCATGCACGGAATACGGGCGAAGCGCTCGATGAAATAACGGGCCACGAGACCGGCGTGGTAGCTCGTGCCGCAGGCGACGATCTGCACCGCGTGCGTGGCGTCGAACACCTCCGGCGCGCCCGGGCCGAAGGCGGCTTCGAGCACCCTGGCGGCGCCGATCCGCTCGCTGAGCGTCTCGGCCACGGCGCGCGGTTGCTCGTGGATTTCCTTCTGCATGAAATGGCGGTACTGGCCGCGCTCCATCGCATCCGCGGACAGCGTACTTTCCTTGGCAACCCGCCGCACGGGTTCGCCGGCTGCATCCCATATCTGTACGGCGCCGCGGGTCACCAGGGCCATGTCACCTTCCTCGAGGAAGATGAATTTGCGGGTCACCGGCAGCAGCGCAGCGACGTCTGAGGCGACGAAGTTCTCGCCGATGCCCAGGCCGATGACGACAGGACAGCCGGCCCGCGCCACGACAATCTTGTCCGGGTCGTCCGAGCTCATCACCGCGAGGGCATAGGCACCCTCGAGATCGGCCACCGTGCGTTGCACGGCCACTAGCAGGTCTGGGGACTCGTCGAGGTAACTCCGAATCCGGTGGGCGACCACCTCGGTGTCGGTCTCCGAGACGAACTCGTAGCCGCGCGACTGCAATTCGCGCCGCAGGGACTCGTGGTTCTCGATGATGCCGTTGTGGACCAGCGCAACGCCCGGCCCGGAAACCTGGGGGTGCGCGTTACGCTCGCTCGGCACGCCGTGGGTGGCCCAGCGGGTGTGCGCGATGCCGCAGTGGCCGGACAGCGGCGACGCGCTCAGTGCGTCGCCGAGACGTTGCACCTTGCCTTCCGTCCGGCGCCGCTCGATGGATCCGCCGGCCACTTCGATGGCCAGCCCGGCCGAGTCGTAGCCGCGATACTCAAGCCGGCGCAGGCCCTCCATCAGGATGGGCACCACGTCCCGTTCGGCGATTCCGCCCACGATTCCGCACATTCAGTTGTTCCTCAACCCGGCTTCTTCGCCGGTCGTTTCCAGCCGCGCACCGTGACCTGCTTGCTGCGCGCCACGGTCAGCTCCGCAGGCGGCGCATCCTTGGACACCGTCGAGCCCGCCCCGATCGTGGCGCCCGCACCGATGTTTACGGGGGCCACGAGCGACGTGTTCGAGCCGACGAATACGTCGTCGCCGATCATGGTGTGGTGCTTGTTGGCGCCGTCGTAATTACAGGTGATGGTGCCGGCGCCGACGTTGACCCGCGTCCCAATCTCGGCATCGCCGACGTAGCTGAGGTGGTTGACCTTGCTGTTTGGGCCGATGCGGCTTTTCTTGATCTCGACGAAATTGCCGATGCGGACCCCGTCGGCCAACTGCGCGCCCGGACGCAGCCTCGCGAATGGGCCCAACTCGCAGCCGGGACCGACGTCGGCGCTCTCGATGACGGTGTTCGGCTGGACCACGCAACCTGCCCCGAGGCGGCTGTCGCGGATGAACACGTTCGGACCGATCGAGACGTTATCGCCCAGCTCGACCACGCCTTCGAACACCGCATTGATGTCGATGAAGACGTCGCGGCCGGCGTCCACCCGGCCCCGCACGTCGATCCGGTCGGGATCGGCGAGCGTCACGCCGGCCGTCATCAGGTCGTTGGCAATCCGCCGCCGGAGGGTGGTTTCCAGGCCGGCGAGCTGGGCCCGATCGTTGATCCCCAGCACTTCGGCAACGGTCGGCGCCTGCAGTGCCTCTACCGCCATGCCTTCGGCGACCGCCAGGCTGACGACGTCGGTCAGGTAGTACTCGCCCTGGGCATTCCGGTTCGACAATCCTCCCAGCCAGGCGCGCAACCGGCCGGCCGGCGCTGCCATGATGCCGGTGTTGACCTCGGCGACGGACCGTTCCGCGGAGGAAGCGTCTTTTTCTTCGACGATCCGCACGACCTTGCCGCCGGCATCGCGGACGATTCGCCCGTAGCCGGTGGGGTCGTCCAGCTTCACGCCCAGCAGGGCCAGCTTGCCCTCGCGTGCGGCGGCTACCAGGGGCTTCAGGGTGGCGGCCTCGATCAGCGGCACGTCCCCGTAAAGCACAAGGACCACAGCATCGTCAGGAATCCCCGGCATGGCTTGCGCCACCGCGTGGCCAGTGCCGAGTTGTTCCGCCTGCAGCACCCAGCGCACGTCGGCCTCGGGGAAGGTCTGCGGCACGGCATCGCCGCCATGGCCGTAGACGACGTGGGTGGCGTGCGCGCCGAGTCCGAGCGCGCGACCGAGCACATGGGCCAGCAGCGGCCGTCCGGCAAGCGGCTGGAGCACCTTGGGGAGCGCGGATTTCATCCGCGTGCCCTGGCCCGCGGCCAGGATGACGACATGCAAAGCCATAATCAGGAAGCCCCTCGAGAAAAGTTGGGAAAGATTACAGCGGGTTCCCGCCATGCGCGAACTGTGGCCGGCCGGCCAGCGCCGGACGATGTGAGCGGACGCTCGATGCCGTAGTTACCCACAGCCTTGATCCGCCCATCTGCTGACTGTGGATAACTTGTTCACAGGGCCCGGTCCATCGCCTCTCGCAGGGCAGAAGCGAGCTTTTCCGGCTCATCGGTGCCCAGGCGGAAACTCTTGCCGTCACGCAGGACAATCTCCACGGCGGACAAGCCCGAGACGTTGTAAAGGATCCCCTGCACCAGGTAACGGATGCCGAAGCCCGCGTACCAGGGATTACGCACAGGCACGGCGCTCTCGATGCTGGCCAGCGGCACCGTCTTGCGCATCACCCCGGGCCCGAACCAGAACACGAGCGACGAGGCGGTGATCATCACGGTCAAGGACGAAAAGATGACCAGCAGGAACGCGAGCAAGGCCAGGGCCAGCAACAGCACCGGATGAGGCCCGGCCTGGGCCGTCAGCCAGAACACCAGCAGGATCAGCGCGCTGTTGCCGATCACCAGCGCGGTGCCGAACTGCTTGTGGCGGTACGAGGTCCGCATGGCGAAGTCAGGGCGCCGTGAGCACGATCCCGAGCGCGTCCGGCTCGCGACCGGTGGGCCAGCGCGTGACGATCTCCCAGTTCGAACGGTCGATGACCGCGACCTCGTTCGCCCCGCTCACCGCGACGTACACCCAATCGCCCCGCGGATGGCTCGCGATACCGATGGGCAGGGCCGCGTTCCCCAGCAGGGTCTCCTGGTAGACCGCATCGGGATCGGCGATCTGCACGGTCGCCGCGAGCGTGCGCTGCTCGATATCGAAGACCGACAGCGTGGCCGCGCGCGCGTTGGTCACCAGCGCATGCCGGCCGTCGGCGGTCATGTCGACGCGAATCGGGAACCCTGCGGATTCCAGCAAGGCAACGGCCTCGAGGCTGTCCGCGTCGATCACGCTCACCGTGTCGTCGGCCCGGTTCGTCACCCAGACCTCCTGTCCGCCGCGCGCCACCCCGACCCCTTCCGCGCCGGCCCCGGTGACGATCGTACCGACGACTTCGCCGACCGAAAGGTCGACTTTCTCGAGCGTTCCGGCGGAGATGTTCGTCACCCAGGCGAAACGGCCGTCCGGGGATGCCGCCACCATGTGCGCCACGCCCTCGCCGACATCGATCCCCTGCGTGATGGCGCCGGTCGCGACGTCCACGACCAGCAGCCGATCGCTGCCTTCCGTGGTCACCACCAGGCTTCCGTCAGGCAGGAAAGCCATGCCGTGGGGCCGGGTGTTCTCGCCGAGGTCGATCGTCGCAGACACCTCACCGGCCGGCCAGTCGAGCACCGTCAGGCTGTTGCCGACTTCATCGCGCGCCCCGTAATTGCTCACCACGGCGAACCGCCCGTCGGGAGACACCTCCACCTCGTGCGGCCCGATCCCGGTCTCGAACTCGGCGCGCCGCTCGCCGGTGGCGAGATCCAGCGCCCAGAGTGTATGGGCGCTCTTGTTGCCCACCAGCAGAACGTCCGCATGGGCTGCAGCGCCGGCCAGCAACAACGACATGATCACGAACAGCATCCCGGGCTTCATATCGATCACCTGCCTCCAAGGTTGGCGGGCCGCCAGCGCTCAGGAAAGAGCGGTTGTGTCGTCCGGACCGTCCGCCGCGGGCTCCGCGGGGCTATCCTCGGCAGCGGCGGCCTTGCGGAGTTTCTTGTCTTCTTTCTTCTTCTTTTTTGCCAGGTCTCGCTGGCGCTTGGCGAACGCGTAATTCGGTTTGGCCATCGTGCGGCTTTCTCCACGGGGATTTGCTGAATGAGCGCACAGGGTAAGCCATTTTCGATTCCCTTGCGCCGAATTCAGGGCGCCTCGCGGGTGATCGGCGTCACTTCCCGCAGCAGCAACAGCCCGTCGTACATCTCGCGCGGCACGATCAGTTGCTCGTTCAACCCCCATTCGTAGCTCATGACCGGCTGCGCGGCCCAGCGCATCCCCGAGGCAACGGCCTGGTCGAGGTCGAGGAACACCGGATCGCCAGGCAGCGCCGCCATGCGTGCCTCGAGCGAGCCCGGCTGGGGCGGCAGGATGTCGTAGTCCTGGTTGATGAACCAGGCGTAGCCACGACCGGCGAGCGGGTAGATGCCTACGACATAACTCTGCGCACCGAGCGCGCCATGGATGAACTCGCCCTGCCGCGGAATCCCGCCGACGAACTCGCTGTAACTGCGCGCCACGTGGGCGTTGTGGGCCCAGTAGATCGCGCGTGCGCCCGGGTTGCGGTCCAGGTGCCGCAACAGGTTCACGGCCATGCGCCGCTCGCGATTGCGTTCATGGACCTCCAGGTCGAAGGTGTCCGGATCGAAATCCAGTGTCGCCAGGCGATCCTCGATGATCATGGCCAGCATCGGATCATCGATCTGGACGTAGGCGCGGCGAAAGTTCTCCACCGCGCGGGCGCGGATCACCGCCAGCGTCTCGTCCCGTTCGCCCGGCTGGAACACCCGGAGAAAATCCAGCTCCGCGGACAGCAGGGCGTCGGGCAGGTCCGGCCGTGTCGCGAGCCAGCGGGAGAACGCCCGGCTCGTCGGGCTGTTGTCCACGCCCACGAGGCGCAGCGGCCGATCCGTCGCCGCCCGGCTGCGCAGGTAGGCGAACAGGGCCTCCGCCTCCTCGCTGGCCCATGCCCCCCAGAGGCAATCCGCCATGCTGTTTGCGGGTGGAGACGACGCCAGCGTCTGCGCGGCGACCCAGCACTCGGCGAGGCCGCCTTCCACGGCGAGAACGTCGAAGCCGTGACGCTCGTGCATGTGGCGGACGATGTCGGTCTTGACGCGATAGGTCTCGGCCATGCCGTGCCCGCTCGCGCCCAGCTGCAAGAGTCGAAGATCGCCGACGACCGCGGCCAGCGTCTCGAGCCACGCGGCCGTCGCCGTCCGGCCGGCGGGGGCCTCGACAACCTCTCGCGATGCGCAGGCGGCGCTCAACACCGCGACCAAAACGACGACGGCGTGTCGGGCTCTCGTCATTCGGGTCGGCCTGGCCATTCGTTTCGCTTGCTCACTCCGGTCCACCTGGTCATTCGGTTCGCCTGGCTATTGTGACCCTGCGCCGTTCATGTTTCCGACGGCGGCCACCATGAATCTAGCATCCGCGGCGTTCACGCGTATTGCCCGGCGGCATGCCCCGAGGCCCAGGCCCACTGGAAGTTATGCCCACCAAGGTGGCCGGTGACGTCCACCACCTCGCCGATGAAAAACAGGCCCGGATGGTCGCGGCAGGCCATCGTCTTGGAGGACAGCGCATCGGTATCGAGCCCGCCGAGCGTCACCTCGGCGGTGCGATAGCCTTCCGTCCCGACGGGCCGCACGACCCACGGCTTGCAGGCCACCACTACCCGTTCGATGTCGGCCGGCCCGAGCTGGTCGAGCGGTTTGTTCTCCACCCAGAGCTCGCACCAGCGCTGTGCGACCCGGCGCGTCCAGCGCTCGCCGAGCAGGCTCTTCAGTTCCAGCTTCGGCCGCTCGCGCCGGGCGGTCTCGATGAGCGCCGCGACGTCCTCGTCGGGGAGCATGTCGATGGTCAGCGGCTGCCCTTCGTGCCAGTACGATGACGCCTGCAGCACGGCCGGCCCGCTGAGACCGCGATGGGTGAAGAGAATGTTCTCGTGAAAGGCCGCGCCGCCCGCGCTGGTCACCGTGTCCAGCGATACGCCCGAGAGATCCGCCAGCCGCTCCAGGTCGCGGCGCCCCAGCGTCACCGGGACGAGCGCCGCCCGGGTCGGCAGCACACGTAACCCCAGGGAACGTGCAAGGTCGAAACCGAAGCCGGTCGCGCCCAGCGACGGAATCGAATAACCCCCGGTAGCGATGACGAGCGACTCGCAGCTGACCTCGCCCTGCGGCGTCTGCAACCGATGGGGCGCGCCGATCTCCAGGATCTCGACCGGAAAATGGGTGCGGACGACGGCGCCGACGGCGGCGCACTCGTCGAGCAGCAGACGCACGATGTCTTTGGAACTGCGGTCGCAGAACAGCTGGCCGAGCTTCTTCTCGTGCCAGGGCACCGCGTGCTTGTCCACCAGCGCCACGAAGTCGGCCGGCGTGTAGCGCGCCAGCGCCGACCTGGCGAAGTGCGGGTTGGCGGAGATGAAATTGTCGGGCGTGGAGTGGAGATTCGTGAAGTTGCAGCGCCCGCCGCCGGACATGAGGATCTTCTTGCCGACCTTGTTGGCGTGGTCCAGCACGAGGACCCGCCGCCCCCTTTGTCCGGCCGCAATGGCGCACATCAGACCGGCGGCGCCGGCGCCGATGATCACGACGTCGTAATCAACTTCGCTCATGCGTGTCTGTGCCGAGGCGAGGTCGGGTCAATATGCTCAGGGTTTCGTCGCAACGACCTGCACCACCGCGCTGCGGCCGCTGTGATGGCTGCCTTCGTAAATATCGCGTTCCAGTTCCTCCAGGCGGCGGAATTCGAGCCCCTCCAGTTCGCGCGCGAGGATGGCGCTGCTCATCAGCCGGTCCGGATCACGTGGCCCGCCGCTGTGGAACGCGAGCTGCCGCGGCGTGTAGCCCTCCAGCAGGAAGACGCCCCCGGGACGCAGGGCCGCGGTGACGCGCCGATGCACGTCGGCGCGCAAGGGCGACAGCACATGGCAGTAGATCGACACGATGTTGTCCCAGCGCGCCTTGCCGAGGTCATAGTCCGCGAGGTCGGCGCAGATCATCTCGATCTCGACGCCATGCTCCGCCGCCAGCCTTGCCGCTTTCTCGAGCCCCACGGCCGACGCATCGACGGCCGTCACGGCGAAGCCGCGGCCGGCCAGGAACACCGCGTTGCGGCCCTCTCCCTCGGCCAGGCACAAGACGTTGCCGGGTCGCAGCTCGTCGACGCGGGCCGCAAGGAAATCGTTCGGCGCCTTGCCGTAGACGTAGTCCTCGCGCCGGTAACGTTCATCCCACATGCCGGTTCACCCGTGTCGCTAGGGAGCAGTAAAAAATTCGTGCACCGCCGCCTCGACGGTCGGCCAGGCGGGGGCGAACGGCGCGATGGGGTCGAAATGACCCGCCCCTTCGATCACTTCGACGACTGCAACGTCGCCGGCCGCGCGGGCCCGCGCAGCGAAGCGCTCGCTCTGCGCCAGCGGCACGACCGAATCGAGGTGTCCATGCAGCAACCGCAGCGGCACACCGAGCGGCAGCTGCTCGATCGGGCTGGCGGCGGCATAACGCCCGGGCACCGCGTCGAAAGTCCCGCCCAGCAGCGGTTCCACCGCGGCGTTGCAACTGCCGTCGCCCAAGGCGTAATCCCGCAGGTCCGTTATGCCGGCGAGCGACACGACGCCGCGGACGGCGAGTGTGAGCCCGAAGTGGAAAGACGCGGCTTCGGCCGGCTCGCTGGGGACCCGATTGCTATTGGCCCGCTCGTTCTCGGCCCGCTTGATCTCGACCGGTTCGCCTTCGATTTGCTCCACCGGCAGCACAGTTCGGCGCGACGCCAGCCAGAGCGCCAGGTGCCCGCCCGCGGAGTGGCCGAGCAGCACCACGCCGCGGTCCAGGTCAAGCACGTGTTCTTCCGCCAGCGCCCGCAAGTGGTTCGTGCCGCGGGCGACATCGTCGAAGGTCCCTGTCCAGCCGCCCCCCGCATGGCCGAGGCGCCGATACTCGACGGTCCACACGGCGAGACCGCTGCGCGCCAGTGCCGCGCTCACGTGGCTGATGTGCTCAAGGTCGTAGGCCGACTGCCAGCAACCGCCATGCAGCACCACGACGACCGGGTGCGGCCCGTCGCCGGAAGGCAGCCGCAGCTCGCCGAACTGTTCCGGGTCGCTGCCGTACGCGATGCGTCGCCCGGGGGGGGGCAGCGGCTGGGCCGTGATATCCGACCAGGCGACCACAGGATCATCCGTGCGCATGGGCACCTGTGTACATGCGCCGATGAGCAATGTCACGCCGACGACTAGCCAGGCCAGGCCTCGCCGGATCGTCACCGATGCCGTCACCGGCGCGGTGACCGACGACGGGCAGGGCGACCGAAGACGTGGCACCTACTCCTGCTCCGCCGTCTCCGGATACAGGTGATGCCACCACTCCGGCTGATCCTTCAACCAGTAGTCGAACCAGGCGAGAATGCTGTCCCACCAGACGTAGCGTTTCTCGCGATCCAGGATCCAGTGGTCCTGGCCGGGGATCTCGATGAGCTCCACATCGCGGCCCAGCAGCTTCAGCGCCGTGTACATGTTGTGACTCTCACCCGGCGGGACGTTGGTGTCGGAATCGCCGGTGAGCAACAACAGCGGCGTCGTGACCTTGTCCGCGCTGTAGACCGGGCTCTGGCCCACGTAGAGTTCGGGGTTGTTCCAGGGGAAGGAGCCGTGACTGGCGAGGCCGCTGTAACTGTAGCCCCACCAGCCCTGGCCCCAGTACCCGGTCAGCGCGCTGATCCCGGCGTGCGAGATCGACGCGGCGTACAGGTCGGTCAGCGTGGCCAGCTGCATAGTCATGAAGCCGCCGTAGCTGGCGCCGATGTTGCCGATGCGCTCGCCGTCCACGAAGTCATGCGCGGCGACGAATTTCTGCGTGCCCTCGATGATGTCGTCCGCCGTGTACTCGCCCCAGGTGTTGACGTGGAAGGCAGAGAACGCCTGGCCGTAGCCGGTGGCGCCGCGCGGCTGCAGCACGTAGATCACGTAGCCCTGCGCCGCCCAGAGGTTGAAGGGATAGCGGCCGGTGAACTGCCTGTTCACGGGGCGTGTACCGCCGTAGTAGTAGACGATCAGCGGGTACTTGCGCTGCGGATCGAAGTCCGGCGGCAGGTAGTAACGGCCATCGATCTCGTCGCCAGCCGCGTTGGTGAAGGTCCACGGCGCGACCCGGCCGAGCTCGACGTCGGGATACTCGACGGGCTGGGTGTCGATCAGCGTGCGGTTTCGATCGCGCGTCAACTCGACGAGGTGCACGCGCTGCGGCCGGTCCGCGTCGGTGCCCCGCAGCGCCACCACCGGGCGCCGGCCTTGCGAGGCGACGAACGACTCCATGACCTCGACGCCCGTCTGCAGCGTCGTGAAACGCTCGCGGTCGGCTTCGAAGAGCAGCAACGACTTGTAGTCGCGGTCCGTCACCGACACCAGCAGGTTTCCGCCGGGGAGCCGATGGATCCCGTCGATCGAGGGATCCAGGTCCCGGCTCACGCTGCGCGCCGTCTTGCCGTCCGCCGAGAGGCGGTAAAGCTGCGTGTCCATTTCGTTCGGCAACCGGTCCGCCTCGAAAGCGATGCCGTCGCCGATGGGCAGGCCGGGGCCGGACATCAGCCAGTAGCCGTCGGCGGCAAACAGCGCGCCGTTCAGCACCCGGTAGCGGCCGATCTCGCGCTGCTCCAGGTCCGCCAGGCTGATCTCGAACAGCCGTGTCAGGCTGTGCGGCGGCTCGGCGTGGTCGGGCAGGCGCTCCCAGGCGAGCAACCGGTCGCCGTCCGGATGGATATCGAGCAGGTTGACGGACCGTTCACCCTCGGTCAGCGGCCGGATCATGCCGCTGGCGACATCAACCTGGTAAAGCTGGCTGTTGTCGCGGAACGTGGCCCAGCGATCGTCCAGGGCGCGCATGCGCCGCGCCTTGACGTCCTCGGCCTTGAACGGCTCGGTCCAGGAAAAAATGATCGAGCCGCTGTCCGGATGCCAGCGGAAACTGCCGAGGTTCTCGTGGTTGGCCAGCAACAATCGCGCCTCGCCGTCGGGCCAGCGATGCAGCCAGAGATTCTTGTCTTCCTGGATGGCGAGGAAACGGCCATCGGGACTCCAGGCCAGCGCCTTGGGCCGCGCACCCGTCCACTGACGCACGATGCCGCCGTCCTCCAGGTCGCGGATCTCCATGCGCCGCACGTCGAGGTCCGCGGCGTCGCTGCGGCTGTCGAAGGCCAGCGCGAGAAACCGGCCATCGGGCGAGATGGCCATGCTGGCCACCGTCTCGGCATTGGTCAGGCGCTCCGGCGAGACGCGCCGCTCGGGCCGGGTGTG
>CAYTXS010000061.1:0-3501 GCA_964441585.1 uncultured Thioalkalivibrio sp.
GGATGCGCTGGGGCGCGGCCGAGGCGGAGTTCGTCCGCCCGGTCCACTGGCTGGTCATGCTGCTCGGCCCGGACGTCGTCGGCTGCACGATGTACGAAATCGAAGCGGGACGACACACTCGCGGCCACCGCTTCATGGCGCCGACGCCGATCGAGCTCGGCGGACCCGGCGATTACCCGGGACGGCTCGAGGACGAGGGTTACGTCGTGCCGTGTTTCGAGGCCCGGAGATCCCGGATTCGCGACCAGGCGGAGACCGCTGCGGGCGAACACGGAGAACGGCTCGTGCTCGATCCGGCGTTGCTGGACGAAGTGACGGCGCTGGTCGAATGGCCGGTGCCGGTGACCGGGGCGTTCGAAGAACGCTTCCTGGCGCTGCCCGAAGAGGTGCTGATCGCCACGCTGCAGGATCACCAGCGCTACTTTCCTCTGCGCAGCGGGGATGGACGACTCGCGCCCCGCTTCATCACCATCAGCAACCTCGCAAGCGCCTCCCCGGACGTGATCCGGCACGGCAACGAGCGCGTGGTCCGGCCACGGCTCGCAGACGCCGAGTTTTTCTGGGCGCAGGATCGCAAGATGCCGCTGGCCGAGCGCGAAACGCTGCTGGACAACGTCGTGTTCCAGGCAAAGCTGGGCAGCACCGGCGCCAAGAGTGGGCGCGTCGCGGTGCTCGCCGTGCAGATGGCCGAACGCCTCGGCGAAGACCCCGCTGCGGTAAAGCGCGCGGCACAGCTCGCCAAGTGCGACCTCGTGACGGCGATGGTGGGCGAGTTCCCGGAGTTGCAGGGCACTATGGGGCGGTATTACGCGCTTGCGGACGGCGAGGACGCCGATATCGCCGCAGCGATCGAGGAGCAGTACCTGCCGCGCTTCGCCGGCGACCGGCTGCCCGCGACCCGCACCGGGCAATTACTGGCGCTGGCCGACAAGCTCGACACGGTGGCAGGGATTTTCGCCATCGGCCAGCGGCCGACCGGGAATCGCGATCCTTTTGGAGTGCGGCGTGCCGCGCTGGGAATATTGCGGATCCTGGTCGAGTGCGAACTCGACCTCGATGTGCCTGCGCTCGTGGCTGAAGCGGCGGCGGCGCAACCCGTCGCCGGCGCCGACGCCGACGGCGGAGAGATCATGAAGTTCCTGGTCGATCGGCTGCGCGGCTACTACCTGGACGGCGGCGCTCCGGTCATCGCGGGGCTCGACGTGTTCAATGCCGTCCAGGCTCGGCAGCCCGCCTCGCTGGTGGATTTCCACCAGCGACTTGTGGCCGTCCTCGAGTTCACCCGGCTCGACGCCGCGACCGCGCTGGCCGCGGCCAACAAGCGAATCGCGAATATCCTGCGCCAGGCCGAGGGGGGCGTATCCGAAGCAATCGATCCCGGCTTGCTGCGCGAGCCGGCCGAGCAGGCATTGGACGAACAGGTACGCGCACTGGCTGCGGAAGTCCAACCCTTGGTGGAGACTCGTCAGTACCGCGAAGCGCTGGAGCGGTTGGCGACGCTGCGGCCGGCCGTGGACCGCTTCTTCGACGACGTGCTGGTCATGGACCCCGATCCGGACCTGCGCGCGAACCGGCTGGCCTTGCTCGCAAGCCTGCGCGCGCTGTTCATGGGCATTGCGGATGTGTCCAGGATCGGATCGACGGGCGGCTGAAGGGGGATCGGCCCGGTGAGCTGGTTGCGGTCACTTCTGTTCACCGCCGGGTTGTTCCTCACCGTGCCGCTTCACGCGACCGCGGCCATGCTGATGGCCCCGTTCGGTCAACGCGCCTCCTACCGGGCAGCGGTGAACTGGGCGGAGGTGAACCTCTGGCTCCTCGACAAGCTGTGCGGCCTGCGTTTCGAGGTCGAAGGCCGCGAGCACATTCCCACCGCTCCCTGCGTGTTGTACTGGAAACACGAGTCGGTCTTCGAAACGATGGCCGGGGCATTGATGTTTCCGCCACAAACCTGGGTCGTCAAGCGTGAACTCATGTGGCTGCCTTTTTTCGGCTGGGGCCTGGCCGCATTGCGGCCGATAGCCATCAACCGGCAGGCGGGCCGCACTGCGGTGCGGCAGGTCATCGAGCAGGGCCAGCGCCGGCTGGCCGAAGGCCTGTTCGTGGTGATTTACCCCGAGGGCACACGGGTGCTGCCAGGCCAGGAACGACGGTTCGGCATCAGCGGCGCCGTACTGGCGAAGCGGGCGGGCGTTCCGGTTCTGCCGGTAGCCCACAACGCCGGCGATTTCTGGCCGCGGCGAAGCCTGCTCAAGCGGCCGGGCACGATCAAGGTCGTGATCGGCCCGCCGATCGACACGTCCGACCATTCCAAGGAAGAGATAACGCGCATCGGACGGGAGTGGATCGAAACGACCATCGAGCGCATCAGCCCGGCACGCCAGGCATAGCACACAGCTTCCCGGCGACTCGCGGAATAATTGTATACAGTATGCGAAGCGACTAACTTCGGCGAACACGTCACGTATACACGCAATCAAGTGACTTAAATCGAATATTCGGACGGGTCTCCGCACCTCCAGCGAGTCTTCGGCGCGTCCGAAGGCGGTGAGCAAACCAATAGTCACGCGCGAAGGATGAGACGATGGGTCCGGCCAGTCTCGTGGAGCGTGGCACGGGCCTACGTTTGTCTCTGCGCAAGTACCGGCGTTGAGGCCGGTGCAATATAATCATTGCCGAGCCAGGCACCCTTTGGAGCGGCAGTCAGGATGATCAATAACGCCTTGGATTTTGAACCCTGGCGGCTGAAGCTACGGGAGACTGGCCGGATTCAAATCCCCGATTTCCTTCAGCCCGAAGCAGCCGAGTGGCTGTGGCAGTCACTGGCCAATGACGTACCGTGGGCGACAGCGGTACGCGGCGAAGCGGAGCGTCCTGCGCAACCCGGTAGTGATGAAGACCAGGCGATCATCAAGACCTCCGGGCAGACCGCCCGTGAAGGGTTTCACTTTGTTTATGACCGCTACCAGATGGTCAAGGCGCTCAAGGCGGGCGGCGCTCCTGAGTTCCCCACCCACCAGGTGTTGGGATTTTTCAACACCCCGCAATTCCTGCAATTCATCAGGTCATTGACCGGCAACTCGCAGCTCAAACTCGTCGGGGCACAAGCGACCCGCTACCGGCCGGGACATTTCCTGCGGCAACACGACGACAGCCAGGACGAGGAAGGTCGCCGCTATGCCTACGTCCTCAACTTGTCCAAAGACTGGCAGCCGGACTGGGGCGGGCTGCTGCAATTTCCCGGCGCGGACGGACAAGTGGCGGAAACCTTAGTGCCGCGTTGGAATTCCCTCAGCCTTTTCAAGGTGCCGACGCCTCATTTCGTTACCCAGGTCATGCCCTGGGCCAAGAGTTTCCGCTATGGAATCACCGGCTGGTGGTACGGGAATCAGGCGTAACGGTCGCTAAGCGCGCATGGGCCTGGGGCCGGGTCGGCAGCGTGCCTCGGCTCACACGTCGAGGTTGGCGACCGTCAACGCATTCTTTTCGATGAACTCGCGCCGC
>CAYTXS010000061.1:3601-11139 GCA_964441585.1 uncultured Thioalkalivibrio sp.
TCACACGTCGAGGTTGGCGACCGTCAACGCATTCTTTTCGATGAACTCGCGCCGCGGCTCCACGTGATCGCCCATCAGCGTGGTGAAGATGTCATCGGCGGCCACCGCGTCCTCGATGCGCACCTGCATCAGCCGGCGCGTCTCCGGGTTGACCGTGGTGTCCCAGAGTTGCCCGGGGTTCATTTCGCCGAGCCCCTTGTATCGCTGGATGGCCTGCCCCTTGCGCGCTTCTCCCATGAGCCATTCGACGGCTTCGCGGAAGCTTTGCACCGATTGGCGCTTCTCCCCGCGCATCACGTACGCGCCTTCGCCGACCAGGTCGGCGAGTTCGGCGCCGAGTCCGGCGATGCGGCGATATTCTGCCGACTCGAAGAAATCACGCTGCCAGACCCGCACGGTGTCGACCCCATGGTGACGGCGCGCGACCTGTATCTCCCATCCCGGCTGGTTCGCGTTTTGTACCAGTGAAAGGGTGTAACGCGGCGCTTCCGGCGCACCTTTGAGGCGCCCCGCCAGGGTGGCCATCCAGGCTTCCACACGGTCCGTATCATCGAGGTCCGATACCTCAAGCGGTGCGCTGTAAAGTAGCTGCTCGAGCACGCGCTCGTCGTAGCGTCGGCCGAGGCGATTAATGATCGCCATGACCTCGGTATATTTCCGGATGAGCGTCTCGAGCCCCGGGCCCTGTAACGGCGGTGCTTCAGGAGTCACGTATAACGCGGCGCCATCGAGCGCGAGGCTCGACAGATAGGCATTGAGCTCCGCATCATCTTTTACATAATGTTCCTGCTTGCCCTTCTTGATCTTGTACAGGGGCGGCTGCGCGATATAGATGTAGCCGCGCTCGATCAGCTCCGGCATCTGGCGATAGAAGAAGGTCAAAAGCAGGGTGCGGATATGCGAGCCATCGACGTCCGCGTCGGTCATGATGATGATCCGGTGGTAGCGCAGCTTGTCGATGTTGAACTCTTCCCGACCGATGCCGCAGCCGAGCGCCGTGATCAGCGTGCCGACTTCCGCCGACGACAGCATCTTGTCGAAACGCGCCTTCTCGACGTTCAATATCTTCCCTTTCAGGGGGAGAATCGCCTGGGTGCGCCGGTCTCGGCCCTGCTTGGCCGAGCCGCCGGCTGAGTCGCCCTCGACCAGGAAGAGCTCGGAGAGCGCGGGGTCTTTCTCCTGGCAGTCGGCCAGCTTGCCGGGCAGGCCGGCAATATCGAGCGCCCCTTTGCGACGAGTCATTTCGCGCGCCTTGCGGGCGGCCTCCCGAGCCCGCGCTGCGTCGATCAGCTTGCCGACGATGGCCTTCGCATCCGTCGGCTTCTCCAGCAGGAACTCTTCGAGTTTTTCCGCCATCAGCGACTCGACGATCGATTTCACTTCCGAGGACACGAGTTTGTCCTTGGTCTGCGAGGAGAATTTCGGATCCGGCACCTTCACCGACAGCACGGCTGTCATGCCCTCGCGCGCATCATCACCGGTCGTGCTGACCTTTTCCTTCCGGGCGATGTTTTCCCGCTCGATATAGCCATTCAACGTCCGGGTCAAAGCACTGCGGAAGCCGGCCAGGTGAGTGCCGCCGTCGCGTTGGGGAATATTGTTGGTGAAGCAGAACATGCTTTCCTGGTAGGAGTCGTTCCATTGCATCGCGACCTCTACGACCACCCCGTCCCGCTCCGCCTGGCAATAAAACGCATTGGGGTGAATCGGGGTCTTGTTCCGGTTGAGATGCTCGACGAAAGCGCGAATCCCGCCTTCGTATTCGAACACGTCCTCCTGGCCGTCCCGCTCGTCCTGCAGCACGATCCGTACGCCGGAGTTCAGGAAAGACAGCTCGCGCAGGCGCTTGGCGAGAATGTCGTAATGGAAATCGATGTTCGAAAACACATCTGCACTCGGTTTGAAGCGGATCACCGTCCCGGTCCGCTGGGTCTCACCGAGCACCTTCAGGTCATACAGGGGCTTGCCCATCGCATATTCCTGCTGATGGATGCGGCCTTCTCTGTAGATGGTGAGATCAAGATGTTCGGACAATGCGTTGACGACGGATACGCCGACGCCATGCAGCCCACCGGACACCTTGTAGGAGTTGTCGTCGAACTTACCGCCGGCGTGCAACACGGTCATGATGACTTCGGCGGCCGAGCGGCCCTCATCCGGATGCAGGTCCACCGGCACGCCGCGACCGTCGTCCGACACGGTGACCGACTCGTCGGCGTGAATGACGACCCTGACCGTCGAACAATGGCCGGCCAGGGCCTCGTCGATGGAATTGTCGACCACCTCGAACACCATGTGGTGCAAGCCAGTGCCGTCATCCGTGTCCCCGATATACATGCCAGGGCGCTTCCGGACGGCATCCAGGCCTTTCAGAACCTTGATGTTCCTGGAGTCATAAGTCGGGCTATCGGTCATGATGTGTAAGGATTCCGCGAAATCAGGAGATTATACCATCCGCGCGGCCTTTCCCTGTTCCACGTGGAACATGGCGTCGGGCACCATCCCCGGCAAGCTCCGTGGATCGAGAGAGGTTACGAAAACCTGGAACGGCATCTCTCCGATAACGGACAGCAACCGCTCGCAGCGATCCGCATCGAGTTCGGCAGCAGGATCGTCGACGAGCAAGATCCCGCGGTCAGCCCAATAAGGCGCCAGGAGCTGCGCCTGCCCCAGAACCAGCGCAGCCGCGACAAGCTTTTGCTGTCCTCTGGATACCCACCCGCGTGCCTTGTGGCCATCCAGTCGCAACGACAGTTCGGCACGATGCGGGCCGATCTGCGTCGTCCCTGCTTTGCGATCTCGCTCGCGATGTTCGGCCAACGCCGATGCGAGAGACGTGTCGGACGGTTGGCCGGGACGATATTCCAGTCCAAGGGGCGTTCCCAGGAGGCGTTCCGCAGCAGCGCTGACCGGCGCTGCCAGTTGCGCGACCGCTTCGGCGCGGAAACGATCCAGCGTCGCGCCGCTCTCTCCGAGCGCCTGTTCCCAAGCCTGGATCATTGGATCCGGCTGTCGCGACCGCAATGCCGCGTTTCGTTGTCGCAATGCTCGTTGATACTTTCGCCAGGTTTCGAGAAACTCGTGTTCCACGTGGAACGTCGCCCAGTCGATGTAACGTCGCCGCTCTCCCGGCCCCTCCTGGACCAGCCGGTGAATCTCCGGATCCATCACCTGGACCGGCAAAAGCCCGGCCAACTCCGCCAGTTGGGTGATCGGCTCACCGCCGGCCCGGGCAGTCCACCCGTCCTTGCCGACCTCGATGCCCATGGATCGGCCGTCGCCGAGCTTGCCAACGATCTGCAACTCCGTCGCCGTTTCCCGGATCATTGCCTGTTTCCGCGCGGCCCTGAAAGAGCGCCCCCTCCCAAGCAGGAAAATGGCCTCCAGCAGGCTGGTCTTGCCCGAGGCATTCGGCCCAACAACGACATTGACGCCCGTTGTCGGCTCGAGGTCCACCCGGTCGAAACATCGGAATCCGCTGATCGAGAGGCGCTTCAGCCCCATCGCGCAGACTAGAGCCGCATCGGCATCACCACGTATTTGCAGTCTCGCCGCTCCGGGTCCTGGATCAGGCAACTGCTCGCGGAATCCCGGAACTCGAGCCGAACCGACTCCGCATCAAGGGCGCGCAAGGCCGCAATGAGGTATTCAACGTTGAACCCGATTTGCATCTCCGGGCCTTCGTACTGCACCTCGATCTCTTCTTCCGCTTCTTCCTGCTCGGGATTGTGCGCCTGCACGATCACGCTGCCGGCTTTCAATTCGACGCGCACACCCTTGTATTTCTCGTTCGCAAGGATTCTGATCCGGTTGAGACCATCCGCCAGCAACACCCGATCCGCAAGCATCGGCGCTTCACTCTGCTTCGGGATCACGCGATCGTAATCGGGGAATCGGCCGTCGATGAGTTTCGACGTCAGGCGGATGCCACCGAGGGCCACTCGCAGATGATTCGTCCCGATCTCCAGGGTGCATTCGCCGTCCTCGCGGATCAGCCGCTGCAACTCGAGCACACCTTTGCGCGGCAGGATGACCTGTTGCGGTGTCGAATCCGCATCGGCCACCGTCAATTCACACAGTGCGAGCCGGTGCCCGTCCGTCGCGACGCTTCGCACGATCGGCCCCGCGATCTCCAGCAGCATGCCGTTCAGGTAATAGCGGACGTCCTGGTTCGCCATCGAAAATTGCGTTTTCTCGATAAGACGTCGCAGCTGCGCCTGCGGGAGAACGACTTTCTGCTGCGCGTTGATGTCCTCGACCGTGGGAAATTCCTCGGACGGCAATGTAGACAACGTGAACCGGCTCCTCCCGGAGCGGACCGTCACCTTGTCGCCGGAAAGGCTGAACACCACGGAAGCTCCATCCGGTAAAGCCCGACAGATGTCCAGCAGCTTTCGTCCCGGAACCGTGATCTCGCCGCCTTTGTCGACCGTCACCTCCACGGAAGCGACCAGCTCGACCTCCAGGTCGGTGGCCGTCACGGCGAGACCGGCGCCTTCTTTTGCAACCAGAAGGATATTGGCCAGTACCGGCATGGTCTGTCGTCTTTCGACCACACCGATGACGGCCTGGAGCGGTTCGAGCAAGGTCTCTCTGGGGGCGCTGAACTTCATCGGTCCACCTGTAGGCAATTAAATTAGATGGTTTATAAAGAGTTTATTGTTGTTACTGTTAACCGAGCTTCTTTCTTGTGGATAACTCATTTATTATCAATAATTTCAATATATTGTGACAAGTAAAACCTTGTGTCCACCTCGCGTCGGAAACCTTTGTCATCCTGTGGATGAACTGTGGACATCTTTTTTCGCTGAAGTTATCCACATACTGTCCACATCAAGCCGTCAAGGTTCTCAACAGGTTTGCGTAATCTTCGCGCATTCGCATGTCGGTTTCACGTAAATCCTTGATTCTTTTGCAGGCGTGCAACACCGTCGTGTGGTCCTTGCCGCCAAAAGCGTCGCCGATCTCCGGATAGCTCCGTTCGGTGAGCTCTTTCGCCAGCGACATCGCGACCTGGCGCGGCCTTGCGACCGCGCGGTTGCGGCGCTTCGACATGAGGTCGGCCACCCTGATCTTGTAGTACTGGGCCACGGTCTTCTGGATGTTCTCGATGGTAACGAGACGGTCCTGCAGCGACAAAAGGTCGCCGAGCGCTTTCTTCGCGAAATCCATGGTGATTTCGCGATCGAGGAAACGTGATGTCGCGATCACGCGTCGCAATGCGCCCTCGAGTTCCCGGACATTGGAGCGGATCCGCTTGGCGATAAGGAACGCGACTTCCGAGGGCAGGGTGACGCCTTCGAAACTGGCTTTCTTCATGAGGATGGCGACACTCGTCTCGAGCTCCGGCGCTTCGATCGCCACGGTCAGTCCCCACCCGAAGCGCGTCTTCAGGCGATCCTCGAGACCATCCACCTCCTTCGGATAGCGGTCGCAGGACAACACGATCTGCTGGCGTTCTTCGAACAAGGCGTTGAACGTGTGGAAGAATTCCTCCTGGGAGCGTTCCTTTCCGGCAAAGAACTGGATGTCGTCGATCAGCAGCGCATTCAGCGAACGGTAGCTGCGCTTGAACTCGTCGATGCGGTTGTTCTGCAGCGCCCGGACCATGTCGCTGACGAAGCGCTCCGAATGGACGTACGCCACGCGCGCGCCGGGGTTCTCCCGCAGGATGCTGTTGCCAATGGCATGCATGAGGTGGGTCTTGCCCAGCCCCACTCCTCCATAAAGGAAAAGGGGATTGTAGGAGCCGCCGGGATTGACGGCGACCTGGAAGGCGCCGGCGCGGGCCAGTTGATTGCTCTTGCCCTCCACGAAGCTTTCGAAGGTGAAATCCGGGTTCAGCCGCGCGCCGGTGACGAAATCCGTCGGCGGCGCCGGTGAGTTGCGGCCCGCCGGCGTGGCCGGCCGCACCGGCGCCACCAGCGGGGCCGTGTTGCCGCCCACGCGGGTGCCGACATCGATGGAGACCTCGAACGGGCGCCGCTCGCCGCTTTCTTCGCCGGTGAGTTCGCGGATCCGCGCCAGGCAATTCTGTCGCAACCACGCCACTACATAAGGGTTCGGGGCGAGCAGGCGCAGGGCCTCTCCGTCGCTCACGGCCTGCAAGGGCGCGACGTAAGTGTTGAACTGGTCCGGAGACAGTTCACTGCGAAGCCTGTTGAGACATTGGTGCCAGACGGCCGCCACGTTGCGTCCTGCGTTCATCGGATTCCGGGAGGCTCTGCAGTCTATCTTGCCGCGCCCGGGTTATCCACAGGCCGGCAGCCGCCCGGCTGACGGTGTAATCCGGTTGACACCCCGACGAGGCGCACGTACGATTCCCCGTCTTTTTGGCGGGACTCGGACCGAGCTGCCAACGGCCCCCTCTCGGACGGAAACAGTACGATGAAACGCACCTATCAACCGAGCAATCTGCGACGGAAACGGACGCACGGATTCCGTGCCCGCATGGCGACCAAGAATGGTCGGCTGGTGCTGTCCCGCCGGCGCGCCAAGGGCCGCGCCCGCCTCGCAGTCTGAGACTCCGGCTGCGGGTCCGCCTGCTGGGCACCGAGCAGTCGATCCCATGCCGTCGCTGGCGTTCACCCGGACCCGGCGACTGCTTAAGCCAGAACAGTTCACCCGCGTGTTCAGGACCGGGCGCCGCCGCGGCGACGCATGTTTCACGGTCATCGCTGCAAGCGGTCCCGGCCCTTCCGCACGGCTCGGCCTCGCGGTGTCGAAGAAAGTCTCGAAATCGGCCGTACAACGCAACCGGATCAAGCGTCTCGTGAGAGAATCCTTTCGCAAACACGGTGCAGACTACGGCAAGCTCGACATCGTCGTCATGGCACGACCCGGCGCCGCTGGCTGCGATAATGCCGCGCTTACCAACAGCATCGACACCTTGTTAGAACGGACGGTCCGCTTATGCGACGCATCGCGATCTTCCTGATTCGCGGCTACCAGCTGCTGATCAGCCCTCTGCTGGGCGGTCATTGCCGCTTCGACCCGACGTGCTCGAGCTACGCCATCCATGCGATTCGTGACCATGGCATCCTGCGGGGCGGCTGGCTGGCAGCACGTCGTATCGGCCGCTGCCACCCCTGGGGTGGCCATGGATACGATCCGGTTCCGCCGCAGAGTCCGTCCGCCGGAAGTTTCCGGGGCACCCATGGATAACCAGCGTGTCTTTCTCTGGATCGCCCTGGCGCTCATCGTCTGGTTGAATTACACCGCCTTCGTCCAGTTCCAGCGCCCGGACCCCGAACAGTCCCCGGCCTCGACCGCGACCGCGCCCGACGAGCGGCTGGACCTGGATGCGCCGGCGCTGCCCACCGAGGCGACAGTCGGGGCCGCGCCGGCCGATGAGTCCATCCCGCTGCCGCCGGGGACCGGCGCGGACGCGCTGGCTGATAGAAGTGACGCTTCCGTCCCTGGCGAGCGCCGCATCCAGGTTCGCACCGATGTGCTCGATATCGAGATCTCCCTGCGCGGCGGGGACCTCGTCAAGGCGCTGCTGCCCGAGTACCCCGTCAACAAGGACGCCCCGGACA
>CAYTXS010000062.1:0-6423 GCA_964441585.1 uncultured Thioalkalivibrio sp.
CGCGTTTCGCCGCCTACGGCTGGCACGTGGTGCCGGCGGTCGATGGCCACGATCCGGCGGCGATCAGGGCGGCCGTCGAGACTGCCCGCAGCGAGACCGGGCGGCCGACGCTGATCTGCTGTCGCACCGTGATCGGCTGGGGCTCGCCGAACAAGCAGGGCACCGAGGCCACCCACGGTGCGGCGCTCGGCCCGGAGGAGGTCGCGCGGACCCGGGAGAACATCGGCTGGCCGCATGCGCCGTTCGTCATACCCGACGAGATACGCGCCGGCTGGGATGCCCGGGAACGCGGCGCGGCGCTTGAAGAAGCCTGGCGGCAGCGGCTCGACGCTTACGCGCGAGAGTATCCTGCGCAGCACGCGGAGTTGACCCGGCGCCTGGCCGGCGAGCTGCCGGCGGGGTGGGACAAAGCGGCCGACGAGGTCGTCGGGGCGCTCGCGGCGAGCGGCGCCAAGGTCGCGACCCGCAAGGCTTCCGAGCAGTCGCTGGACGGTTTCGGTCCGCTGTTGCCCGAGCTGATCGGCGGCTCCGCGGACCTGAGCGGCTCCAACAACACGTTTTTCAAGGGCAGCGTGCGCATCGCCGCGGGTGATTTCGCCGGCAATTACCTGCATTTCGGGGTGCGCGAGTTCGGCATGACGGCGATGCTCACCGGGTTGTCCCTGCACGGCGGTTTCCGGCCCTACGGCGGCACCTTCCTGGTGTTCTCCGACTACGCCCGTAATGCGGTGCGCATGGCCGCCCTGATGCACCAGCCGGTGACGCTGGTGTACACCCACGACTCGATCGGTCTCGGGGAGGACGGCCCGACCCATCAACCGATCGAACACCTCGCCAGCCTGCGCCTGATTCCGGGGCTGCGGGTGTGGCGGCCATGTGACGTCGCGGAGACCGCGGTCGCGTGGCGCGATGCGCTCGAGAGCACGTCACATCCGACGGTGCTCGCCCTGTCCAGGCAGAATTTGCCGGCACAAACTCGCGACGCGGCGACGCTCGAGGCCATCGGCCGCGGCGGCTACGTCCTGCATGAGCCTGAAGGCACGCCCGCCGCACTGTTGATGGCCACGGGATCCGAAGTGGAGCTGGCGATGCAGGCGGCCGCCGTGCTTGCCAGGGAAGGGATCGCCGTGCGCGTGGTTTCCATGCCCTGCATTGAACTGTTCCGGGCGCAGGATGCGGCATGGCGCGACGCGGTCCTGCCGCCGTTCATCACCGCCCGGCTCGCCGTGGAGGCCGGCGTACCGGACAGCTGGTATCCCCTCGTCGGACCCGCCGGCGACATCGTGGCGATGGATCGTTTCGGCGAATCGGCCCCTGCGTCGACGCTGTTCGAGCATTTCGGCTTCACCCCGGAGGCCGTCGCCGAACGGCTCCGCAAGCTACTCTAGTTTCACCCGCTTTAATTTCGCGCTCCGGGCGGCGGGCCCGGGCGGCAGTCAAGGAGAACAGCAATGGCGATCAAGGTTGGCATCAACGGTTACGGGCGTATCGGCAGGAACATCCTCCGGGGCCTTTACGAATCCGGTCGCACCGGCGAGATTTCCATCGTCGCGATCAATGACCTCGGCGACGCGCAGACCAATGCTCACCTGACCCGCTACGACACTGCCCACGGCAGGTTCAACGGCCAGGTCGAGGTCGACGGCGACAGCCTGGTGGTCAACGGGGACCGGATTCGGGTGCTCTCCGAGCGCAATCCGGCCAACCTGCCCTGGAAGGAACTCGGTGTGGAGGTCGTGCTCGAGTGCACCGGACTGTTCACGAGCAAGGAGAAAGCTTCGGCGCACCTGCAGGCGGGCGCGAAGAAGGTCATCATCTCTGCACCGGGCGGCAAGGACGTCGACGCCACCATCGTCTACGGCGTCAACCACGAGACGCTAAAGGCCAGTGACGAGGTCATTTCGAACGCTTCCTGCACCACGAATTGCCTGGCGCCGCTGGTGCAGCCACTGCACCAGGCCATCGGGGTGGTGAGCGGACTGATGACGACGATCCACGCCTACACCAACGACCAGGTGCTGACCGACGTTTACCATTCGGACCTGCGCCGCGCTCGCGCTGCAGCGATGTCCATGATCCCGACCAAGACCGGCGCGGCCGCGGCCGTGGGCCTGGTGCTGCCGGAGATCGCGGGCAAGCTCGACGGTTTCGCCATTCGCGTGCCGACCATCAACGTCTCGATGGTGGACCTGACTTTCCAGGCTGCGCGCGACACGAGTCGCGAAGAGATCGACGAGGTGCTCGAGAAGGCATCTCAGGGCCGGCTGAAGAACATCCTCGGCTTCAATCGCGAGCCGCTGGTCTCGATCGACTTCAACCACGATCCGCGTTCGTCGATCTATGAAGCCTCGCTGACGCGTGTCATCGATAACCGGCTGGTGAAGCTGTGTGCCTGGTATGACAACGAGTGGGGATTCTCCAATCGCATGCTCGACACGACGCTGGCGTTCGTCAACGCGAAGTAGGACGCCGACATGCAAGTCATCCGCATGCAGAACCTGGACCTGGAAGGGCGGCGGGTGTTGTTGCGGGAGGACCTGAACGTCCCGCTCGAGAACGGCCGTGTCAGCAGCGATGCCCGCATCCGGGCGGCCTTGCCGACCATTCGTCTCGCGCTAAAGAAGGGCGCGGCAGTGATGTTGATGTCGCATCTCGGCAGGCCTGCGGAAGGCGGCTTTGATCCGCGTTTCTCGCTGGCGCCGGTGGCCACCCGGCTCGCCGAGCTGTTGCCGGGTCCGGTGCGGCTGGAGCGTGACTGGCTGAACGGTATCGATCTTTCCCCCGGTGAGGTCGTGCTGTGCGAAAACGTGCGCTTCAACGCGGGAGAGAAAAGCGACGACGAGGGACTGGCCAGGCGTATGGCCGCGCTGTGCGACGTGTTTGTGATGGACGCGTTCGGCACGGCGCACCGCGCCCAGGCGAGCACCCACGGCGTGGCCCGCTATGCGCCGGTCGCCTGTGCGGGGCCGCTGCTCGTCGACGAACTCGAGGCGCTCGGCCGGGCCCTGCATGAACCGGCCCGTCCGCTGGTGGCCATCGTCGGCGGTTCCAAGGTATCGACGAAGCTGAGCGTGCTCGACACGCTGCTCGACAGGGTCGACCAGCTGATCGTGGGAGGCGGGATCGCCAACAACTTCATCGCGGCTGCCGGCCACCCCGTAGGCAAGTCGCTCTATGAACCCGACTTGCTCGAGGAAACGCGCGGGCTGGTGGCCAAGGCGGCCGCGCGCGGCGCCGCCGTCCCCCTGCCCATCGACGTCGTCGTGGCGGGAGGGCTGGAATCGCATCATGGCGCGCGCACACTGCCGGTGTCCGAGGTCGGCGAGGCCGACATGATTCTCGATGTTGGTCCCGACACGTCCGCAGCCTATGCCGCCGTCCTTGCCAAGGCGGGAACGATCGTCTGGAACGGGCCGGTAGGCGTGTTCGAGGATGAACGTTTCGCCGCGGGAACGCGTGCGCTGGCCGAGGCGGTCGCGGCCAGCAAGGCGTATTCCATCGCGGGCGGGGGCGACACGCTGGCCGCACTGGATGCTTTCGGCTTGTCCGACAAGGTTTCTTACGTATCCACGGGCGGCGGCGCTTTTCTCGAGTTTCTCGAGGGACGCACCTTGCCTGCGGTGGCCATGCTCGAAGCGCGGGCGCGCGGTTAGGCCCGCCCCTTGGCCAAGCGCACCAAGATCGTCGCGACACTGGGCCCGGCCACGGATGCGCCCGGTGTGCTCGAGGCGCTGCTGCGGGCCGGCGTCGATGTCGCGCGCATCAATTTCTCGCACGGCAGCAACGTGGAGCGCAGGCAACGCGTCGAAGCCATCCGCGCAGCCGCGGAGCAGGTCGGGCGGGACGTCGCGATACTCGGCGACCTGCAGGGGCCGAAAATTCGCGTGGAGTGTTTCCGTGGCGGCTCCGTGGAACTGCGCGAAGGCGCGCCTTTTGCCCTCGACGCCTCGCTTGCACCCGACGCCGGTGACGAGCATGCGGTCGGTCTTGCCTACAAGGCCCTGCCCGCGGACGTCCGCCCCGGGGACGTGCTGCTGCTGAACGACGGGGCGATCACCCTGGAAGTCGAAGAGGTGGCGGGCTCCCGTGTGTCTTGCCGCGTGCGCGCCGGGGGGATTCTGTCGGACCACAAAGGCATCAACCGTCTCGGCGGCGGACTCTCCGCCGGGGCGCTGACCGACAAGGACCGCGAGGATATCCTTACCGCGGCCGAGCTGGGGCTCGACTTCCTTGCGGTCTCTTTCCCGCGCGATGCGGAGGACATGGAAGAGACGCGCAGCCTTTTGCATGCCGCCGGGGGACGGGCGCTGCTGGTGGCGAAGATCGAGCGCGCCGAGGCAGTGGAGAACATCGCCGCGATCGTGCGCGCCAGCGACGTCGTGATGGTCGCGCGTGGCGATCTCGGGGTGGAGATCGGCTTCGCCGAGGTCCCCGGGGTGCAGAAGAACATCATCCGCGTCGCGCGCGCCATGAATCGCGTGGTGATCACCGCGACGCAGATGATGGAATCCATGATCCACGAGCGGATTCCCACGCGTGCCGAGGTGTCCGACGTCGCCAACGCCGTCATCGACGGCACGGACGCCGTCATGCTGTCAGGTGAGACGGCCATCGGTCGCTATCCCGTGAAAGCGGTGGAAGCCATGGCCAGCGCCTGCGTGGCGGCGGAGAAGCAGCGCGCGACCTCGATCTCGCATCACCGCATGGACGATGTGTTCGAGCGCATCGACGAGGCGATCGCGATGGCGACCATGTACGTGGCCAACCATCTCGACGTCAAAGCGATCGTCGCCCTGACGGAGTCGGGAAGCACGGCCTTGTGGATGTCGCGCATCCGTTCCGGGATTCCGATCTATGCCTTCAGCCGCAGCGAAAGCACGCGGCGCCGCGTGGCCATGTATCGCGGCGTCTACCCGGTGAGTTTCGATGTGCTGGCGGACCTCGACGGCAGTTTTGCCGCCATCTGCAAGACGCTCATCGGGCGTGGAATCGCCACCGCGGGGGACCGCATCCTGCTCACCGAGGGCCACGAGGCCGGCGTCGCCGGGGGCACCAATACGATGAAGATCCTTACTGTCGAGGCGCCCCCCGAGCCGCGGGGTCCGGTTCCCGCCTAGCGGGCGCTGCTTCCACTTCAGATCGGGATCAGTTCCTTTTCTCGCTCCGCCGCTCTCGTCAGCGCGGTGACCGCGGCCTGCGGCGTCGGAAACACCTGGCCGGGCGCCATGTGCTCGAAGATCCGGGTACGGCGCAGGCGGTCGAGCACGGGACCCTTCACGTCGGCGAGATGGATCGTCACGCCGGCCTCTCGCAGCGTATCGATCGCCACCTGCAGGACCTTCAGCGCGCTGGAGTCGACGAAGCCCACGCCGCTCATCACGAGCACGAGGTGTTGTACCCCGGGCCGTCTCTGGAATTCCCTGGTCAGCATGTCCTGCACGTGGCCGACGTTGGCGAAATAGAGATTCTCATCCACCCGGACGAGCAGGATCTCGGGCCAGGTCTCGACCTTGTGACGCTCGATGCTGCGGAACTCGGTCGAGTGCGGCAGTCGTCCGACGATGGCGATGTTCGGATGTCCCGTGCGCCACAGGTAAAGAAGCACCGACAGGAGCACGCCCATCACGAGCCCCGCCTCGACGCCATAGGCGAGCACGCCGAGGAAGGTCACGAGGTTGGAGGCTCCGTCGGCCTTGCTGTAGCGCCAGGTCTCGGGGATCGAGCGCAGGTCGACGAGCCCGGCGACGGCGACGATGATTACGGCCGCCAGCACGGCTTTCGGCAGGCCGCTGAAAGCCGGCGTGAACAACAGTAGCGTGGCGGCAGTGAACAGCGCCAGGAATATGGAGGCCAGCTGGCTGTGAGCGCCGGAATTGAAATTCACCATGCTGCGGCTGAAGCTTCCGGCCACGGGCAGGGCGCCCGACATGGCGGAGCCTATGTTGGCGCTGCCCAGTGCGAGGAGTTCCTGGTCGGCATCGATCGACTGGCGTCGGCGACCCGCGAGGTACTTGCTTATGCTGACGCTCTCCACGAATACAATGATGCTGATCAGTGCGGCCGATGGCAGCAATGCGACCCAGGCGCCGGCCCCCGGCATGGTAATGTCCAGCAGCGGCGGGCGGGCACTGATGCTGCCGACCACCGGCACCCGCTCCAGCCCCAGGCCCCACACGGCGGCAGCGCCGAGCGCGAGCACGATCACCGGCGAAAAGCGCGCGAACATGACATGGTGCCGCCGCCCGCCGCGCACGGTGCCGATGGTCAGCAGCAAAAAGCCGAGTGCAGCGCCGCCGAGCACCAGCGTCTGGGGGTTCAGGATCGCCGCCCTGCCTCCCAGGTAGGCGAGCATCTCGTGTGGCTGGAGGCCCGAGGGCAGCTCGATGCCGGCGAAGTGGCGCAGCTGGTCGGCCATGATGACGA
>CAYTXS010000062.1:6523-11066 GCA_964441585.1 uncultured Thioalkalivibrio sp.
CCCGAGGGCAGCTCGATGCCGGCGAAGTGGCGCAGCTGGTCGGCCATGATGACGATGGCGGCGCCGCTCGAGAAGCCGGTCAGCACCGGCTGGCTGAGGAGGTTGGCGAAGACACCGAGCTTGATGATGCCCATGACGAGCAGAATCAGCCCGGACAGCGCCGACAGGATGACCGCGCCCGCGACCGGATCGATCCCCGCGCCAGCGCCCGCCATGGCGGCGGCCACCATGATCGCCGCGATGGACGTGGGGCCGATGGAAAGATCGCGGCTGGTGCCGAGCAAGGCGTAGAGCACCGCCGGCAGAATGGAGGCGTACAGTCCGACGACCGGCGGCAGACCGGCGATCATCGCGTAGGCCAGGCCCTGCGGCACGAGCAGCACGGTCGTGATGGCGCCGGCGAAAAGATCCGCCGTCAGGTCCTTCCGGGTGGTCAGACGCACCCAGTGGACGAGGGGAAAAAATTTCAGGATTCCGGAGCGCACGGGCGACAGCCTGTCAGGTGCAGGCATGCACGATAGTTAACGCCGACGCGGGGGGTCAAGGGTCACGACATCGAAGAGTGTCGCGAACTCCGGCGCAACGGGGCGATGCCGGGCCGCGGAGCGGTAATCAGCCGCCGCCGCTGAGCGCGACGATATCGTTCAGGACTTCCTCGGAGTGCTCGTTCACATCGACCTTTTCGTAGTGGCGCGCCACGACGCCCTCCGGCGAAATGAGGAAAGTCTGGCGGCTCGCGAGCTTGACGACCCCGAAGTTGCGCAACACGCCATATTGCTCGGCGGTGGCGCCACCCGCATCTGCCAGCAGCGTGAAGGGCAGGCTGTGCTTTGCGGCAAAAGCCTCGTGCGTCTCGACGTCGTCCAGGCTGATGCCGACAATCTCGGCGCCTTTGCTGCGGAAGGCGAAGATGTTGTCGCGGAACTCGCAAGCCTGCGTCGTGCAGCCAGGGGTGTCGTCCTTCGGATAGAAGTACAGCACCAGCCACTTGCCGCTGTAATCCGCCAGGCGGCGGACCTCCCCTGCCTGATCGGGCAACGCGAAATCCGGGGCCGGCGATCCTTCCGGCGGCGAACCGTGCGCCACGGGCGACATGAGAACTGCGCTTAGCAGCAGCGCAAGCATGAAATAAGGCAGTCGGTTCATCGGTTTGTCCCGGTTGGAAGGATGTTGGCCAAGGTTTCGCGCGATGCCGGGCTACGGATTCCGCGAACCGGGTGACGTAGCGCTCCTGGCCAGCCGTTCCAGTCCGGTGTGTCTTACAGTCACGCCGGGGAACTCGTCTTGGAAGCGCTCGGCGAGGCGTTCGGCCAGGTAGACGGAGCGATGACGTCCGCCGGTACAGCCGATCGCCACCGTCAGGTAGCTGCGGTTCGCCGCTTCGATCCGGCCCAGCCAGGTGCCCAGGAACCGTGCGATGTCATCCAGGTAGGCCTGGACTTCGGCGCGAGTCGCGAGGAAGTCGATCACGCCGGTCTCTCGCCCGGTCAAGGCGCGCAGGTCCGGTTCCCAGTAAGGATTCGGCAGGAAACGCGCATCGAATACGAAGTCCGCATCCTTGGGGATGCCCTGGCGGAAGCCGAAAGACTCGAACTGCAGCGAGACCTGGTTGCGGGGTTGCTGTGCCACCCGATCGCGCATCAGGTCGCGGAGCTCGTGGACACTCATCGTGCTCGTATCCAGCACGAAGTCCGCGGACTCGGCCAGCGGTGCGAGCAGGTCCTGTTCGAAACGGATCGCTTCCGCCAGCGTCCTGTCGCTGTCCTTCCCGGGGGTGTGGGGATGCCGGCGCCGCGTGTCCAGGTAGCGTTGGACGAGCACGGGCTCGGTGGCATGCAGGAACACGAGCTGGCAGTGGACGCCCCGTTCACGCAGGTCAGCCAGGAGCTTGCGGGCCACCGGCAGGTCTTCGGGCCGGGGGCGCGTGTCGAGGCCGATGGCCAGCCGGTTGAACTTGGCGTCGTCGCCTTCGACCAGTTCGGTGACCACCATCGACAGGATCCGCGCCGGCACGTTGTCCAACGTGTACCACTCGAGATCTTCGAGCATGGCTAACGCAACGCTTTTGCCGGAACCCGACAGGCCGCTGACGATCACGAGCTCCATCGTCAGCGCCCGCCGGTCATGACGCGGAGGCTCGTCGCGCCGGATCCGGCGCGGTCAGCAGTTCGTAGATCGCCCGGCTGGACGTGGCGCGCCGCAAGGCGGTCGCCAGCGTGCGGTCGCCGAAGGCGCTCGCCACCAGCGAGACTTCCTCGTGATGGCAGCCGACGTTCTCCGCCGGCGCAGGCACGAGCAAGCCGAAGATCAGATCGACGGGTTCACGGTCGGGCATGTCGAAATCGACCGGGCGTGACAGCTTCAGGAACGCCCCGATCGGTTCTTCGAGACCGGGCAGGCGCCCGTGGGGTATCGCGATGCCGTTCTCTATGGCGGTGCAACCGAGTTTTTCCCGCTTGATCAGGCTCTGGAATACCTCGCCCTGGTCGATGTCGGTCGCGGACGACAGCAGTTCGCTGAGCACGTCCAGAGCGTGTTTCTTGCTGCGGGCTTCAACGTTGCAAAGCACGCGGCCAGGCTGCAGGAGCGATTGGAAGGTCATCGGGGGGCTCGAGGTGGCGTATGTACAGGCACTCAGGCGCTGCGGGGACGCCCGGCACCATTGTGATGGTCCGTCAGCTTGTCCTTGTGGCGACGAACCTGGCGGTCGAGGCGATCAATCATACCGTCGATCGCGGCGTACATGTCTTCCTCGACCGCCGCCGCATGCAGGGTGTCGCCCGCGACACGAAGCGTGGCTTCGGCCTGGTGGCGCAGCTTCTCGACCGTCAGCACGCAGTGGACATCGATCAGGTTGTCAAAATGCCGGACGACCTTGTCCATCTTGCTATGCACGTAATCGCGCAACGGCTCGGTGATATCGACATGGTGACCGGTCAAGTTGATTTGCATGATGGACTCCTTCGGAGTGGACGGAACCGTCTGGACGGCGGCTCTTGTTTCAACCCTATTCTAGTGGCTCGCTTCCATTGCTGGCTAGGGAGGATTTTTCGCCGCGGAAAGCGGTTTTCGGCCTAGCGGATGGTCACGCGGCGGCGTTCGTTCGATGAAGGAAATCCCATTGATTCCCGGTACTTGGCCACTGTACGGCGTGCCACTTCGACGCCTTCCTGCACGAGCGCACGGGTGAGGGCGCTGTCGGACAGGGGTTTGCCGGGGTCCTCGTCGGCGATGAGCTTGCGGATCCGGGCGCGGATGGCCGTGGACGAGATGCTCTCCCCGTCGCTGCCGGATACCTGGCTGGAGAAGAAGTACCTGAATTCGTAGACCCCGCGAGGGGTGTGCATGTATTTGCCGGTCGTGGCCCGGGACACGGTGGACTCATGCAGCTCGAGCGCGTCGGCGATCTCGCGCAACACCAGGGGGCGCATGCCTTCCTCGCCGCGTTCGAGAAACTGTTCCTGGTGGGAGACGATCGCGCGCGCTACGCGGATTAGCGTCTCGTTGCGGATCTCCAGGCTTTTGACCAGCCAGCGGGCTTCCTGCAGCTGGGTGCGCAGCGTCGAGTATTCCCCGCCGCGGCCCAGGCTGCCCGCATAGGCTGCGTTAACCCGGAGTCGTGGCGCGATGGCCGGGTTGACGTCGACCCGCCACCCGGACCCTTCGCGCCGCACGAAAACGTCGGGAACGATGTACTCCGGCGGACGCGTGTCGGCCGCGCCGCCCGGGCGCGGATTCAGCGAGCGCAGCAAGGCCACCGCGTGCTCGAGCTGTTCCGCAGTGCATCCCAGTCGCCGGCGTATGGTCGCGTAATCCTGCTCGCCGAGCTCCGCGAGGCATTCGGCAGCCAGCCGTCGCACCAGATCCAGGTCGGGAGTGTCTGGCGCGAACGGCGCGAGCTGCAGCAACAGGCACTCCGAGAGATCGCGCGCACCGACGCCGAGCGGGTCGAAGCGTTGTACGCAGGCCAGCACGCGCTCGACCTCGTCCACGTCCGTGATCAGTTCGGGCGCGAGATTGCTGCAGATGTCCTCGAGGCTTTCCGTCAGGTAACCGTCGTCGTCGATCGCATCGACCAGCATCGTGGCGATGTATTTTCGGTCGCCCTCGGGGAAGGCGACGTCCAGCTGTGCAATCAGATGGTCCCGCAGGGAGCTGCCGCTGACGTCGGCATAATCCCGCTGGTCCTCGCCATCGTCGCGACTCTGTCCCGAGCCGCTGTAGCCCGAGCCGAAATCCGATACGTCGGCGTACGACACATCGTTATCGAACCGTTCGGGCGTATCCGTGCCGCTCTCGCCGGACTGCTCCGCGGACGTCTCGCGCAACGCGTCGGACGGCGTCTTCTGCTCGCCCTTGGCCGGGGCCAGTTCCAGGCCGTCGTCCATCTCGAGCATGACATTCTTCTCGAGCGCCTCGCGGAGTTCGGCCTGCAGATCGAGCACCGGCAGCTGGAGCAGCCGAATGGCCATCTGCAGCTGGGGCGTCAGCGTCAGCTGCTGGCCGAGTTTGAGTTGTAGCGATTGCTTCATCATCGAAGGGT
>CAYTXS010000063.1:0-8185 GCA_964441585.1 uncultured Thioalkalivibrio sp.
TGTTCCATGCCGACGGCGAAGGCAACCTGAGCATGCTGCGCAACTACTTCCAGGGCGATGATCCCATCCTTGGAGAGGGAAGCTCACCGGGCGCGCCGACGTCAGTCAATGTGACGACCGACAACACGACCTGCTCCGGCAACGTCGCCACGACCACCATCCCGGTGGAGGACGTCGAAGCCGAACGCGGTATCGTTGCCCTGCAGGGCAAGCCGCGGGTTGTCAACGTCATCGACCCGACCGACACCATGCGCGTCCGCGCCTTCACCCCGACCCGCGAATGGGTCATCGGTGACGGTGCCCTGCCCCTGGTCGAACGTCGCGATGTCGTCGACAGCGGCGAGTGCCTGAAGTGCCATGTCGGTTCCATGTACCAGCACGGCGGCAATCGTGTCGACAACGTCGAGATGTGCAACCTCTGTCACAACCCCGCCTCCAACGAGCAGAACGTTCGTGTGGGCATGGGTGTCGATGCCTCCGAGGCATACGACGGCCAGGTTGGCGAGACGTATGAGATGAAGACCATGCTGCACGCCGTCCATTCGGCCGGCGTCACCGGCAAGCCGTACGTCGTTTACCGGAACCGCGGCATCTATGCCTGGGCTGGCAGCGACGACCTGCTTAACAACTGGCCGGGCAATGGACGCTTCATCGTGTCTGGTTCGGACGACGTCGAGCAGAACCACACTTTCGTTACGCCGACCTATCCGCGGGCGCTCAATGCCTGTCTGGCCTGCCATACGGAAGACTTCGCGGTGCTGCCTGACCCGACCAAGGCGATGGCCACGACGGTCGGCGCCGGTAGCGATGACGACTACAGCAACCAGCTGGACGACACCCTCGAGGGTGTCAATTCTGCGGCCTGCATGAGCTGCCATGCCTCCTCCGACCCCGCGGTCGAAGGTGCGCTGAGAGGCCATGCATACCAGAACGGCTGGACCCCGCAGGAGTTCCCTGAGGGTCGCGAGACGATCATCGACGCGATCGACTAAGCCGAAGGTGGTCGGGTGAGCCTTCGGGCCCACCCTTCATCACCGAACCAACAGCGGCCGGGAGAGCAATCTCCCGGCCGTTTTTCTATTGCTTCGCCCGAGCCCATTGATTCCCGGCATGATAGCCAAGAGCCGGCGGGCTTGGGCTTTCGGGCGCGGCGCGTGACAATAGGCCCCGATGGAACGCTCTCACGCAATGATTCATATGTTCAGCCTGGCCTGCGCCACGGAGGATGGACCACGATGACAGGTGCACCGCGCGAGTCGATTGTCGATCGTGTCGTTCTCCTGTTCATGCGGCTGGCTGCGAGCGGATGGGTTCCGGCCCGCTGGTTTCTCGAGAGCCTTCCGCCGGAGTCCGGGCGCAGGGCAGCCACAGGCCACCTGGAGATCGAGATCGTGAGTCACTGCTGGGGCTATGCGCACATGCAGTCCTACCAGCTCAGTTCGCTGGTCCTGCATCCGCCGCAGCGGTGCCGGGTGACGATGACCGTCTACTACTCTCCGGAGGACGCTGCCACCGTCGCGTTGCTCGATCATTTCGCTGCGATCGAGGTGCCCGGCGTGACCTGGAACTGGCAGGCACTCGACAAATACCAACTGTTCCGGCGCGCCATCGGCCGCAACCACGCCGCGCGCAACACCCGGGCCGACTGGGTCTGGTTCACGGACTGCGACGTGATCTTCGGCGCCGGCTGCCTCGACGGCCTGGCCGATGCCGTGGAGGGACGGCGCGACACTCTCGTGTTCCCGCGCACCGAGCACTGTTCCGCGGTGCTCGAGCCCGGGGATCCCGTGCTGGAGGCGGGCAAGGGCGCGCCGGGACTGCTGGAAATCGATCCCGCTGCATTCGCGCCGCAACAGCGTGATCGCGCCACCGGGCCGTTGCAGATCGCGCACGGCGACGTGGCCCGTGCCTGCGGCTACTGTGCGCAGCTCGGGGTTTACCAGAAGCCGGTGGCGCACTGGGCCAAGGCGCACGAGGATCGCGCCTTCCGCTGGCTGCTGCGCACCCGGGGAGAGCCCATCGACGTGCCGGGGGTGTACCGTATCCGCCATGTCAGCAAGGGGCGTTACCAGCAGGACAGCTGGACGGCGCGGCTGCGTACATGGATCCGGCGTATTCAGCTGCGCATACGCGAGGGGCACCGCAATGAACGATCGGGGAGCAGGTGAGATCAAGCGTATGACAGCCCAGACGAAACCTACGGACACGCTGCCGAGAGTCGTGCAGATCGGATTTCACAAGTGCGGCACGCGCAGCCTGGAACAATTGTTCCGCGGCGCCGGTCACCCGGTGGTGAAGTACAGGTTGCGCCGGCCGTTGCGCCGCAGTCGCAATGCGGGCCTGCTAATGCAACAGAATCTCGCGGCGGGGCGCAAGATCTTCGCCGGGATGGAGGATCGCGTCTTTTATGCCGACCTGATCTATCAGACTGAGCGCGACAGCTTCCAGCCCATCCGGCATTTCCGGGAGATCATGCGCGATTACCCCGACACCATCCTGTTGCTCAACGTCCGCAACCGCGAGGACTGGATCCGATCGCGGCTGAAACATGGCCATGGCGAGTTCGCCCAGCGCGTCATGCGCCAGCGCGGAATCGGCTCCCCGGATGAGCTGGCCGGGATCTGGCGCGAGGAATGGGACACCCACCTGGCGGAAGTACGCGCGTTCATGGCGGACCGTCCCGAACAGTTCATCGAGTTCGACATCGACACGGACTCTGTCGAGGCGCTCGTCGAGCGGTTGTCCGCCTACGGGCTCCGTGCCGAGCACTGGGGCGATATCGGGCGGACGCGCGGCGTCCGGCGTCACCCGCTGGTGGCGAAGCTCAAGCGGATCTGGGCGCACGCACGCTGGCGTCCAACGGACTGAAGCGGGCCAATGGCCCCTGAACCGGCATCCGAGTCCCGAGCGAGTGCAGGGGCTCGACTACCCGCCTGGCGTTTCCTTTGACAACTCGCTTTCCAGCGCGTCGTAAGACAGCTGTTCGATGTCCATTTTCCGAAACAGCGCGTGCAGTTCGCCGCGGTAGTGCTCGATGGTCGGGTGTGGCACCTCGATCGCGATCGCGCGCTGCTTCGGCTGCAGCCACTTCACGGTGAACAGCGAGGAGCTGATGTCCGCGAGGAACACGCAGTCCTCGCGAAGAAAAGGCAGCAGCAACTCGAAGCCGACGCGGTTGTCGAGATGCACTGCACGCGGATATCTGTTGCGCAACTCGGCCAGCAGTTGCGAGCGCGGGTGGGCCTTGATGGCGATGCGCTCCGGCGGGCAGCGTGCGCCGAGTATCCGCATCATCCGCTCCGTGTGCGCCCACGTGTCCGCATAGTGCTGCTCGTGAGTCAGAAGCAGCACGAAATCGATCTCGCCGAGGGCCGTCCGGTCGATTCCGGCCACCTCTGCCAGCGCACGCGACATGTGCTCGAATTCGGGCGTTTCGAAGTAGCGGCTGTCGAAGGGCAGCACAGTCTTGCCCATCTCCCGGTAGACCGGGTGGACGAGTTGCGGAAAGACGGCGTAGACCTCCGAGATCCATCCGGAGGTCCCGAGGATCACCGGGTTCTTCCACCAGCTGCCGTAGTAGAGCTTCTTCAGCAGCGCATCGCCGTACTTGTGCTGGAAGCTGTGCATGCGCCGTGACCCGAGATAGGTATGCAGGCCGTCGTCGAGGTAGATTCCTTCCACGGCCGCCTCATGCTGGCGGGCGACGTGCATGGCGTACTGGAATTCGACGTGCCGGTCGCTGCCGGTGAAGATCTTCGCTGCCGGGCGCTCCGCTAGATAGTCGCGCAGGACCTTCATGCGCTTCTTGCGCTGGCGCGCTTTGCTGCCCTGGCCGCGGCCCGGACCGCTTTCGAGCGTGAGCACGTCGCAAAAGACCTGCCCGTCCCGGCTGATCACCTCGCCGAGCAGTTTCGCGTTGCTCTCGATGCGCGAGGAGATCACGGCAATGCTGCGCGCGTCTCCGTGACGGATCGCCATGTTGACGGCGAGCAGGAAATGCAACGGCGAGGAGATGAAATAGTAGTGGTAGCCCGACACGTTCCGACTCGTCTGCAAGCCTCGGCGTAATTCTAGGGGACTGTACACCGTCTTGGTCCCGCCGGCCTGCTCCTCGCCCGGTTCCTGCCGCGCCGCAGGCCATCCGGACATCGAGCCACTCGCCCTGCTTTCGCCCCTGTACTAAGCTGGGCCGGCCCGCGGAGTTGCGGGAGGAGCCAGAATGATTCCAGACGAACCGGTGCGCGGCCTCACGCCGCCGACCTGGGTGGGCGCTCTGAGCGGCACGGAGCGCTGCCGTGCCTACAGCCGCGGCCTCTTGTCGGCGACCCCGATGGCGCGGCTGTTCGGCTATCGTCTCACGCATGTGGCGGCGGGCACGGTGACGCTCGCCATGCCGGCGAACGACACCAGCATCGCCGGGCTCGGCCAGCTGGAAATCAGTGCGCCCATGGTCGCGGCGCTCGAGGGCGCCTGCAACACCGCGCTTCCTGCCGGCTTCGACGTTCTGCCGCTGCGGCTGAACTTTGATCCCTTTCGCCCCGCCTGGCCAGGACGCGGCAACCTGCTTTGCCGCGCGCGGGTAGTGAGCAGCAGCAACCTGTTCGTGAACGCCGTGGTGCAGGTCGAGGATTCCGAGGGCCGCCATGTCGCCCAGGGTTCGCTGCACGCTGCGGTGTTGCGCATCGACCCGCCTTCCCCGCCGCCCCCGGAAAAGATGCCCCCGGTACAGGAGCCCGTTTACGACACGCCGGATCCCTACCTGCGCAAGGTCGTGGTCAGCCCGGTGGTGGAACTGATGGAGCGCGAGGAAGGGCTGGAGATCATGCGCCAGTTCAAGAGTGGGCGGATTAACATGCCGGTCGCATCGCTCTATGGCGTCTCGCTGCATGACGTCGAATCAGATCGCGCTTCGCTGTCCATGCCGGCCAGCCCGTGGTTCTGCGCTTTTGGTCCCCAGGTTTCAGCGCAGGCCATCGCGGCGCTGGCCAACATGACGCTGTTCTCCGGCGTCGTCAGCCTGCACCGCCCGGGCAGCACCACCATGATGCTCGGCAGCTCGACCAGCTTCCTGCGGCAGGTGCCGCCTGACGGGCGGCGCGTCCGTTCCGAGGTCGTCACGAGCGAGCCGGCGCCGAATCGTTACCTGGCCGAAGCCACCGTCTGGAACCCGGATGGGGAAATCATGGCGCGCAGCGTCGCCTCGATCATGCGCATCGACGCCAGCAGGCGCGAGCGCCGCCAGCGGATCAAGGGGCGCCGCGTGCTCGCGACCCTCCTGTTCATCGACATCGTGGACTCGACGGTACTTGCAGGCCGGATGGGCGATGCTGCCTGGCAGCAGTTGCTGGAGGATTTCCGGCTCAGGGTGCGCCGGGAAATCTCACGTTTCAACGGCATCGAGGTGGACACAGCGGGAGATGGATTCTTCCTCCGCTTCGACTCGCCGGCCTACGCCGTGGAAGCGGCCCGGGCCGCCAGTACCGCCATCGCCGGTCTCGATGTGAAATTGCGCGCCGGCATCCACACCGGCGAATGCGAACTGCAGGGCACGCGCCTCGCCGGCATGGCGGTCCATGTGGCGGCGCGGATCATGGCCGCAGCGGGACCGGGCGAGATCATGGTGTCCTCGACCGTGCAGCAGCTTTCAGGCGGCTCGGGCTTCGTCTTCGAGGACCGCGGGGAGCACCAGCTCAAGGGTGTGCCCGATCCGTGGCGCCTCTACGCCGTGGCGGACTGAAACAGCGCCCCGTCACTCCTGGCCGGCCTCCAGTTTCACGAGCGTGTCGCCGAGGCCGGTGAGATAAACCGGCCCGCCTTCGGACGTCAGGATCAGCCCGGTGAGCAAGCCCGGAAGTGGCGACCACATGTCCGGCCCGAACAGCTCCAGCTGCGGCTCGCCGCTCTCGGTGCGGCGCTGCCATTCGGCCAGCAGCTGCTGGTGTGCGGCGGTTTGCGGGTAGTAGGCGGTCGACCATTCGCCGGATTCAGGATCGACGATCAGCAGCGCGTTGGCGATCGGCGAGGCGACCCACAGCCGCCCGGCGGCATCGAGCTCGATGTTGTCCGGTGTCGGCAACTCGGCGACCACGCGACGATCCGTAAGCTCGCCGGTCTCCACATCCACGCGGTAACCGAGGATGCGATCGGCCATCGTTTCCGCCACGTACAGCTCGCCGCGGACTTCGTCGATCGCCAGGCCATTGGCGAATTCCAGCCCGGAGATCTTCAGTTCGGCCGTAACGCCTGGTCCCTCGCCGCTCGCCGGCGCCAGCCGGAAGACAGCACCATCGGACGGCTTCATGTCGACGGCCGCGAACATCCTCGCCTCGGAGTCCGGACCGTTGTTTTCGGTGGACTGGCTGAACCAGAGGGCGCCGCTGCTGTCGCGCCGGGCCGAATTGGCGCCGAATTCGTGCTGGAAGGCCCGCTCGACGGACTCGTTGCCGGTGTGGACGCGGTAAATCGCCCCGGTGAATATGTCGGCCACGAGCACGTGGATCCCGTCCGGCTCGAACGCCACCCCGTTCGGCCCCGCGCTTCGAGTCGGCGGCTCGTGCACGTATCCCGCTGCACTGAAATCGCCGAACGGTCGCGTGCTGCCGTCGGCCTGCAGCGCAACAAGACCGTGCACCTGGTCGGCGATCAGCAGCGTGCCGTCGGGCAGGGCCACGCCGTCTTCCGGGCGCTGCAAGGAGCGATCTGCGGGGAAAAACGAAATCTGCCCGGTCGTCCAGCCTGGCGGAGGCTCGAATGTTCCTGCTGAGGCAGGAATCCCTGCGGCAAGGAGCAGGCAGGCGAACATCGGCAGCAGCGCCGGGTGCTTGAGTCTGATCATTGAGGGCTTTCCTCGAATTGCAGCGATTACTCCGGATGCAGGTAGAACACCTTGCTCATGATCTGCCAGCGAGCATCGATCTTCACCAGCGTGAAGAAGTCGGTGAAGCGATGGCCGGTCCAGTTGTCGATCTCCAGTCGCACGGTTGCAGCAGTGCCTTCGATGTCGATCTGGGGTTCGCCTGCCTCGACGTCCGCCGCTGGGCCATTGTCGTCGTGCCATTCGTAGAACATGCCGATGGGTCCCGCGAACAGGTCCGGACCGACGTAGCCACAGATCGTGGCGAGTTCATGGAAGATCGGCCGCAGGTGATCGCTGCTGCCGTTGCGCGCGCCCTCGATGTAGGTCTGCGTGATTGCGCCGATCTGCCGGGCATCATCGTTGTCCGCCGAAGTGCTCATTCGTTTGCTCTTCCTCTGGAAACCGGGTGGACTGCAGGCCATGGGCCGGGCGTTTCGATGCCACGGAATCGGCCAGAAGTATTCACGGGAACATACCAGAAAACCGGCGGCAGAACGTGCTGCCAGCTAGGCGCAGCATTACCGGCAGTCGGGTCGCTACCCTCGGGCGCCGGCATCGAGCGTGGCGCCTCTTTCCATCGCAAGGAGCCACCGCTTGCGATCGGTGCCGCCCGCGAAACCCGTCAGGGCGCCATTGCGGCCCACCACGCGATGACAGGGCACGATCAGCGTCAACGGGTTGCGGCCGATAGCACCCCCGACCGCCCGGGCTGCGCCGGGTTTGTCGAGCCGTGCCGCGATTTCGCCGTAGCTGCGGCATTCGCCAAAGGGAATCTCGAGCAGGCATTGCCAGGCCGCCTGCTGGAAAGCCGTGCCCGGCGGCCCGAGCGGCAGGTCGAAGGTCCCGCGTCGGCCGGCGAGGTAGTCGCCGACCTGCGCCTCCGCCTCGGCCAGGAGGCTTGATCGGCGCCGCGACCAAGCGGGAGCTTGCCCCGGGAAATGCCGCTGGTCGAGAAACCATAGCCCGACCAGGCTTTCTTTTCGCTCGGCAACCAGCATTGCACCGAGCGGCGTCTCGATTTCGATGCAGTTCATTGAAGTGTCCTCCAGAGGTGCAGCACGGCATAGGCCCGCCAGGGCCGCCAACGCTCAGCTTTTGCTTCTGCAGCGCGGTGTGCTGCGCCGCCCAGTGCCTTGCGAACCCCCAGGTCGCCGGCCGGGAAGGCGTCTGGCCAACCGAGCGCACGCATGGCGATGTAGTTGAAGGTCCAGTCGCCGATCCCGCGAATCTTCGTGAGCGTCTCGCGCGCTAGAGTCGGGTCGGCGCCATGGGCGAGATCGAGGCGGCCGGCCACCAGTGCTGCGGCCACTTCGTGCAGCGCGGCTACGC
>CAYTXS010000063.1:8285-10886 GCA_964441585.1 uncultured Thioalkalivibrio sp.
CAGCGCGGCTACGCGTCCGGCCAGCGTGGTGGCCGCGCGCACACTGACCAACTGTCCCAGCACGGCGCGGGCGGTCAGCTCGAAGCCATCCCAGGTTCCCGGCACACGCTGACCGGGGCAATCGGCGGAGAGTTCGGCGAGCACGCCGTTGATGCGCTCCGGGTCGGCGTCGAGGTCGAACATGGCACGCACGCGGGCGAGACACTCCGGGATCACCGCAGCCAGGCTGCCGGAAAGCGTCAGTTCCAGGACATAGTCGGACTCGACCTTCGCGACGATCAACCAACCCTCGTGCAGATCTCCCTTGTCATCGTGCAGCGCCACGGTGCGCCGGTATCGCCAATCGGCCACGCTATCGATTCCGTCGATGCAGCGCCGCGACAGATAGCCCAGCAGGCCTTCCCAGTCGAACGGCGGC
The DNA here is from genome assembly GCA_964441585.1 of uncultured Thioalkalivibrio sp. Lineage (GTDB taxonomy): Bacteria > Pseudomonadota > Gammaproteobacteria > Steroidobacterales > XN24 > XN24. The sequence continues at coordinate 8,704 of CAYTXS010000063.1, forward strand.
CGATAGGCGAGGCGAAAACGCAGTGTGCCGTCGGTCCTGCCCGCCGCGCGCCGGAACCGCGCCGGGGAAAGCCGGTAGTGGGCCTGGAAGTGGTGATGAAAACGCCCGACGCTACCAAAGCCGGCCAGCTGGGCGACCTGTAGCACGGGCAGCTGCGTGTCGGTCAACAGCGCCTTGGCGAGCAGCAGGCGCTGCGTGCGGAAGTATTGCGTAGGTGTCACGCCGAACTGCCGGTGGAACAGGCGGCGCAGATGCCGGTCGCTGATGCCGAGGCGAAGAAACGGCAGTTGTCTAGTTTCGGCAGGCGCACGCGGCAGATCGGGCGGCAATAGATGCCGGTGCTGGTCACGCCGACGAAGAACCTCCCGTCGAAGCGTGCATCACGACTCGCGAGCGCGCGATAAAATTGTCGGGGCGTGAAATCCTGCAGCTCCATGCCAACAGTCTAAGGCCGGCGGCGCCCCGGGACATGCTGTTTTCGGACCTGTGCTCGACGACCTGTATGCGGCGCCGCAGCGAGCGCCTGTGCCGAATGCGGCTTTGTGCTATACCCGAAACATTAATGCGCTGAAATCGGAGGTATCAAATGCTCTGGCATAAGAGCATCACCGCAGCATTTCTTACCGCGTTTTGCTGCACCAGTACGTTGATGGCAAACCCGTCAACAACCGAGACGCCCGTCAGCTGGTCTCACGGGGATCCGGAGCTGCAGTGGGGGCCTTGCCCGGAGTTCATGCCGGAAGGCTGCAAGATCGCGGTGCTCCATGGCGATCCGTCCAGGAAGAACGCGGATATTTTCTTCAAGGTGCCTGCGGGAGTGGTCGTCCCGCGCCACACCCACACGTCGGCTGAACGCATGGTGCTCGTCTCGGGCGCGCTTCGCGTGACTTACGACGGACATGATCCGATGGAGATGAAACCCGGCGTCTATGCTTACGGTCCGCCGGAGCTGCCGCACAAGGCGCTGTGCACCGGCGAAGAGGTGTGCGTGCTGGCGATCGCCTTCGAGCAGCCCATCGATGCGTTTCCGCATCCACCGGGTGACAACTGAATCAGCGCTTGAGCAGCGAGGTGCTGAACACACAACAGCCGGAGGCGCTAATATTGCTGCCAGTATCCCAGCGCAAAAGGCTTTGCGGGCGTGATGTCGGAACAAAAGTTCGAATACGGTCCGGTCGCAAGGGGGCGCCTACATGGCTCTTGTCTGGCTGGTAATCCTCACGGCGATCGCGTTTCCCGAGCTGTTGATCTGGCACCTGCTGCTGGTTTTGTTTCTCGGCCTTGGGTTGCGCCCCTTGCTCGAAAAAACCGGTCTTTACGACCTGTACGCGCAGGTGACGGTTTCGATTGCGGAACGATGGGACCGGAAGTTCGTCGAAGAACGACGCCGGGAGATCGAGCGCGACAAGCGGCGTAAAATTTACCGCCGCTTCGGCAATGACGACCCTCGTCTGCCGAAGAACTGGTGACCCGGCTCGCGTAGCTCGCCTCGTCCCGTCCACCTTTCGTTTTGCCAGTGCCTGGAATTTCGCTCATGAAAAGCTTTCGCTGTGTCTGCTCTCTCTTGATGGTGCTGATCGTTGCGCCTCTGTGGGCCGAGGAGCCCGCGGAGCAGGACGAGGGCATTTTGGTCCCCGTGGAACAGGTGCTCGAACTGGGACCATTGCCGCTCTCGGCCGGCCTGCTCGAGGGCTCCGACAAGACCGATGCGCTGCAGCGCGCCATCGTCGCGCAAACGGCGCAGGGCCCGATGCCGCGCGCCGGCGCCGGAGTGCCGGTTTTCGGGCAATCGTTGTCCTGGCAGGAGCGGTCACCGGCGTCGGCGGCCGACTCTGAGACGGCGGTCGATCCCGATGCGCCGGCCGATCCGGAGACCGCGGCGCTGTGGCTCTGGTCCTGGCAGCTGGATGCGGATCGCTTCGTGAAGGGACACCTGAAGATCGCGGGCCTGGAAGGCGCGGCGCTGTTCAACGGCGTGACGCCCGTGGTCGGCGACGATGAGAAGGGATACGAGCTGGGGCTGCGCAATGGCACGCACACGCTCTGGCTGTTGCACCGCGGGCCGAAGGGCGAAGACCCGCCGGCACTGAGCTGGCACGGCAAGACCGCGGTCGATCGCGTCCAGGCGCACACCCGGCCCGAGCGGCGCGTCTCGCCGGAGCGCCTGACCAATGCCGAGACGG
>CAYTXS010000064.1:0-10885 GCA_964441585.1 uncultured Thioalkalivibrio sp.
GCGTCGATGTCTTCGTCGCTGTGCGCGAGCGAGACGAACCCAGCCTCGAACGCCGACGGCGCAAGGTAGACCTGCTCCTCGAGCATGCCGTGGAAGAACGCTTTGAAGCGGTCCTGGTCGCAGGCCATGACCTGGCTGAAGCTGCGGACAGGGCCGTCGCCGGAGAAGAACAGCCCGAACATGCCGCCAACCGAGTGACCGCTGAACGGAATGCCGGCGGCATCGGCCGCCGCCTGGACGCCGGCGACGAGTCGGCTCGTCCGGGCGCCGAGTTTCGCGTAGCTCTCCGGGCTCAGCAGGTCGAGCGTAGCGATGCCGGCATGCATGGCAACCGGATTCCCCGACAGGGTGCCCGCCTGGTAGACCGGCCCGAGCGGGGCGATCTGTTCCATGACCTCGCGCTTGCCGCCGAAGGCGCCGACCGGCATGCCGCCGCCGATGATCTTGCCCAGTGTCGTCAGGTCCGGCTTCACGCCCGAGATGGCCTGGACGCCGCCGAGGGCGACGCGGAAACCGGTCATTACCTCGTCGAAGATGAGCAATGCGCCGTGCTTGTCGCACACCGCGCGCAGCCCTTCGAGGAAACCGGGCGCAGGCAGGACCATGTTCATGTTGCCGGCGATCGGTTCGACGATGATGCAGGCGATCTCGTCCCCCACCTCGGCGAACACCTGCTCCACCTCCGCGAGATCGTTGTAGGTGAGCGTGATGGTGTGCTGCGCCAGCGAGGCGGGCACCCCGGGGGAGGTCGGAACACCCAGCGTCAGAGCTCCTGAACCCGCTTTTACCAGCAGCGAATCCGAGTGGCCGTGATAGCACCCTTCGAACTTCACGATCTTGTCGCGCCCGGTGTAACCGCGCGCCAGGCGGATCGCGCTCATGGTCGCCTCGGTGCCCGAGCTGACGAAGCGCACCAGTTCGATCGACGGCATGATCGCGCACACGCGCTTGGCCAGTTCCGTCTCGATCGCGGTCGGCGCGCCGAAAGACAAGCCATCCAGCGCCGCGGTGCGCACCGCCTCGATGACGTCGGGATGCGCGTGGCCGAGGATCATGGGCCCCCATGAGCCCACGTAGTCGGTGTAGCGGTGGCCGTCCTCTCCCCAGAAGTAAGCGCCGGCCGCCTTGCGGATGAAGATCGGGTCGCCGCCGACGGAGCGGAATGCGCGCACGGGAGAATTGACGCCGCCTGGGATGTAGCGCTGGGCTTCCTGGAACAGGTTCACGATGTGCGGGCCTCCTGCAGTGGGCCGGGCCGCGGAGCGCCGCCCGGCAAAACGATCATTTTAGCGCTGCGCGCCCCCGCTCGCAGGCTGCGGAAAGTACTTGCGCGGCATGCAATGGGTCGGGGTCGCCGAAAAGATCATGAATCACCGCCACGCAATGCGCACCCGCGGCGACGGTTTCGGCAGCGTTACTGCGCGTGATGCCGCCGATGGCGACGACGGGAACGCGCAGCACAGCCGCGGCTTCCCTCAGCAAGGCCAGTGGCGCCCGCACGGCGCCCGGCTTGCTGAGGGACGGCCAGACGCTGCCAAAGGCGACATAGTCGGCGTCCGCCTCGACGGCCGCGCTGGCGAGATCGAGGCGATCGTAGCAGGACACGCCGATCAGCTTGTCCGGTCCGAGCAGTTCCCTCACGCGCTGCGGGTCCGCGTCTTCCCGGCCGAGGTGGACGCCGTCCGCATCTATTTCGGCGGCCAGGGCCGCATCGTCGTTCACGATGCACAGGGCGCCCCCGGCGCGGCAGGCTGCGAGGACCTCTCGAGCACGTCGTAGTCGGGTCCCGGCATTGGCCGTCTTGTCGCGAAACTGGACGATGCGGGCGCCTCCCGCGATGGCCTGCGCGACACCTTCCGCGAGCCGGGCTTCCGGCAGCAGGTCCGGGTCCGTGAGCGCGTACAGGCCAGGCGGCAGTGACGGCCGGCTCATCGACGGCGTTGCCGGCGTGTCGGGCGAGCGCGGGTCACCGGGGTCGCCGCCATGGCACGCGTTGCCCGCGTCCGGGCCGGAAACTCGCCTCCAGCCAGCCGTGGGTGTCGGCCTGCGCCTGTGCGACGGCATGTTCCACCGTGCCACCGAGCGCGATGCGGGCGGCACAGGCGGAGGCAAGCGTGCAGCCGGAGCCGTGGAAGCTGCCTGCGAGACGCGGCCAGCGGAATGATTGCGGGTCGTCGGGCCCGTAAAGCGTGTTCATCACTTCACCGCGCCCCGTGTCCGCCTCGTCACCGCCTTTCGCCAGCACGAAATCGCAACCCGCAGCACGCAGGGCGCCGGCCCTTGCGGTCGTGCTGTCGAGCCCGGGCGCCAGGCGCCGGATCTCGAGTGCGTTCGGCGTCAACAACGTGGTCAGCGGGCAGAGTTGCTGGAGTATCACGTCCACCAGCGCGTCCTCCGCGAGGCGTGCGCCGCCCGCAGCGACCAGCACCGGATCCAGCACGACCGGCAAGCCGGGATGCCGCGCAAGTACCTCGCCGACGGCCGTGGCGATGGCTGCCGTGGCCAGCAGCCCGATCTTCACGGCGGCCACCGGAATGTCCGCGAGCACCGCGTTCATCTGCGCGGCCACCAGTTCGGCGGCCACAGCATCGACGCGGCTGGCATTGACGGTGTCCTGCACCGTGAGCGCCGTGATGACCGGCGCCGGGTGCGCGCCGAGTGCGCTGATCGCCTGGAGGTCGGCGGCGATTCCCGCGCCGCCGGAGGGGTCGTTGCCGGCCACGACCAGCACGGTGGGAGGAATCGGAGTCATTCGCTTGGGTCGGGGTGCCTGTGCATGCGAGAATTCGCGGCCATTCCGATTATCGCTGCGACGGGCTAACGATGAAAGCATGGATGTGTGTGATCTGCGGGTATGTCTACGAAGAGGCCGAGGGCGACCCGGAAGGCGGGATCGAGCCCGGCACCAAGTGGGACGACGTCCCGCTCAGCTGGCGCTGCCCGGATTGCGGTGCCGGCAAGGAAGATTTCGAGATGATCGAAATCTGAGCATGGCCGCAGGGATGCCGGCAGGCGCCGGCGCATTGGCGCCTTGCCGGCCTCAGGGGCCGTCGAGCTTTTGCACCCGGAACCCGCGCGCCTCAAGCAGCCGCGGCAAACCGTCAGGTCCGACCACGTGCAACGCGCCGACGACCACGAGGCTCGTCCCCGGCAGGGCGAGCAGGCCCTCGACCGGCGCCAGCCAGGCCCGATTGCGTCGAATGACGATGCTGTCGCGCAGATCCTCGTAACCTTCGAAGTCCGTGGCCAGCCGCGCGGCCAGCGCCCCCGCATCGCCCGCGCGCCAGTCCGCCACGAGGGCGGCGGTGTCGGTTTCCAGTGCAGCGGCGTCTTCCAGCGTCTTGAGCAGGATCTCGCGCTGGCGTGCCGCGCCCAGGGTCTTGAACAGCATGAGCTGTTCTTCCAGCGTTTCCAGCCCGATCACCGGCTTGCCGTCCCGCTGGGCCCAGGCCGTGACCTGCTGGTCGACGCCGAGATCCGCCTCGTAGCCCGAGGCTCTGAGGGCGTCCGTGTAGAGGACGATCGAGGCGAACCAGGGCTCCATCATCGACACGGCCTGGAGGTCCAGCCCGGCATCGCTGGCCAGTGTCTCAGCGCGGCGCCATTCGGCCGGCTGCAGCGATTCGGCCACGGAGCGGCCCGGCGTGGCGATGCCGATGCGCGCCAGGGCGGCCTGGGTCGCCGCCGGCTCGAGCTCTGCCGGGTCGAGCTCCACCATGATGCGCTCGGCCCGCCGATAGGCGTCATGGACGGCAGGTGGCAGGGGCTGGTCCGCCGGCCGCAACAGGTGGACGGAGCCCAGCACGAGCACCGTGCTCGAGCCATCCGGCGCCTCTACGGACCACAGCGGCACGGCGCCCGCCGGCGGCGAGAACAGCTGCAGCGTGAACAGCAGCAGCGCGGGCAGGATGATTTTGCGCATCACCCGGTGCGCCCGGTGTCGATGCCTGCGGTGCGTGCCAGCCAGGCGATACGCGCCGAGGATTCCAGCGAACAGGTCCACTTGTAGGCCAGATCGATGCTTGCGGCAGCCGCGTAGACGCCGTGGCCGCGCACGACGCAGATCCGATGGGTGGCCAGTGCCGCCGCCACTTCGTCGGGTGAGCGGGTGGTGTACAGGTCGTGCGGAATATCGAGAACGGGCACGAGCGGGAAGTAATAGCGCCCTTCGAAATCGATCGGGACGAAATCCGCGCCGTCGAGGGTCATGGCGATGCTGTGCGGCCCGTGGCTGTGCAAGACCGCCACCGCCTCGGGCTTCGCCGCGTAAACGGCCAGGTGCAGCGGCGCGTCGAGCGAGGCTCCCTCCAGCGGCGCTTCGCCCGCACGGCAGGGCAGCAGGTCGACGGGCGCCAGCGTGTCGCCGCTGCAGCCGGACGGCGTCACCCAGACCCTGTCGCCGTCGCGCACGGAGGCGTTGCCGCTGTGGGAGTCATTGAGGCCGTACTGCCGCAGCCAGCGATAGTATCGGACCAGTGCGTCGCGGGGTTCGTCGGGCTGCGCGCTTGTCATGCGCCGAAACGGGCGGGCTTGGGCGCATGCCCGACGCGGGTGTCGATGCGGCCGTCCGGCCAGAGTTCCAGCCAGCGCCATCCCGGCCCGGCGTGGGCATCGACGTCGGAGTCGGTCGCTCCGGAAACGAACTGGAAGCAGGTGGACGGCGTGGCCAGCAGGCGCACCTTTCTGCGCACGTCGTCATACGGCTGGTGCACATGCCCCCAGACGATTCCCCGCAGCCGGTCGGAACGATCGGTCACTTCGAGAAATGCCGCGGCGTTGTCGAGCCCGACCTTGTCGAGCCAGGAGTTCATCGGCACCGGATGATGATGCAGCACGACCAGCAGGTTGGGCTCGACGGCGTTCTGCAGCACCCTGTCGAGTCGCTCGAGTTCCGCGTCTGACAGCCGCCCCCCGCCGCGGTCGCCGTCCCAGGTGGACAACATCACCAGTCGCCAGCTGGCCAGGCGATGATCCCCGCAATAGTAAAACGGTGCGTCGGCCAGGGCGGTCGCCATGGTGTCGGGATGATCGTGGTTGCCCGGAATGCAGTAGACGGGCACGCCGGGAGCGCCGAGGATGTCGCGCACGTGGGCGTACGACGCCGGGGTGCCGTCCTGCGACAGGTCGCCGGTCGCGAGTATCGCATCCGGCGCCGCCTCACCCGCGAGCGCGGCGTCGAGCGCCAGTAGCAACGACTCGCGCGTGGCCCAGCCCTTGATCGTGCCCCCGGGCGCGGCGCGCAGGTGGCTGTCGGTGAGCTGGAGCAGGCGCAGCGGACGATCCCCGCTCATTCCTTACCTCGTTCAGAATATGGTGGCAACTGCTAGTTTAACCAAACCGCAACCGTCAAATTGGGAACTGTGTCATGTCTAATCGAAGCATCGGACTCGAGCCCGCACTCCAGTCGTACCTGTTGTCCGTTTCGCTGCGGGAGCACGCGCTGCTCGCGCGCCTGCGCGACGAAACTGCACAACACCCCAGCGCCAACATGCAGATCGCCCCGGAGCAGGGCCAGTTCATGGCCATGCTGCTAAAATTGATCGGCGCGCGGCGCTGCATCGAGGTGGGGGTGTTCACCGGGTACAGCAGCCTGGCGATGGCGCTCGCCATGCCGGCCGACGGTCGAATCGTCGCCTGCGACATCAGCGAGGACTACACGGCGGTGGCGCGGCGCTATTGGGACGAAGCCGGCGTATCGGACCGGATCGACCTGCGCATCGCGCCGGCCCTGGAGACCCTGGATGCGCTGCTGGCCGACGGCCAGGCAGGATGCCATGACTTCGCCTTCCTCGACGCTGACAAGGAAGGTTACCCGGACTATTTCGAACGCTCACTCGCTTTGCTGCGCCCCGGCGGCTTGATCGCAGTGGACAACACGCTATGGGACGGTGCGGTGGCCGACCCGACGGACCGGTCGCCGGACACGGTGGCGATCCGCGCATTCAATCGCGAGCGCCTGGACGATCCGCGCATCGACCTGGCCCTGGTGCCCATCGGCGACGGACTGACGCTGGCGCGCAAGCGCTGAACTCGATAGCCGGAGAGCGGGCCGTCCACTACGCTTGGTGATGTGAAGGGTGCGATACCACGGGGTGGGGCGATGCCCGGTCATGGCGGCTCCGGCAAGCCGGCATCCGAGCAGCCGGCATGGCATGCCCGCTCCGTGCGGGACCTCCTCGATACGCTGCAAGTCGATCCCGCGGTCGGGCTGGGCGAGGAGGCTGTCGTACGGCGCCGGCAGGAATACGGGCCCAACCGCCTGACCGCGCGCTCCGAGCGCCACACCCTGGCGCGCCTCTTGAGCCAGTTCGACAATCTTTTCATCTACCTGTTGCTGGTGGCCGGCACAATCACCCTGCTGCTGGGCCAGTGGCTCGACAGCGCCGTGATCTTTGCGGTCGTGGTGGTGATTGCGCTGATCGGTTTCATCCAGGAAGGACGTGCCCAACGCGCGCTCGCAGCGGTGCGCGACATGCTCGCCGCGACGGCTCGGGTAGTCAGGGACGGTGACCGCCGCACGGTGCCGGCCGATGCGCTGGTGCCTGGCGACGTCGTGATCCTGGAGGCAGGCGATCGTGTGCCGGCCGATATGCGGCTCGTGCAGATGAAGAGCCTGCAGACGCAGGAGGCGGCGTTGACCGGGGAGTCTGAACCCGTCGACAAGCAGCTCGAGGCGGTCGCCGCGGATGCGGAGATCGGCGAGCGCAGCAACCTCGTGTTCGCCGGCACGCTGGTGACCGCGGGCCAGGCCAGCGGCGTGGTGGTGGCGATCGGCGACGCCACGCAGATCGGCCGCATCAGCGGCCTGCTCGCGGAAGTGGAAACGCTCAAGACGCCACTGTTGCGCCGCCTCGACGTGTTCACGCGCAAGCTGAGCTTCGCCATCCTGTTCGTCGCGGCGCTCAGCTTTTCCATCGGCCTGCTGGCCTGGGGCCACGAGTGGGGCGAAATGTTTTTCGCTGCGGTGTCGATCGCCGTGGCGGCGATCCCTGAGGGCCTGCCTGCGGTCATGACCGTCACGCTGGCCATCGGCGTGCAACGCATGGCGCAGCGCAATGCCGTGATCCGCCGCCTGCCGGCGGTGGAGACGCTGGGTTCCGTCACCATCATCTGCTCCGACAAGACGGGCACCCTGACGCGCAACGAAATGACCGCGCGGACGGTGCGCACGGCGGAGGACGACATCGAGGTCGAAGGCGTCGGCTATCGTCCCGCGGGGCTATTTCGCGTGGCCGGCCGGGAGATCGAGCCCGGGTCGCGGCCTGCCGCCATCGCGTTGCTGCGGGCCGCACTCTTGTGCAACGACGCAAGCCTGCACCGGGTGAACGACGAGTGGCTGCCGGAGGGTGATCCGACCGAGGCCGCGCTGGTCGTGCTGGCCTGCAAGGCCGGCCTGGATCCACAGCGGGAACGAGGTGCCGGAGTGCGACTCGACGCCATCCCCTTCGCTTCCGAGCGCCGCTACATGGCTTCGCTCAATTGCGATGCCTCGGATGGCGGCAGCATCTACGTCAAGGGTGCGCCCGAACGCATTCTGGAGATGTGTCGCGCCGAATTACGCGGCGCCGGGATCGCAGCGCTCGACACGGCTGCGTGGCAGCAACGGATCGACGAGATCGCGGCACGGGGACAGCGGCTCCTGGCCGTGGCCTGCAGGACGGCGAAAGCTGCGCAACAGACATTGTCGGAAGACGAGGTCGAGCGCGACCTGGTGCTGCTCGGTGTGGTGGGATTCATCGATCCCCCCCGCGAGGAGGCGATCGAGGCGGTTGCGAGCTGCCAGCGGGCTGGGATCCGGGTGAAGATGATTACCGGGGACCATATGCTCACCGCGCGGGCCATCGCCCGCGAGCTCGGCCTCGAGAATCCCGACCGTGCACTGCGGGGGCGAGACCTGGATGCGCTGGACGACGATGCATTGCGTATCCACGCGCAACAGGTGGACGTTTTTGCGCGGGCCAGTCCGGAGGACAAGCTGCGCCTCGTGAGGGCGCTGCAGGCCGAGGGGGCGGTCATCGCGATGACCGGCGACGGGGTCAATGACGCTCCGGCTCTCAAGCGAGCGGACATCGGCATTGCGATGGGCCGGCAAGGTACCGATACGGCGCGGGAGGCGGCGGCGATGGTGCTCGTCGACGACAACTTCGCCTCGATCCGGCGAGCGGTCGAGGAAGGCCGTACGGTCTACGACAACCTGAAGAAGGCCATTCTCTTCCTGCTGCCGACCAACGTGGCGGAAGCGCTGGTGATCACCATTGCGATTCTCGCCGGCCGGACCTTGCCGATCACGCCAGTGCAGATACTATGGATAAACATGATCACGGCGGTGACGCTGGGAATTGCGCTGGCCTGGGAGCGCGCCGAGGATGACATCATGCGTCGCCCGCCGCGACACGCGGACGAACCACTGCTGACGGGGTTCATGGTCTGGCGCATCTGTTTCGTGGGCACGTTGCTGCTGATCGGCACGGGGGGGTTGTTCGTCTATGGTCGCGAAAGCGGGTCGCTGGCGGTGGCACGCACCATGGCGGTCAATGCACTGGTGATGGGCGAGGTTTTTTATCTGTTGAACGCACGATTTTTTTATATGCCCTCCTGGACCCCGCGGGGGCTGGTCGGCAATCGGCTGGCCGTGTGGATGATTGCCGTGTGTGTGGGACTGCAGGTGTTCCTGACGCATCTGCCTTTTATGAACCGCTTGTTCGAAACGGCGCCGCTCAACGCGTCGCAATGGGCGCTCTGCACGGCGGTGGGGCTTGCGGTCTTCGTGCTGGTCGAGATCGAGAAGACGATCGTCCGTGCCTGGGGGCCCAGACTCGCCTGGGGACATACGCGGTGAGCGCCGAGCCGTACGCGACTCCGCTGGCCGATCTGCCGTACGCGTGGTGCCGGAAAGACGAAATCCGACGCCGTATCGCGAGCCGGCCGGTCGCGCTGTTCCTCGACTACGACGGGACGCTGACACCGATCGTGGCGCACCACGCCAGGGCGCTGCTCGATCCGCAGATGCGGGACATCGTCGCCCGGCTTGCGGCCCGCTGTCCGGTGACCATCGTCAGCGGACGCGGAATGGCCCGACTGCGGGAGGTCATTGCGCTCGACACCGTTTTTTTGGCCGGGAGTCACGGCTTCGAGATTGCCGGCGCCGAGGGCTCGGGCATGGACCTCGAGAAAGGCGGCGAGTTTCTCGAACGGCTGGACGCGGCCGAGGCCCGGCTGCGCGAGGGGCTGGCCGGTATCGAGGGCCACGCGGTCGAGCGGAAGAAGTATTCCATCGCGGTGCACTACCGGAACGTGGCGCCGTCCGAGGTGGACGGCATCGAGGGATTCCTGGCGACCGTGCTCGACGAAAAACCGCGCCTGCACCTCGGGCACGGCAAGAAGGTGTTCGAGCTGCGGCCGGATATCGACTGGCACAAAGGCGAGGCCGTGCGCTGGATCCTGTCGCGACTCGCAGAGACGCAGCCGGGTATCGTCCCAATTTACCTCGGCGACGACATCACGGACGAGGACGCCTTCCGGGCGCTGGCCGGCCATGGTATCCGCATCGCGGTACGTCACGACGAGACGCGAGCGACCGCAGCCGACTACACCCTGGCGGACACCGATGACGTGCGGCGCTTCCTCGAGTGGCTCGATAACTTGCTGGCCGGCTCCCGGGAAGGCGGGTGATCCCGGCGGGGCTGAAGCTCGGCTATCTCGCGTTCGTGGCCGTGATGGTGCCCGCCTACCTGTTTTATTACGGTCCTTACAGCTTTCTGTGGTTTTCCAACCTGGCGCTGTTGACCGGCCTGCTGGCTGCCTGGTTCGAGAACCGCTGGCTGGCGAGCATGGCGCTGGTGGCCACGCTGTTGCCTGAGATCGGCTGGATCGTGTCGTTTGCCGGCGGCCTGCTGGGCGTGGCGCCGCTGCGCGACCTGGTCAGCTACATGTTCGATGCCGAGATTCCGCTGTTCATGCGGGCACTCTCGCTGTATCACCTGCCGCTGCCTTTCGTGCTGTTCTGGATGACCTGGCGGCTGGGCTACGAGCCGCGCGCCTGGCGGCGGCTGCTGATCGTCGGCTACGCAGTGCTGCTGCTGTCCTTTTTGCTCGCGGCCCCCGGGCGCAGCGCAAACTGGGTGCTCGGGCCGATCGCCGACGAGCCGCAGACCTGGATGCCGCCGCTGGCCTGGCTGGCGATCGTGTTCGGCGGGTTCACGCTGGTCTGGTGGACCACGCACCGGCTCGTGGCCCGTAACATGGCCACGAGCCGGCGCTTGGCCTGAGAGATCCGGAGCCGCTCAGTAGCGGTAGTGATCCGGCTTGTACGGTCCCTGCTCGGCCACGCCGATATAGTCGGCCTGGTCGGGCCGCAGCGTGGTGAGGTGCGCGCCGATCCGCTCGAGATGCAGGCGCGCGACTTCCTCGTCCAGCGGCTTCGGCAGGACGTACACCTTGTTTTCGTAGCGGCCGTCGTTGCCGAACAGCTCGATCTGGGCCAGCACCTGGTTGGTGAAACTCGCCGACATCACGAAGCTGGGATGGCCGTGGGCGCAGCCCAGGTTCACGAGGCGGCCCTCGGCCAGCAGGATGATCCGCTTGCCGTCGGGGAAGATCACGTGATCCACCTGCGGCTTGATGTTGTCCCACTCGTACTGCTTGAGGCCGGCGACGTCGATCTCGTTGTCGAAATGCCCGATGTTGCAGACGATGGCCTGGTTCTTCATCCGCAACATGTGGTCGTGGGTGATGACGTGGTAGTTGCCGGTGGCCGTGACGAAGATGTCCACCTGGTCGACGACGTCGTCGAGCGTGACCACCCGGTAGCCTTCCATGCTGGCCTGCAGCGCGCAGATCGGGTCGATCTCGGTCACCCATACGGTCGCGCCGAGGCCGCGCAGCG
>CAYTXS010000065.1:0-10840 GCA_964441585.1 uncultured Thioalkalivibrio sp.
TGCAGGACCAGCACCTCGAACTGCGCTCCGACATCCTCGCGAGCAACCGCGATTTTGCCAAGCGGGTCGCGGAGGAAATCCATGCCAGGCAACAGGCGGACGAAGAGCTGCGCCAACTGGAGGTGCCGTCGCCACGCGGCCCCGGGCGACTCGGCGCGGCAGTGATCGCGCTGCTCCTCCTCTTGCCGGCAGGCATCATGGGGTTGCTGTTTTTCGAGGCGCGTGCGGACCGGAATGCCGCTCATCTCGAGACCGCCCGACTTGCGGACGACCTCGCCGCGCAATCCGCCGCGGTCGATGCCTTGCGCGCCGAGCTGCGTGACCGCGTTGACGCGGAACGCCTCGAAGCCGGGGGGCGATATCACGAACTGATCGACGCACTTGAGTGGGCGGTCAACCAGGACAACACTTACGGCTTCGACCAGATCCCGTTTGACGACGTGCGGCTCGAACGACTGCGCGAGCTGCTGGACCGGCTGGCCGGAATCGGATTCCGCGGCACCGTCCAACTCGATGCGCATCTCGGCGAATTCTGTCTGGCCCAGGACGGCACGGGCGGCTACCGTCCGGCGGATCCCGAGATTGCCGTCACGGAGTGTGCGCAACACGGTTATCCGCCCGGCCTGGCCGGCGGGTTAAGCGAGCGCCAGTCGGTGAGCTTCGCGAACTTTCTCGCCAGTTCGCCGCTGCTGGCCGACGGGGCCATCGAGGTCCGCGTCCGAGCCCGCGATCCGCGCGAGTCGGTGCGCCGCCATCCGTTCCCGGCGAGCATCCGCACCGCCGGAGAGTGGAACGAGGTCGCACGACTCAACCAGCGTGTCGAGTTCAGTCTCATTCCCGCCGAGTGAACGCACCGGACGCCAACGCCGACCGGCTCCGGGTCCAGGGCCTGTCCATTGGCGCCTTGCAAGACGTGTCGCTCGACGTGGCACCCGGCGAGATCGTCTGCCTCTCGGGTGAGTCGGGTTCCGGCAAGACCCGGCTGCTGCGCGCGATCGCCGATCTGGAGCCTCACGAGGGCGAGGCGATGCTCGGCAAGGAACGGCGATCCGCCGTGGCGGCGCACTGCTGGCGTGGGTGGGTGATGCTGGTCCCGGCGGAGAGCAGCTGGTGGGCGGACCGCGTGATCGAGCACTTCAAGGAACCGGTTCCCGGCAGTCTGGCGGCGTTCGGTTTCGGCGAGGACACCCTCGACTGGGAGGTCGCCAGGCTGTCCTCGGGAGAGAAGCAGCGCCTGGCCGTGCTGCGTGCGTTGTCCCACGAGCCGCGTGCCCTGTTGCTCGATGAGCCGACGGCTAATCTCGATCCCGACACGACGCTCACGGTGGAGTCCTGGTTGCGTGACCACGTGCGCGCACAGCGCATTCCGGTGATCTGGGCTGCGCACGACCGGGCGCAGATCGAGCGCGTCGCCGACCGCCACTTCACGATCCGTGGCGCAGCGCTCGAGGAAGAGTCATGTCGTCAGGACTGATCCAACTGGCTTGGTGGGAGTTGGCGACCGGCGCCTTGCTGGTCGTGGCGCTCGCCGTAGTGACGCATCTCGGTCGGCTCGGCCTGAGCCGCGACCTGCTTGTCGCCGCGGCGCGGATGGGCCTGCAACTGGCCATCATCGGGCTCGTGCTGGAGGCGCTGTTCTCCGTCGCCGCATTTCAGTGGGTGGCCCTGATGGCCGTCATCATGCTGCTGCTTGCAGGCCGCGAGGTCATGGCAAGGCAGAAGCGGCGCATGACGGGCGGGTGGGCCTTTGCCATCGGCACGTCCGCGATGTTCGTCTCATCTTTCACCGTAACGGTGTTCGCGCTCGTGATCGTCATCGGACCGGCCCCTTGGTACACACCCCAGTACGCCATACCCCTGCTCGGCATGCTGCTTGGCAACACGATGACCGGCGTGGCGCTGGGCATGGACCGGCTGACCGACAGCGCGTGGCGGCAACGCCCGGTGATCGAGGGCCGGCTCATGTTGGGCATGACCTGGAGCGAGGCGATCGGCGACCTGCGGCGCGACGCCATGCGCAGCGGCATGATCCCGATCATCAACGGCATGGCAGCGGCCGGCATCGTCAGCCTGCCGGGCATGATGACGGGGCAGATCCTGGCGGGGAGTCCGCCGGCGCTGGCGGTCAAGTACCAGGTGCTGGTGTTCCTGCTGATTGCCGTCGGTACCGGCTTCGGTACGGTCGTGGCGGTGCTGGCCGCGAGCCGCCGGCTGTTCGACGAGCGACAGCGGCTCCGCCTGGAACGACTTTCCTAGCTGGTCGGGATCATCACCGAGGTGGCCACGATCGCGTATTCCTCCAGCGGTCCCTTGATGGTGGCGGGATCCTCCCCGGCGTCCTCGGCGTAGTGGCGCGCCTGGGCCTCGGAGAGTGTCTTCCGTTTGAACGTGCCGACGATGGTCACGTCTTTGCCACCCGAATCCGTGGGGACGAAAAAGCTGTAGTCCACGAAGGTGATGCGCGCCACGGACTCACCGTCCTGGGCGACAAAAAAGCAACCTTTCTTCTGGCAGACTTTCGCGACCGTTGCGGTGGCAAGTACCTGCTGGTCGGCGTACTTGTCGCTGGCCGCGATGATCTGCGCCAGCCGCAAAGGTTCGCCTTCAGCGTCGATGGGCGCGCCGAAGACCTCGTAACCGTCACCTGTCTGCACGGGCTCGGAAAGCCGGATCGGTTCCTTGGCTCCGGCGGCGGAGACGACCAACAGGGCGAAAAGCGAAAGCGAAAGGGCAAGTGTCTTCACGGCGGCACCTCGGCAGTGATTTAAGTCCAGGCACGTCACCCGCAGGTGGCGCACTCTGGCGGCGTTCGGACAGGAAGAATACCAAGCAGGCGCCGGTTCACGCCACAGGCGTCGGACGCCGGGCAGGGACCAGCGCGCCGAAGGTGATCCCGCCCGCGGCCCCGGCAGCGACCATCATCATCAGCCCCGCAGCCTCGCGGGTCGCCGCGACGGGTGTCATGGGCAACAGCGTATTCATCAGGAAGATCGCCGCCCAGACGGCTGCTCCGCCCGCGAGGCCATAGAGTGCCGCCCGGGCGATACCGCCGGGCGCCAAGCGGCGCGCCAGCCTGGCGGCGACCGGAAAGGCGATGCCGAAGCCCGTGGCGACGATGAGTGCAAGTCCGGGCGCGAACCCCGCGATATCCAGCAAGGTCGTCTCGATGCGCAGCCCGGCCGGCACCGGCCCGTCGAGCGTGGCCACCGCTGCGAGATTGAACTGGGTCTGCGCGATGCTGCCGAGCACCGCCGCCACGCCTGCGGCAACCAGCCAGGCGAACAGCGATCGGACGTTTCTTTTCCGCTGCATGGGTTCCTCGTGGCGACAGTGTGCTGCGGTCATGCCCAAAAAGGCCTGCCGTGCTTGCTAAGCTTGCAGTGTCACCGATCGGAAAAAGATATCCAATGTTTGCACGTTCGACCATCTCCTGGCTCGCCGTGGTGCTGCTGCTGGCTGGCGGTCCCTCAATCGCCGCCGATTACCGCATCAGCACGGTGGCCGCCGGACTGGAGCACCCTTGGTCGATCGCATTCCTGCCCGGTGGCGACATGCTGGTCACGGAGCGCGCCGGGCGGCTCAGGCTCATCGAGGGAGGGGTACTGCAACCGTTGCCCGTCGGTGGCGTGCCCGAGGCCTATGTGCGCAGCCAGGCCGGCCTCTTCGATGTCCTGCTCGACCCGGAGTACGAGAAAAACGGCTGGCTCTACCTGTCGTTCGCACATGGCACGGGCCGGGCGAATTCGACACGCGTGGTGCGCGGGCGGCTGCGTGGCCAGTCGCTTGTGGATGTCGAGGTGCTGTTTACGGAACAGCCGACCCGCAACACGCCATTGCATTACGGCGGCCGCATGGCATTTCTCGGCGACGGCACGCTCGTGATCGGCCTCGGCGACGGGTTCGATTTCCGTGAAGAGGCCCAGCGAATGGACAGCCACGCCGGCTCCATCGTGCGCATCCGCCGCGACGGCGGCATACCCGAAGACAATCCCTTCGTCGGTCGTGACAACGCCCTGCCGGAGATCTACAGCTACGGGCACCGCAACGTACAGGGACTGGTCTCCGATCCACGCAGCGGCCGCTTGTGGGCACACGAGCATGGGCCGCGCGGCGGAGACGAACTTAACCTGATCCTGCCGGGACGCAACTACGGCTGGCCGGTGGCCACCTTCGGCGTCGACTACTCGGGCGCCCGCATCACCCCCTACACCTCGCGACCCGGCATGGAAGATCCCCTCGTGGACTGGACGCCCTCCATCGCCCCGTCCGGGATGACGCTGTACCTTGGCGAAGCATTTCCCGCATGGGACGGCGATCTGCTCGTCACGGCGCTGGTGGCCCGAGAGCTCCGCCGGATCGTCCTCGATGGGGAGGAGGTCGTCGACCAGGTTTCGCTGCTCGAGGAGATCGGTCAACGCCTGCGCGACGTGGAGGTCGGTCCGGACGGGGCGCTGTACATTCTCACGGATTCGCCACGTGGACGTGTGCTGCGGATTGCGCCGCCCCCGGCCGCGAGTCCGTAGCGACCTGCGACAGGTTTCCCGGCTGTCGCTTCAATGCAGTTTGTCGAGCAACGTGCCCTCGGCGATCGGACGCCCCAGCGCGAGGTGCAGTTGCACGCTGCCGTCGTCCGCGGCGCCGAGCGTCAAAAGCAGCGGCCCGGCGAGGGTGCGCGCCTGGAAAGAGAGCGAGGCGCCGAACAGGGTGTCCGCCGGTGCGGCGTCGAAACGCTCTGTGACGCGCAGCGCATGGAGTCCGAACCCGGCGAAGAACACTTGCCTGAACACGGCCTGGAGTTCGGCGACCTTGAGGGCCCAGACCGCGCTGCCGGACCAGTAGTTGGCGCCACGTGACTCGCCGCGTGACAGGGCCGGGAAGCTGCGTACGCCGCCGATGCTGAAATCCCGGTAGAGCGGCGGGTCGCCGCTGAAGGTCCTGCCGGCCCCGGCCGAGAGCTGCAACAGGCTGCCGCGCCACTGGGTGGCGTGGCCGATCACCGCTTCGGCCTGTCGATAGGACAGCTCGCCGCCCAGCCGGGTGCCCGAGTCCGTGTACATCAGCTGCACGTAGTTGCCACGGGTCGGCAGGATCTGCGTATCGCGCGTATCGTGAATGGCGCCCAGCACCAGGCTCGTGTCCCGTGCGCTCCCGAGTTCGACTTCGGGTATCGAACCGGTATCTTCCTCCAACTCCGCGACGTTCCAGCGCAGCCCGCCGTGCAGGCGCGTGTGGTTGCCAATATTCATGCCGAGGTCCAGCTGCAGCTCGGCCTCGAACAGGTCGTAGCTCGCCAGCCTGTTGCCGTCGTCGAAGATGTCCTCGATCGTCCGCCGCACCGACATCCGCGGCTCGACATAGAAGCGTTGCGCCACGTCGAGGGGCTGGTAGAACGCGGTTTCCAGTTCGCTCACCTGTCCGAGCTGGAGTGCGTTGCGCCATTGTCCGCCGAGGCTATTGAGCCACTCCCGTCGATGATCCGCACGCAGCGCGAACAGCACGTCGCCACCAGAGGAGCCCGCAAGGCCGAGGTCGAAGCGCAGGAAACTCGGTGTGCCACTGCGTTCCACCGGGTTGACCACGAGCCGCTGCGCGCCGCCCGCTGTCGGCTGCAGTCGGTAGTCCACACGCAGGAAATCGCCGCTGGCAAACAAAGCGCTCATGTCCCGCTCGAGCTCTGCCAGCGAGACGACGTCCCCCGGGCGGGTCTTCATGCGCGTGGCGAGGTAGTCGGCGGATGCGTAGCGCAGCGGCGCGAAGCGGATCTCCGCAATCTCGACGGGCCCGACCGTGTCCGCGTGGATGCCAGCGCGCCACCGCCGATATTCGTCCTCTCCGAGCGCGTAACGTTCCAGTTCTGCGGCCACCTTGCGGGTCGCGCTCGCGCCCAGCGGGATCGTCTCCGGCACCCGGTCGAAATCCGAGCTGCCGATATCGCCGACGGGCACGATGATAGCGACGTCCTCGTCATCCAGCGTGGCGAGCTGCGCGCGCTCGTTCGCTTCGACCACTGCATTGACGGAGCGGCCCACCAGCGCGAAAGGGGAGCGAAGCGTCTGCGGCTCCGGCGTGGGCAGCTTCAAAGCCACGGCGATCACGACATCGGCGCAGAGATCCCTGGCGACGTCGATCGGAAGGTTGCGGATCAGTCCACCGTCCACGAGCACCTGGTCATCCACCGTGACGGGCGCGAACACGCCTGGCACGGCCATGCTGGCGCGCATCGCCTGGCTCAGGTCACCCGAGCCGAGCACCACCATCTCGCCGGACCTGAGGTCGGTGGCCACGGCCCGAAAGGGAATCGGCAACTCGTCGAAGTCGCTCGTATCGCGGGAATCGCCGATGAGGAGGCGCAACAGTTCCTCGACGTACTGCGTGGACAGGAATCCGCCATCGCCGCGCAACCCGCCGCGATCGACGATGAAATCGATCGTGTTGCTGTAAGTGGCGCCGGTGCGCTTGCGTTGCATGGGCACCAGGTGGCGCCGGTCGCCGGCGCCGAGCGTCGCCGTCCAGTCGATGGCCAGCATTTCCCGCTCGATTGCCTGAGGTGGGACGCCGGACGCGAATGTTGCGCCCACGAGGGCGCCCATGCTCGTGCCGGCGACGCAATCGACGGGCACCCTGAGTTCTTCGAGCATCTTGAGCACGCCGACATGCGCGCCGCCGAGCGCACCGCCGCCGCCCAGGACCAGCCCGATCCGGGGTCGCTCGGCGTGCGCAGCGCCCATTGGCTCCGAAGCTTCGGCAGAGGCCGGAAGCATGGCTGTCAGTAGGCTGGCTAGAGCGGCGACGACCGCCCATCGGGAGGCAGCTCGAACGCTACTGTCCGCGCCGCGAGGCGTCGTCTTCATCCGCGCCATCCGTGGCCGTTTCGTCGCCCGGTGAAGCGTCCTGGTCGCCCGGCGGCTTCACTTCTTCGGCCGACGGGACCTCTTCGCCGTCCGGCCGCTTCACCTCTTCGTCGCCCGGCGGTTCGTCCTTTTCGGCCCGTGGCTCGTCTTGTTCGCTCGGCGAGACCTCTTCGGCGACCGCGGACTGCGTCGCCGCTTCTGCCGCGGTGTCTGCGGATTCGGCGGCTGCGGCCGAGGCAGCAGGGTTCCCGCCGAGACGACGCTGCTCAGGCTGGGCGAGAGAAGAGCTGGCGGACTCGCCACGGATCGCGCCCAGCTGTCGCTCGCTGCGGGCGAGGTGTTCGTAGAGGTCGCGATAGTCGGTCGTTACTTTATCGAACAGCTCGGCAGTGCGCTCGAAGTGCTGGCCGACCTCCTGGCGATAGTTCTGCAGGTCTTCGCGCGCCTCATTGCGTTCCTTCTCCAGTGCCGTGACGCGGGCTGCGGAGCCGGGCCAGAGTCGCGCGACACTGAAACCGAGCGCGATCCCCACAGCGACCAAAAGCAGCCATCCCACGGTGCTCATCCGGCAATCTCCTTGGTTCGAGTGTGTTTCGCGGCCGCAGGCTGCGGCCATTCCACTTGAGTATACCGTGGCCGGAGGTGTCTCAGCAGTCGCCGCGTGGACGGTGGGCTGGTCCGCGTCAACCGATAAAGGTGATGGCAGCCCCGTTGATCAGCACGTGCAGGGTATTGTCCACGATGATCATTAGCCAGGTCGCCATCCATGGTGGCGTGTCCGGGGGATAACCCGTCTGCTTGCATTCTTCCCATGGCCGCGATCCAGGCCAGGGTCGGTTCTTGAGCCAGATGACGTATCGAACGAGCCGCCAGCGATCGAGCGCGAAGTGCGAGCCCATGATCACCAGCAGGGTTAGGGGGTTCTGAGTCAGGAAAAGGAAAGGCAGCGTATATACGACGACGTGGACCAGGGCGGCAACATGGCTGCGCGTTTTCTCCCTGACCATCCATTCGCTTTGCAGCAGGTAGTCGCCGACCACATGGGCGACGAGCTGGTCGGCAGTGATCATCAACGGTCTCCGCGAATGCCCGTGTCGGGCGGGTTGGTGGACACTGGATCGTGGCCGTCAGTTCATGCGCCCGTGGTCCAGGGGTCGCTCGCGATGCATCAGGAGCCACTGGGAGTGCTCTTCCAGCGCGGCATCCCCCAGGGCTTTTAGAACCTGTCGGCGAACCTGGTCCGAACTCGCGTCATGCAGGCGCCGATGCGCATTGCGAAAAATTTTCGCCATGAACAAGTACTGCTTGATCAATTCCTTCTCGGCGCGTTTCTGTGCGTAGGCCTCGCGGACTGCGGCGACCAGCGGAAGCACTCCCATTAAAACGATGAAAAGGCTCTTGAGCTCCGCAGATATGTTGCCGCCGAGCATGATCAGCAGAAGCGTCACGGCAATGCCGCTCCAGAGACAGGTCGCGCCGATGATGCCCGTAATGCGACTGAGTTTCCGACGTTCTTTCGCCTTGCGCTCGTAATAGGCCAGCTGCCCGTTGCCGGAGCGTTCTCCGACCCATTCCCTCGCAGCAAACCCGAGACCTTCCCGGCTCGGCGGCAAGGCGTCGGACAACCTCCCCGTATAGCGCATGACGTTCCGTATCCAGCCGAGTTCGGCGTCCTGTTTCTGCAGGAAATTGTCATGGGCGAATTTGCTGTTGCGCCCTGAAGTAACGCCTGCCGACACCCAGTAGCACTGGACGCGAAGACCCTCGGCCAAGGCACGGTAGTCGAGGTACTTCCGATGCCACGCACGACGGTCCGCGAGCCGGTACACCAGCAATCCACCCAGAAAAAACGCCAGGAAGAGGTAGGCCATCACGTCCAAGCCATCGAAATCGGTATAGGCGATGAAGGCCAGGCCCATGAGTGCAGCAAGCGTGTAGATCGTCCGGAGCGCCCGCATGACCCGCACCTGGAAATGCACTGCAAGCCAGTCTGCCGCCATGAACATCGTATCGACAGTTTTCAGGACGGGCGCCACTGCCTGCGGCGTATCAGCCGGCAGCAATGACCACGCCTGGGCGCGGATCTGTTTGCGGTGCCTGAGCACATCGCGGTTGAATTCCGCCATGCGCTCGAAAACCCGCCTGTATATCGCTGGCAGCTCCCGACTGCGAGGGGTGCTCTCGTCGGTCGTGAACCACCCCTCCTCGAGTGGCTGCATTCCGCTCTCGGGTGCGCCTTCCGGGCGATCGCGTGAACATACGATGTGGTAAACAAGGTCGCTCTCGTCTTCAGCAAGCACCTGAGGCTGATTCTCATTGCCCGACGTGAAGCCGGGCATGATGTCCCAGTGATGGAATTCCACCACCTGGGCCGTTCCGCCCAGCCGCGCAGAGGGCTTGCCGTCCCAGAGGGCGAGCAACACATGACAATGCGCGCAGATAAAAACACCGAGTCGCGCGTAGTGGGCAGCGCGCCGCGCGCTATCGAGACGGACGGTATCGGGGCCGTCTCCCGGGAGCCAGGGCAGCTCGATGACTTCGGCGGAGCTGTACAGCGCCCTGAACGCGTGCCTCGATTCCGCAGATTCGAAGTCCTGTTCGTAGCTCTCGACTGCAAAGGGCAATGACACGATCAAGGGTATTCCGAGCGCCATTGCTTCCTCGGCGACGAGGCGGTCTGCGCCCTCCGCCAGGGCGCTCATGACGACCAGCGGCAAGTCGGGGTGCATCCGCTGCAGAGTGGCGAGGAAGGTGCGGACGCGGTCTCTCAGCCGCGGTACCTCCGCAGCTACCAGGTCGCGGTGACCGGTGACCCCGATCACGAGTGGCACGCGGTCCTTTGGCAGGTCGGGAATGCGCCCGGCAACGGCCTGGTCAGCCTGGATCGTCTTGCTGGACGGGCGTGCTGCGTTGCTCATGTGCAGGATATTACTGCATCGAGAAGGGAGATTGCGGCCAAAAAAAGGGCCCTCACGGGCCCTTTGGTCTGGCGAGGACACGTCGAGTCCCCGATCGTTTCATGCAATCACGGTGCAAAAGGGATCACTTTTTCTTCGTACATGAAGCGGATGTTGCTGGCTCGCATCAGGTGTTCCCCTTCATAGTTCTGGTCGGGAATTGTCGCGTATTCGGCGCGCCCCGCGAACTTCAGGAACAAATCGATGCTCTGCAGTGCCGCCTGGAACCGGCCGCGTTCATGGAAGCGGATTGCGTTGTCGACCTTAGTCTGCATTTTCCTGAGGTCGCCTCGCTTCAGCGCGACCCGGGAGTCCTCCACCGCAGCCTGCAACAGGAGGAGCTTGTAGCGGGTCAGGGCGACAAAGCGTTCATGGTTCCCTGCCGCGTTCTCGGCGAGACCGTAGCCGGGACCGAAATTGATGTGCATGCCGATTACGAAGTATGACGCAGTCCTGGTGAGGCCGCGCGAACTTCCGCATTCGAAAGTGAATTCACCGAGCGCCCCGGCGAACTGCCCATCTACGGAGGCGCCGAGATCATTTTCCAGCATGCTCTCGAAATCCGTGGCCTGCCAGGCAACGACATCCCGATACTGTGGGTCCACCGGCAACCCCGGCTCCTGTTCGGCCGGGCCGGTGCACTCGAACAGATTTCCGGGCAGCGCTTCGAGAGGCTCGTTCTCTACCAGGATGGTACCTCTCGAGACTTCGAAGCCATCACGATCCACCTCGACGACGAGGAACCTGGGAGAACCGCAAAGATAAGGCGGGATGATGAGATCCGGCCTGGGGTCATCCCCGTCGAACAGCACCAGTTGATCGACGCCGCAGCGGGCCGGATCGTCCGTGAACTCGAAGGTCCGAATGCCTATCGAAGCGCCATCATCGAGTTCCACGGGAGGCAGCCGGAAATTCTGGCCCTCCGTCGTCTCGCAGCCTTCGCCCTCGATGCAGGCTTCAGGATCGACGATCGTGGCGGTGTCGAACTCGATGACATAGCCACCTATGTTCCCGAGCGAGCCTTCGTCGTTC
>CAYTXS010000066.1:0-10797 GCA_964441585.1 uncultured Thioalkalivibrio sp.
ACGGCGACGGCCAGGTCGAGTTTGGCTGGATGGATGGCGACTACAGCGTTTTCAGTACGGGGTTGCCTCGGTACCTTGCGGTGTTCGATACCGATGGCACGCCGCTTTGGAGCCACGCGGATCGTGACCGGTTCCAAGAGCCCTCGGGTTTTGCTGGCGGTGCGCTCCAAGGCGTGGTCGCATTCGACGCCAACACCGATGGCGCCTACGACCTCGTGGTTCACCTCAATGCCGAGAACGGCAGCGGGCTCTACATCTTCAGCGGGCGCGATGGCAGTCTGCTCGAGTTCATTCCGGTGGACCGGTTTGCGGCGTTCCATCGCTTCCCGACCATCGCCGACGTCGACGGGGACGGCGCGGCGGAGATCGTCACGTCGTTCAACAGTGGTCTGAACGGCACAGTGCGCGTGATCGGGGGCGTCGAGTCGAAGCCGCTGCCCCCGGCGCCGCCGGTCCGCACGCAATGGATCTTTCACGAGGGCTACGTCGACGCCGACGGCAATGTGCTGACCAACCCGACGCCGCACTGGCTGCGGCCGGAGCTGAACGGCTGGAACCTGATCAAGCGGGCGCCGGATCCGCTGGCCGGCACGACCGATGCCTTCACCTACCAGGTCTCGGACGGGCAGAGCACTTCGAATGCTGCCACGGTCACCTTCGACGTGCAGCCGGCCGGCACGCCGCCGGCCTTCCTGAGCGAGCCCGATACCCTGACCACCATCGGCTTCCCGTACCAGTACGCCGCCCGCGTGGTCGATCTCGACCCGGGCGACTCGGTGACGCTGACGCTGGCCGCCGCGCCGCCGGGCATGACGCTGTCCTCGACCGGACGGCTGAACTGGTCGCCCGATGCGGCCGGCGAATACGCCGTGAGCCTCCTCGCGAGCGACACGATCGGCTTCACCACTGTGCAGTCATTCACCCTTGTCGTCGGCGAACCGGTTACCGTGCCTGACGTGGTCGGCAGCCCGCAGAGTGCGGCCGAGGATGCCCTGGCCGCCGCGAGCCTGCTCGTGGGCTCGGTTCGCGAGGCCACGCACCCGACCGTGCCCGCCGGCTCCGTCGCTGAGCAGTCGCCTCCGGGCGGGGCCGTGGCCGAGTTCGGCGGCGTAGTGGACCTGGTCGTATCCCGTGGCCCCGGTCCCGAGGATATCGATGCAGACGGCGACGGATTCACGCCGAACCAGGGCGATTGCGACGACGGCGATGGCTCCATTCTCCCCGGCGGGGTGGATGATCCTGCCGACGGCATCGATGCCAACTGCGATGGCATCGACGGCGATCTCGATCTCGCGAGCATCATTGTCGAGCCGGCGGATAGCACTGTCCTGCCCGGCCAGGTCGTGAACCTGACGGCCACGGGCGTGTTCGTGGACGGGACCAGCCAGAACCTGACGTCCGTCGTCGCCTGGACCAATGGGCCGAGCTTCAGCAACACGACGCCCGACAGCTACACGGCGACGGCGACCCGCGAGGGAATCTCCGGCGCCGCGACGATCCAGGTGGTGGCGGGCGTGTCCGGCGATACGCTGCCACCCGCCGGGTCCATCTCAACCCCGACTGGGGATGCGACGGTCACCGAGCCGGTGGACGTGAGCGGTACGGCTTTCGACACTAACTTCCTGAAGTACGAGCTGGCCTATGCACCGGCGGGCGACACCGACTTCACCGTTATCACGGCCTCCACTACGCCTGTCACCGATGCTGTGCTGGGCCGCTTCGATCCCACGCTCCTGGTCAACGGGCTCTACACGATCCGGCTGACGGTATTCGATTCCGGCGGTAACCAGGCGGTGGACGAGGTCACCGTATTGGTGGAAGGCCAGATGAAGGTCGGCTATTTCCAGCTCGCGTTCACTGATCTCGACGTGCCTGTGGCCGGTATACCCGTCGCCGTGACGCGGATTTACGACAGCCGCGACAAGGCGCGTGGCGCGTTTGGTGTCGGTTGGCGCCTCGACGTCGAGTCGCTGCGCCTCACGACGAACCGTGTGCTTGGCACCGGCTGGCGGGTCGATCGCTCCGGCTTGGCTTTCGGCCTGGTCCCCACGGACCAGCATGTCGCGGTGCTGCGCTTGCCCGATGGACGCGCGGAGGTGTTCGACCTGGTGGTCACACCCGGCGTGTCTCCGCTCGTGCCGTTCCCGCCTGCAGCGCTGCGGGCCACTTTCCAGCCGCGTCCTGGCACCCGGGGCCGGCTCGAAAGCCTCGACAACAATCTGCTGACGATCTTCGATCCGCAGCCCGGCCAGGTCATCCTTGCCGACGACGGGACCGGCGCTGCGTATGATCCCCAACGGTTCCGCTACACCGCGCAGGACGGCACGCAGGTGGTGCTGCACTTGCAAGACGGCATCGAGAGCATTCGCGAGCCCAACGGGAACACCCTGGTTTTCACGGACTCGGGGATTACGCACTCCTCCGGCAGGACGGTTGTTTTCGAACGCGATGCGCTCGGCCGGATCGTTTCCGTCGCGGACCCGATGGGCCAGACGCAAAGCTACACCTATGACGGCAATGGCAACCTGACAGCGCACGAAGATCGCGAGGGTAACGTCACCCGTTATCGGTATGACCGAAACCACGGCCTGCTGGCGGTGCTGGATCCGCTCGATCGCGAGGTCTCCAGGATCGAGTACGACGCAGACGGTCGCGTCATCGCGGCCACCAACGGTGGCAATGGACGCTATTCCTTTGACCGCGACCTGGATGCACGGACTGAAGCCGCCGTCGATCCGACCGGAGGCGTGCAGACCAACAGCTACGATGCCCGAGGCAATATCGTGGCGTCGACCGATGCCGTGGGAGCAACGACGACCCGGACTTTCGACGCGAACGGCAACGTGCTGACCGAAACCAACGCGGCTGGAGGGACGCTGGCGTTCAGTTACGACGCGGCGGGCAATATGCTCTCGTCGCGGGATCCACAGGGCTTCGAGACGAGGTACGAGTACGACGTGGCCGGCCGAATGACGCGCAGGCTGGGGCCGGACGGGTTGGAGACGACCTACGCTTACGATTCCCGCGGCAACCTCGTGCGCAAGGCGCAGAGCACCGGTGAGGTCGAGCTGTATACCTACGACGCCCGCGGACTGCTCCTGAGCCGGACCGATGCCAACGGCGCGGTAACGCGCTATGCCTACGATGCAGCCGGTAATCGCACCAGCGAGATCGGGCCAACGGGCGTCGAGCGGATCTACGCTTATGATGCCAACGGCAACCAGCTGAGTGAGTCGGTCCGTTTGGCAGACGGTTCGCTGGCAACGATCTCACGGGTGTTCGACGCCAATGGCGAGCTTCGCTCGGTCACGGATGCGGCAGGCAATACGATCCAGTTCGACCGAGATGCTCAGGGCAACGTGGCCGGGATCATCGATCCGCTCGGCAATCGTACCGATCGCTCGCACGATGCGGTGTCGCGCCTCGTGTCTTCTCGCTATGCCGATGGCACCGAGGAAGAGATCACCTATGACTTCCGCGGCGGCATCACTCAGGTCGAGGACCGCGAAAACCGAATCAGTCGTTACGTTTACGACGCGGCTGGCCGGCCGTCGCGATTCGAGTTCCCCGACGACACGCCGGACCCCTTCGACAATCCGGGATACGACATGACCTACAACGCGCTTGGCCTGCCTGAAAGCATAAGTGGCGAGGGCGGTCCGAGCATGTCGCTAGAGCATGACTCGGGCGGTCGGCTCAGTCGGTCGACGAACTCGATTTCCGGGGCCTGGGATCTCGCCTACGACGCAATGGGACGGCTGACCGAGTACACGGACGTTCTGGGCAGGACCACTCGCCGCAGTTTCGATGGTGCTGGTCGGCTCACGTCGATCACGTTCCCGGACGGCGCGTCGATCCAGCAGGCTTACGACGCAGCCGGCAATCTGGTCGAGCGGATTGCACCGGACGGAGCGACGACCCGGTTTGGCTATGATGCGCAAGGCCAGCTCATTTCTGTCGTCCTTCCCGACGGTGCGGCGACGAGCTATGCCTATGACAACCGGGGGAACCTGGTCACCGCCACGGACGCACGCGGCAACCAGACGCGCTACACCTACGACCTCGCGGGACGGCGTACGTCGGTCATTCGGCCGTCGGGCCAGGTCGCCCGGTTCGACTACGATGCGAATGGCAACCTCGTTAGCTTTGTGGACTTCAGCGGGGCGGAGACCCGGTACGACTACGACGAGGTCAATCGCCTGGTGCGCCGGATTGAACCCGACGGGGCCGCCATTTCATTCACCTACACGGCATCCGGCGAGCGCAGCAGTTACACCGACGCTGTCGGCACGACGAGCTACACTTATGACGCTCAGGACAGGCTGGTTCGGGTGGACCATTCGGACGGCAACTGGATCGAGTACGTCTATGGCGACGAAGTCGGTATCGCGGAGATCAGGACGCCGGCGCAGACGACGCGCTACGAGCGTGACGGCGGCGGGCGGATCACGGCGATCACCGATGGGGCCGGAGGGGCCTTCGCGCGGACCTACGACGCGGTCGGAAACCTGGTCGAGACGACCCGGCCGGACGGCAGCCGTGAATTGCGCGCCTATGATAGCCGCGACCGTATCGAGATCCTGGAGCAGATCGCCGACGATGGAACCACCGTTGCGCGCTACGAGTACAGCTACTTCGCCGACGGCAATCTCGCGACGGTCACGGAGGCCTCAGGTCGCAGCATCACCTATGAATACGATCTAAACGATCGACTGGTCCGCGAAACTTCGACCGGCGGAGCCGGACCGGATCGGACCGTCGAGTATGTCTACGACGCCGTGGGTAACCGTACTCGCAAGACCGATTCCATCGAGGGCGTGACGGACTACTCGTATGACATCAACGATCGCCTGGTGGAGGAGCGCCGTGGCGCCGAGGTGATCACCTACGCTTACGATGCAAACGGTAACCTGGTCGCGCGCAGGGCCGGCCCCGATGCGACGGTCTACACCTGGTCCTCTGGCAACAGGCTGGTTGCGGTGTCGAACAGCGTCGGCCCGGATGCAAGCTTCGAGTACGATCCGGATGGCGCGTTGCAAGCGATGCGCAGCGGCGGCGAAGAGATTCGTTACCTTGTCGATGCCAATCGGTTTGCGCACCAGCGCGCCGAGGAAGTGCTCGACGACGGCAGCCGCGTCTCGCTGGTGCTGGACGACAGTGGTCCGATCGCCCGGGGTACCGGTGCCGGGCAGCGCCAGTTCCTGGTGGATGGACTCGGCAGCGTTCGGCAGCATAGCCGCGCGGGAGATGTTATTACCGCCTGGGACTATGATGCTTTTGGCAACATCGTCGCGGAGAGTGGTGATCCGGGGGGATCCCAGGCAAGGTTCATGGCCGAGCCGCTCGATGCGGCTACCGGAGCCTATTACCTTCGCGCCCGGCATTACGACCCTCGTACCGGCCGGTTCCTGAGCGTCGATCCGTTCGACGGTGACCTGACGCACCCCGTATCCCTGCATCGGTACCTGTATGCGAATGCGAATCCGCTCCGGTACATGGATCCGCTTGGAGAGTTCACGATCTCGTTGGCAGAGTTCAACACCGCGTTCGTGATCGCGGGCACGATTGCGGCCGCCCAGGGCGTGATCGGGGCGATCGCTCGCCTCAAGGGCGGCGACGTCACCTGGGACGGACTGGCTGGCACCTTCTCATTCGATCCGACCTCGGGCGCCCCGGTGCCCATACCGGGCCTGGTGCTCGGCGGGTCCGTGTACGACTCAACGTCGGATTGCTCGCCCTACAAGCGCCGGGTCATGTGGCTGACCGTCTTCGGCGGCTACAGTGCTGCTGTGGGAGGTCTTCCCATTGCCATTTCTGTTAGCGAAACCACCATGTACTCCCCTCGCGTTATCGGCCCCAACGGTGGGGCGCTGATTGGCGGCTCGTTCATGGCCGGTGGTGCGATCGGTATCGGCACGCTGGGCCTGAGCAAGAGCGTGTGGCTGTCTGGCTTCGGGAGCAACCTTGGTGCGCCCGAGGAGGATTCCGGAACATCGAGGCAGGCGATTCTCGATGCGTCGGTTTCCGCCGTGTCTGGAATCACGATCCCACTCTATTGGCCGAAGATCGAGGGCGCCTGCGGCCCGTAGACCTGGACTATGAAACGAATTCACGAGACTGGAGGTTGAAATGAGAAGGCTAAGGATACTGTTCGGTGGAGTACTGCTGGCGGCCTCGCCGCTGGCGCTGGCCAATAGGTCGGTCCGCGATCTACAACACACCCAAGCCTGAACACTACCAGGGCTATTTTGTTTCGGCTTCTGTTGGTGGGTCGGTTACGGGCCGATTGCTCAGCAAGGTCGGTCTCGCGGGAGGCGGCGCCGGCGCGCTCGCCGGATTCTGGTCTCCCGTACCGACCTATTTCACCGATGGCGCAGGGGGTATTTTCGAGGGTGCAGGTGACTGCACGAGTTGCGAAAGTCGGTACAGCTTCGGATATCGCGGCGGCGTGGCCGCGACGGCAGGGCGAGGCGCAGGGGGCGGGAATGCGGCGTTCAGCTTCGCCATTTCCTACTACTGGCTGCTGGATTCCTGGGATGTGGCTGAAGGTAACTGATGCGGGTACGGAGTCGACCCGCCTGGCGAAAGTACAAGCGACACGAAGAGAACTGGAGATTGAAAATGAAGATGTTCACAGCGCTGGTCGGCGCGGTATTTATGTTGATCTCGCCGTTGGCAAACGCCTCGCCGATTTTCTACTGGACCAAGCATGTCGAGGGCGATCGCTGGCAATACGATTACGCAGTCGGGAACGAAATCGGCACCGACATCGACTGGTTCACGATCTGGTTCGACCCGAGCCTCTATGAGCTTGATACAGTGGATTTCGGCTTCGGCGAGGAAGTCGATCCGGACAGCTACGTCGGACCGGCCGAGTGGGACATTTTTGTTGCTGCACCGGATCCGTTGTTCACGCCGCCCCCAACGGACGATCAATTCGGGTTCTACGACGCCTTCGCGTTCGGCGATCCCGTCTCCCCGGGCCAACTGGTTTCCGGTTTCTCGATCACGTTCACCTGGCTCGGCGACGGCACACCGGGCAGCCAGCCGTTCACGCTCTTCGGTGATGACCTGCTGCCGGAGCTGCAAGACAACTACTTTACCCAGGTTCCGGAACCGGGAACGCTGGGTCTTCTCGGCGCGTGCATTGCATTGCTCGGATTCGCACGTAGATCGGCTGCGCGAGGCTGAGCCTGCCGTACGCAGGAGTACATTGGCCGCCTATCTCGCGGAGGTCGAACAATGGAGACAAAGCTCGCGGGCACGGACGCCGAACTCGAGCAACGAATGCTGGCGATTTGCGACGAGGTCCTCGCGTTGCCCAGCGTCGAGCGGGCCGACTACCTTGCCCGCCGGTGTGCCGGGAGGCCGGCATTGCGTGCGGGGGTCGAATCCCTGCTACAGGCCATCGATGATTCCGGCCAGTTCATGAAGCTCGAGATCGACGAGAGCGAACTCTGACCCTTCCACTGGCCCGGGGACGACACGAGGGACGACTCAGCCGTTGCATGCCTCGAGCAACTCGCGCATTTCCTCCGGCTGGTTCCGGTCGAAGTCCGACAAGCCGAACTTCCTGTCAATCGCGAGCCAGGTGTCGAGGGATCGCCGAAACCAGTCGCAGGCTTCCGCCTGCCGCTCGGCGGAGGCCAAAATGTCGCCTGTCATGCGGTAGTTCACCGCGACCGAACGCTGCACGCCCGGCGTGTCCGGATCCGCGGCGGCCTGGGCCTCGAACCATGCGTTGGTCTTCTCCATGAGACGTACGGCCTCGTCCGCCTCGTCGAGGCGAACCCGCGCCTGCGCGAGCGAACTGCGCAGGATTGCCAGGCGGCGTCCCGTCTCCGCGTCCTCCGGATCGCGCGCTGCCTGTAATTCGAGCGTCGAGATGGCCGGCAGATAGTCGGCCGCCGCTTCTTCGGGGCGTTCGAGTTCGATCAGCGCATTGCCGCGGGACCAGAGCACTATGACGAGTGCGTTGTCGATGGCCTGGTCCGGCGCGTCAGATTGCGCCAGTGCCCGATAGCCGTCGATCGATACGCCATAGTCCGCCAGTGCGCGCTCGAGTTGGCCGAGAAAATAATTCAGTTCACCCCGCAGCCGGTAGGCATCGGCCTTCGCTTTCCTGATGCCCGGGTCATCCGGCCATCGCTGGAGCGAGGCGCCAGTCGCCGCGATCAGTTCATCGACCACGTTGATCGCCCGGTCATATTCCTGTTGCCACTTGAAAGTGTCGGCATAGCGCCGCTGGGCGGTGAGCCGCTCCGCGACGATATCCGGGGCGTCGGCATGTAGTCGCTCGGCTTCGCGAAAAGCGGCCAGGGCAAGTTCGATCTGCTCACGGCCGGCCTCGGGATCATTGTCGAGGTAGGTGAGGTCGCTGCCGTAGTTGGAGCGAATCTGCCCGAGCGCCCGGTACACGCCCGCCGGATCCGGGTGATCGTCGATCAGCGAGGTGAGAAGCTCGAGAGCCCGCTGCCGAGCGCTCGGGCCTTGCTCCCGATCTGCCACGTCATCGACCGCCTGGCGGTTGAGGATGCTCGACAGGCGCGAATAGCCCGTCGCGGCGTCGAAGCGCACGTCGGGCGGCGCAGTCGGGTTGTCTGTCAGGGTCTCGAGGTACTCTTGCGCAGTGGATGCCAGCAGCCGGCGCGCCGAGACGCTGCCCGGAATCTGTTCGATTTCGTCGTAGACGTCGAACATCAGCGTGCGCGCGATCGCCCGCACCTGCTCGAAGCGCCGGTCAGCCTCGGCGCGGGCATGCTCGGCTTCGATATACGCATCGGTGATCAGGCCGAGCGCCGCCAGCAGTCCGGCGGCCGCGGCGGCTGATACCGTAACGCCGATGCGGTGGCGCTGGATGAAGCGTCGGGCCCGGTAACCTACCGAATCCGGGCGCGCTTCGACCGGAAGCCCGTCGAGATAGCGGCCGAGGTCAGCGCTGAAGGCGGCTATCGAGGGATAGCGGCGTTCCGGTTCACGGTCCAGCGCCTTCATCAGGATATTGTCCAGGTCGCCGGCCAGCGTCTTGCGCAAGCGCTCGGGAGTCGTGCCGCGGAGAGCCGCCACTTCGTGCTTCAGATTCTCCTGGCTGAATGTGTCCAGGCGTTTGCTTGCCTGCGGGATGGACAGCCCCTCGACCGTACGGATCATTTCGCGATGGCCCGTCGTCTCGATCCGGTAGGGGCGCTCGCCGGCCAGCAACTGGTACGTGAGCACCCCGAGCGAGTAGACGTCACTCGCGGTCGTCACCCGGCTTTCGAGAATCTGCTCCGGACTCGCGTAGTCAGGCGTCAGCGCACCTCGGCCGAACACCGTAGTCTCACCCGTCACAGGACCCGCTTCAGCCGTGATCAGTTTGGCGATCCCGAAGTCCAGCAGTTTCGGGATACCATCCGGCGTGACGAGTACGTTGGTTGGCTTGAGGTCGCGGTGCACGACGAGGTTCTGGTGAGCGTACTGCACCGCCATCGCGACTTGCTGGATGAGCCGGATCCGCTCCCGCACGCCCAGTTTCCGTTCGTCGCAGTACTCATCGATGGCCTGGCCTTCGATATATTCCATTGCCAGGTAGGGGATCCCGTCCGCGGTCGTTCCGCCATCGATGAGCGCTGCAATGTAGGGGTGACTCAGCCCCGCGAGAATCTGGCGTTCGACGTCGAAGCGCCGGGCGAGCTCAGGTACCAGGAACTGGCCGCGAACGATCTTGAGCGCCACGCGCTGGCTGTAGTGTTGTCCGCCGCGATCCGCAAGGTAGACAGCACCCATGCCCCCCTCGCCGATTTTCTCCAGGATGCGGAAACCCTCGAGATGCTGGCCGGGGTCGGGGCCGTAGCGGGCGGTGGCCGCGGTTTCGGCAGCGAGAAACTCGCCGGACTCGGCCACGGCCAGCAATACGGAGTCCACTGAGCGCCGCAGGGCCTCGTCGCCGCCGCAACTCGCAGCAAGAAAATCGGCCCGGGCCTCCGCATCGAGTTCAAGGGCGCGTTCGCAGAGATCGAGTATCGTTCTCGTCCGTGGCTTCCCGCTCATATCCCGTACTCAATCCTCACGCCTGGCGCCCAGTTCCCGATAGAGCCAGCCGCGTGCGACATCCCAGCTGCGCTTGACCGTGGCCGGAGAGATTCCGAGCACTTCGGCGGTCTCCTCGATCGTCAGACCGCCGAAGTAGCGCAGCTCGACCAGGTGGGCACGCTGGGGATCGGTCTCGGCGAGGCGCTCGAGCGCTTCGTGCAGCGCCAGTGCATTCGTGGTGGGCTGGTTCGCTGCGGAAGAGATGCCGCTCAGCGTCACCTGGACGCCGCCGTCCCGTTTCGCCGCGTTGCGCCGCCGCGCTTCATCGACCAGCACCTGGCGCATCACGCGCGCCGCCATGGCCAGGAAATGCGCACGGCCCTGCCATTCGACACGGTCCATGTCCACGAGGCGCAAATAACACTCGTGAACGAGCGCATTGGGTTGCAGGTCATGAGCGAAGACTTCCCGTGCAAGGTGACGGGTGGCGATCTGGTTGAGTTCCGCGTAGACGCGCTCGATCAATGCGGCACGCGCCTCGTCATCGCCGCTGTTCCAGCGCAGCAGGAGCTGGGTAACGTCGGACATGACGCTTCACTCGCCTCGGTTCGAATCGTCGCCGTAGTCTATCAGTCCGGCTTGCCCGTCGCGTCCTTGCGCTCCTGGCGCAGCAGCGTCTTCATCAGCGCTTTGGGACCGACCTGTGGCAGTTGCTTTTCAGTCAGCGACTGCGCTAGCGCTCGCGGTAATCCGACCCCGCCCTCCGCCATCAGCTGGAACATGTGC
>CAYTXS010000067.1:0-10498 GCA_964441585.1 uncultured Thioalkalivibrio sp.
CGCGCCTCGATGTCCTCGCCGAACTGCTTGCGGGCGGCGGTCGCCAGCGCCATCTCCAGGGCCTCGAAAATGATCTCCTTGTCGAGTTCTTTTTCGGCCGACACCTGTTCGATGACCTGTAGGATTTCCTTGTTCATTTCAGTTGACCCGATCCCCAGGACTAGTACTCCGGCACGAGCCGGGCAGATTCGATTTCGGATAACGAGAGCGAAAACCGCTCGCCATCCACCTCAATTTCAACAATGCCGTCGTCGCTCCCCACGATGGTTCCCTTGTAGCGCCGTCGTCCCGGGCGCCCCGCGGTCAGCACGATCTTCGCCAGCTTCCCCGCCTGGCTGCGAAAATGCTGCTCGGTTCGCAGCGGACGATCGAGCCCCGGGGAAGACACCTCCAGTATGTAGTGCCCGTGAATCGGGTCCTCGACATCCAGCACCCCGCTCACCCTGTGGCTCACCCGCTCGCAGTCTTCCAGGCCGATTCCGTTCTCGCCGTCGATGTAGATCCTCAACGTCCCCGACCCGCCGGGCGCCGGCGCTTCCAGTTCCACCAGTTCGTACCCCATGGCCTCGACCTCGGGGCCGAGCAGTTCCAGCAATGTGTCTTTCAGCATCACTGCCTCGCCCAACAAAAAATGGGCCCTGCGGCCCAC
The DNA here is from genome assembly GCA_964441585.1 of uncultured Thioalkalivibrio sp. Classification (GTDB taxonomy): domain Bacteria; phylum Pseudomonadota; class Gammaproteobacteria; order Steroidobacterales; family XN24; genus XN24. Next base: position 650 of record CAYTXS010000067.1, read on the forward strand.
CTGTCGGCCTCCTTCCGAGGCCATCTCCCGACCCTTTAAAGGGCCGGATAAAGAAAAAGCCCCTAGGGGGCCTTTTCCGGCGAAAAGCGTTGGTAGCGGGGGCAGGATTCGAACCTGCGACCTTCGGGTTATGAGCCCGACGAGCTGCCAGACTGCTCCACCCCGCATCCGCAGACTGGGTATTTTACGGAGCGCTTTGCCGCAGCGCAAGGGGAGTGGCGGATTGGGCCCTGATCCGCCGGGGCTGGCAGCCCGACGCGCGGTGCGCTCGGGTTCAGCTGCGGCTCAGCGCAATGCGGCCGTGCTGAGCGCGATCAGCGCCTGCGGAAAGATGCCCAGACCGAGCACGAGCAGTCCGTTCAGGCTCAGGACGACGCGCAAATCGAGGCTGGCCGCCAGCGGCTGGGTATCGGCGGGTGCCTCGAAGTACATCACCTTGACGATCCGCAGGTAGTAATAGGCGCCGATCACGGAGAACAGCACGCCCGCGACGGCCAGCCACGTCCGACCCGCCTCGATCACCGCGGCCAGGACGGCGAATTTCGCATAGAAGCCAAGCAGTGGTGGCACGCCCGCCATGCTGAACATGACGATCAGCATGATGGCGGCGAACCAGGGGCTGCGGGCGTTCAGGCCGCGGAAATCGTCGATGGCCTCCGCCTCGAAGCCACGCCGGCTCAACAGGATGATCATGCCGAAGGCCGCGCCGGCCATGATTACGTAGGCGAGCGTGTAGTAGACCGCGGCCTGGTAGCCGCCGGCGCTGCCGGCCATAATGCCCAGCAAAATGAAGCCGACATGCGAAATCGTCGAGTAGGCGAGCATTCGCTTCAGGTTGTCCTGGGCGATGGCGACGATGTTGCCGATGGCCATCGACAACACGGCCAGGACGGCCAGCATGTCCGCCCAGCTGCCGTGCAGTTCGCCGAGCCCCTCCACCACCACGCGGTAGATCATCGCCAGCGAGGCGATCTTGGCGGCCGTGCCGATGAACAGGGTCACCGGCGTGATCGCTCCCTGGTAGACGTCGGGCAGCCACATGTGGAACGGCACGGCGCCGAACTTGAAAGCCACCCCGACAAGGATGAAAGAGAGCGCCACCAGGATGTGAATGTCCAGGCGATCGAGTTCGCCGGCGCGCTGCGCGATCTCGCCGAGGTCCAGGGACCCAGTGACGCCGTACAGGATCGAGGTGCCGTACAGGAAGCAGCCGGTCGCGATGGCACCGAGAATGAAATACTTCATCGCCGCCTCGGCCGCCATCGGGCTGTCCCGGTTGAAGGCCACCATCGCGTAGAGCGAAAGGGACATCAGCTCGAGACCGAGATAAAGGCTCAGCATACTGTGGGCCGAGATCATCACGAATATGCCGAGCGTGGCGAACAGGCCAAGAACGAAATACTCCCCCTTGAACAGGTCCCTGGCGCGCAAATAATCCCGTGCATAGAGGAACGTCACGGCGACCACGCCACAGGTGAACAGCTTCAGCAACTGCGAAAGCGGATCCGCGACGAAGGCACCGCTGAGCGTGACGACGCGCCCGTCCGGTGCCGTGCCAGCGAGGCAAAGCGCGGTGCCCAGCAGCGCCGCCAGCGCCAGCCAGTAGGTCACGATCCGATGCCGTTCGGCCAGAAACAGGTCGGACAGCAGGACGACACAGGCTGCCACCATCAAAAAGATTTCCGCTGTCGCGGGAGCGAATTGAGTCATGCCGTTCATAGCTTGGACTGCACCACGTGGTCCGCGAGCGCCTGCAGGGTGACGGCCATCGCATCGATGAGGGGTGCCGGCCAGAGACCGAGCAGCAGCACTGCAGCGGCCAGTATGCTCAGCACGAAAAATTCACGCCGACCGATGTCCTCGAGGGCGGCGACGCTCTCGTTCGCCACTTCGCCGTAGAGCACCCGTTTCACCATCCACAGGGTGTAGGCAGCGCCGAGTACCAACGTGGTGGCGGCGAGGGCCGCATACCAGAAATTCGCCTTGAAGCTGGCGAGAATCACCAAGAACTCGCCGACGAAGCCCGAGGTTCCAGGCAGGCCGGCATTGGCCATCGCGAACAAGACGAAGAATGCCGCGAACCAGGGCATGGTGTTGGCTACGCCGCCGTAGGCCGAGATCTCGCGACTGTGCATCCGATCGTAAAGCACCCCCACGCACAGGAACATCGCGCCGGAGATCAGCCCGTGCGAGATCATCTGGACCATGCCGCCCTGCAGGCCCATGACGATGCCTTCCGCGGCGCCCGTGTTGTCGAGGATGCGCCAGGCGATGAAAAGCCCGAGCGTGACGAAACCCATGTGCGCGATGGACGAGTAAGCGATCAGCTTCTTCATGTCGTTCTGCACCAGCGCCACGAAGCCGATGTAGACCACGGCAATGAGCGACAGCGAGATCATGAGCCAGTCGAGCGCCTGGCTGGCATCCGGCGTGACCGGCAGGCTGAATCGCAGGAAGCCGTAACCGCCCATTTTCAGCATGATGGCCGCCAGGATCACCGACCCGCCGGTGGGCGCCTCCACGTGGGCATCCGGGAGCCAAGTATGCACCGGCCACATCGGCACCTTCACGGCGAATGCCGCCAGGAACGCGAGGAAGATGAGCATCTGCTCCGTCATCCCGAGCGGCCATGCGTGCAGGGTCGGGATGTCGTAGGAGCCGCTCGCCACCCGCAGGTAGATCAGCGAGACCAGCATGAACACCGAGCCGAGAAAGGTGTAGAGGAAGAATTTCAGCGTCGCATAGACGCGTCGCTCGCCGCCCCACACACCGATGATGATGAACATCGGGATAAGCATGGCTTCCCAGAAGACGTAGAAAAGCAGCGCATCGACGGCCGAGAACACGCCGATCATGATGCCTTCGAGTATCAGGAACGCGGCGAAATACTGTGCCGGACGGCTGGTAATGCTCTGCCATCCCGCGATCACCACCAGCACGGTGATGAACGTCGTCAGCAGGATAAGCGGCATGGATATGCCGTCCACACCGAGGTGGTACCAGGCGTCGAACGCCGGAATCCATGCCGCGCGCTCGGTGAACTGCATGGCGGCCGTCGTCGGGTCGAAGCGGATCCACAGCGGCAGGCTCGCGAGCAGCGTGAGCATAGCCACCGCAAGCGCCAGCTGCCGCGCGAGGGGTGCCCGCCGGTCGCCCGTCGCGAGCACGAGCAGTCCGCCGAGAATGGGCAGCCAGATCAGTATGCTCAGCAGCGGCAGGTTGGTCGGCATTCGCTCCCCTACCCTTGCGTTGCGCTGAGGCTGAGCCAGGCGAGTATCAGCGCAAGGCCGATGAACATCGCGAAGGCATAGTGATACAGGTAGCCGGACTGCACGCGCCGCACGACCCCCGACAGCCAGCCGACGGCCCGGGCCGAGCCGTTCACGATCAGGCCGTCGATCAGGGCGGTGTCGCCTGCCCGCCAGAACAGCCCACCTGCGCCGCGGGCGAGCGGCGCAAGTACACGCTCATTGAAAGCGTCGAAGTAGTACTTGCCCTCCAGGACACGATTCACCGGACCAAGCCGAGCGGCGATCCTGCCGGGCAACTCGGGCCGTCGAAGGTAAAGGAACCAGGCCGTCGCGACGCCCGCCAGCGAGAGCCAGAGCGCGGGCGCCGCCAGGACGTGGCCCAGCATGGCCGTCGGGCTGTCGATGCCTTTCGCGGCCAGGGCGCCGAGCGTGTCGCGATCGGAGGACACCTGGATCGCGTCGCCGAAGTAGCCCCCGAACAGCACCGCTTCCATGGCCAGCCAGCCGATGAAGATCGAGGGAATGGCGAGCAGTACCAGAGGGCCGGTGACCACGGCGGGCGGCTCGTGCAGGTGGCTGCGCGTCTTCTCGTCGAACCGCTCCTTGCCGTGGAACACGAGGAAGAACATGCGGAAGCTGTACAGGGCCGTAATGAATACTCCGGCCGTGACGCAGGCATAGGCATAGCCGGCGCCTGGGAGCTCCGCGAGGTGCACGGCCTCGATGATCGCGTCCTTGGAAAAGAACCCTGAGAAACCGGGAAAACCGATGAGCGCCAGCGAGCCGATCAACGCGGTCCAGTAGGTGATCGGCAGGTAGCGCCGCAGCCCACCCATCCTGCGTATGTCCTGCTCGTGGTGCATGGCGATGATCACGCTGCCGGCGGCGAGAAACAGCAACGCCTTGAAGAAAGCGTGGGTTGCCAGATGAAACATGCCGGCGGCATAGGCCGAGGCCCCGAGCGCGACGGTCATGTAGCCGAGCTGGGACAGCGTGGAATAGGCCACCACCCGCTTGATGTCGGTCTGCACGATGCCGAGCAGGCCCATGAACAATGCCGTCGTGGCGCCAATCACAAGCACCACCGACAACGCGGTCGGCGAGAACTCGAACAACGGCGACATTCGCGCCACCATGAAAATGCCCGCCGTGACCATCGTGGCGGCATGGATCAGCGCGGAGATCGGCGTCGGACCCTCCATCGAGTCCGGCAACCAGACATGCAGCGGCACCTGTGCGGACTTGCCCATCGCGCCGATGAACAGCAGGATGCAGACGACCGTCATCGCCGACCAGCCCACCCCCGGGAAGATTTCCACCTGCGTGCCAGCGAGAGCCGGGGCGCGCTCGAAAACCGTCTGGTAATCGAGGCTGCCGAACCAGAACAACACGCCAGCGATACCCAGCAGGAAGCCGAAATCCCCGACCCGATTCACCAGGAAGGCCTTCATATTGGCGTGTACGGCGGAGGGTTTCCTGAACCAGAACCCGATCAGCAGGTAACTGACCAGACCGACGGCCTCCCAGGCGAAAAACAGCTGCAGGAAGTTGTTCGCCATGACCAGCATCAGCATCGCGAAAGTGAACAGCGAAATGTAGCTGAAGAAGCGCTGGTAACCCGGATCTTCCCTCATGTAGCCGATGGTGTAGACGTGGACACACAGGGAGACGAAGGTCACGATCGCCATCATCAGCGCCGAGAGGCGGTCCACGAGAAAACCCACTTCCATGCGAATGCCGTCGACGACAGCCCATTCGTACACGGTCCCGTTGAACGGCTGGACGGTACCGTCCAGCAACCCGCGGAGCACCCAGGCGGAAAGCACGAACGACAGCCCGACGCCGAAGATGGTCAGCGTGTGGGCACCGATTCGCCCGACCAGGCGACCGAACAGACCGACCACCACAGCCGCGAGCAATGGAGCGAGGACGATGATGAGATAGACGTGTTCCATGCCTCAGCCCTTCATCGAGCCCATGTCATCGACCTGCACGCTGCGTCGGCTGCGAAACAGCACGACGAGGATCGCAAGGCCGATGGCGGCCTCCGCGGCGGCGACCGTGAGAATGAAGAACACGAAGACCTGCCCCGCAATATCGTCCAGGAAACGGGACATGATGATGAAATTGAAATTCACCGCCAGCAGCATCAGCTCGACGCACATCAACAAAAGAATCACGTTGCGGCGATTGATGAAAATGCCGGCGATCGACAGGATGAACAGGATCGCTGCAAGCGTGAGGTAGTGCGGCAGGCCGATCATTCGTCCTTCTCCGCATCCATGCGCACCAGCCGGACCCTGTCCTCGCGCCGGGTCGCCACCTGCTTGCCGATGTCCTGCACTTTCAGGTCCGGGCGCTTCCGCATCGTAAGTGTGATGGCGGCCACGATCGCCACCAGCAGCAATACCGCCGCGAGCTCGAAAGCGTAAACGTAATCGGTGTAAAGCACGGCTCCGAGGGCTTCGGTATTGCTGTAGTTTGCAGGTGCACGCGGCGGCGCCTCGATACCGCCGAGCCCACCCGTCCGGCTCCATACCAGCACCCCGAGCATACCCACGACCAGTGCCACGACCGCGAGACCGAGGGGCGCATAGCGCGTGAATCCGCCCCGCATTCTATCCACTCCGACATCCAGCATCATCACCACGAACAGGAACAGCACCATCACCGCGCCGACATAGACGAGTACCAGAACGATGGCGAGAAATTCCGCCTCGAGCAGCATCCACAGGAAAGCGCTGGTGAAAAAACTCAGCACCAGGAACATCGCCGAATGCACGGCGTTCCTCGAGGCGATGACGCCGATCGCGCCTCCCAGGAGGATCGCGCCGAAGACATAGAAGATGATGGCCTCGCTCACTGAGATTTCCTATCGGTAGCTCGCGTCGGCCGCTTTGTCCGAGGCGATCATGGCTTCGTACTTGTCGCCGATGGCGAGGAGCTTCTCCTTCGTCATGATGTTCTCGCCGGGATTCTCCATGTGGTACTCGTGGATCCGGGTCTCGACGATGGAATCGACCGGACAGGCCTCCTCGCAAAAGCCGCAGTAGATGCACTTGAACAGATCGATGTCGTAGCGCGTAGTGCGACGAAGCCCGTTCTCGCCGACGTCGCTCTCGATGGTGATCGCCAGCGCCGGACAGACCGCTTCGCACAACTTGCAGGCGATGCAACGTTCCTCGCCGTTGGGATACCGGCGCAACGCGTGCAGGCCGCGAAAACGGGGGGACTGGGGCGCCTTCTCCTCGGGGTAATGGACCGTCACCTTGCGCTTGAAAAGGTTACGCAGCGTAAGCCGCAAGCCGGCCAGGAGCTCGGTGAGGAACAGGGTCTTGGTGATATTGCGCAATGATGCCATCAGTTGAACCAGGGGCCGAAATCGAACCAGATCATCAGGCCTTCGACGAACAGCCAGACGAGCGTCACGGGAATGAATACCTTCCAGCCCAACCTCATGATCTGGTCATAGCGGTAACGCGGGAACGTGGCGCGGAACCAGAGAAAGCAGAACAGGAAGAAAGCCGTCTTCATGGCGAACCAGAAGAACGAGGGTGCGGCGAGAAAAGTGTCGTTCAGGAGCGGAAGGCCCTGGAACGGCGACAACCAGCCGCCGAAGAAGAAGATTGCGGCCAACGCGGAGATCAGCACCATGTTGGCGTATTCCGCGAGGAAGAACACCGCGAAGGCCATGCCCGAGTACTCGACGTGGAAGCCGGCGACGATCTCGGACTCGCCCTCGGCCACGTCGAAGGGAGCACGGTTGGTCTCCGCCACGCCGGAAATGAAGTAGACGACGAACAGCGGCAGCAGCGGCAACCAGAACCAGTGCGCCACACTGCCCTCCTGGGCCCGCACGATGGCACCCAGGTTGAGGCTGCCGCTGGCCATCAGCACGCCCACCAGGGCGAATCCCATCGCGATCTCGTACGCCACGATCTGGGCGGCGGAGCGCATCGCACCGAGCAGGGCATACTTCGAATTGGAGGCCCAGCCGGCGAGGATAATGCCGTAAACGCCCATCGAGGTCAGCGCCAGGACGTACAGCACGCCGGCATTGATGTCGGCGAGCACGAACTCCGGGCTGACGGGAATTACCGCCCAGGTCGCAAAAGCCGGGACGATCGCCAGCAAGGGCGCGATGACGAACAGGAAGCGGCTGGATTTCGCCGGAATGACGATTTCCTTGATGAGCAGCTTCAGCACGTCGGCAAACGGCTGCAGCAGGCCTTTCGGACCCACGCGATTCGGACCCACGCGATTCTGGATCCAGCCGATGACCTTGCGTTCTGCGAGAGTCAGGTACGCGACGGTGAGGATCAGCGGCACGACGATCCCCAGCACCTGCAACACGACGATCAACGTCTGTTGCAGGCCGACCGGCAGACCGAGCCACGCTTCGATCATGCCCAGTGCCTCCCGCCGCGCCGACCTTCGGCGCTGTCCTGGAGCGGCTGTGAGCGACGCACGAGCATGTCGGTCGCATACATGCCGGGCGTATCGATTTCGCCCTCGTGGCGCAGGGCGACGCACCGCAGGGTAACGTCAGGATCGGGTTCGGGCTCGGCAAGGCGCGCTTCGAGTTCCGCGAGAACATCGACCGAGGACTGGTATTCGAATCCTTGGAGCTCGAGTTGATTGCCGAGCACGCGCAGCACTTTCCACGCCGGACGCGCCTCGCCGACAGGCCGGGCGGCGCCCGGGAAGCTCTGCCGACGACCCTCGCAGTTCACGAAGGTCCCGGAGGTTTCGTAAGCGGTGCCCACGGGCAGCAGCACGTCCGCGTAGTCACGCATCGCCGGCGTCACCCAGGGTGCGAGGCAGACAACGAAGTCGGTTGCCGCCAGCCCGGCGAGCGCGTCGACGCCGGCGGCGGTGTCGTGTTCCGGTTCAAGCCCGAGCATCACCAGGGCCTCGAGTTTGCCGCCGAGCATGCCGGAGGTATCCAGCCCAGTCTGCGACACCGGGCGACCGCCAGTCTCACGATGCGGCAGGACGCCCGCCAGGCACGCTCCTGCAGCACTGGCGCCCTCCCCCAGATAACCGAGCGTCGCACCGGTGCGGGCGCACAGGGCGGCGGCGAGCACGCGCAGGTCGGCGAACCCAGGATGGCGCTGGGCAAGCAGGCCAAGCCAGACCACATGCGGCCCCTGCCCCTGAAACACCTCGGCGAGTTGGCGCTCTGCGGGCCCGGGTGCGAGCTCCCGCAGCTGAACCGCGAGTGAATCAGGCAGCCCGCTGAAATCCCCGTCGCACACGGCCGCCAACACTTTCGCCAAGGCTTCGGCCTGCGCCCCGAACGGTGCCACGCATTCTCCGGCCACCGGGAACAGCCACTCGAACGCGTCCGGATTGAGGAAGCCGATCCGGGCACCTCGCAGCGCGGCGCTGCGCACACGATGAGCCAGGATGGGCGCCTCGCGCCGCAGGTCGGACCCGATCACCAGCAGTCCGGACAGATCGTCGATGTCGGCCACGCTGATCCCGATGCCCGGCGCCAGGGGGTCGTCCTCCTGAAAGGAAAAATCGCAGCGGCGCAGTCGGTGGTCGAGGTTGGAGCTGCCCAGCCCACGCGCCAGCCTGGCCAGCAGGTAGTGCTCCTCGAGGGTGGCGCCGGGCGCAGCGAGAAATCCGGTGAGTTCCGGCCGCGCTCCCCTGAGCCCCTCGGCGGTGCGCAGCAAAGCGTCTTCCCAGGAAACCTCCTGCCATTCGCCATCGCCGCTCCGGACCATGGGATGCTCCAGCCGGTCCGGCGAATACAGTCCGTGACATCCGTAGCGATCGCGGTCTGCCGCCCAGGTCTCGTTGATCTCTTCGCAGTTGCGCGGCACGTTGCGCATCACCTTGCCGCGCAGCGTGTGGGTGTACAGATGCGCGCCCGTGCAGTCGTGCGGCGAGACCGTGTCGTGCTGGGTCATCTCCCAGGCGCGGGCGCGGTAACGGTAAGGCTTGTTGTTGAGCGCGCCCACCGGGCAGACGTCGATGATGTTGCCCGAAAGCTCATGATCCACGCTGCGCTCGATGAACGTCCCGATTTCCGTGCTCTCGCCGCGCCCGACCGTGCCGAGCTCCTGGATGCCGGCAATCTCCTGGCCAAAGCGCACGCAGCGCGTGCAATGTATGCACCGCGTCATGTCGGTCGAGACGAGCGGGCCGAGGTTCTTGTCCTTCACGATCCGCTTGCGCTCCGTGAAGCGCGACACATCCGAGCCGAAACCCATCGCGATGTCCTGCAGTTCGCACTCGCCGCCCTGGTCGCAGATCGGGCAATCCAGCGGGTGATTGATCAGCAGGAACTCCATCGTCGCCTTCTGCGCCGCGATCGCCCGCGCCGAGCGGGTCTGGATTTTCATGCCTTCCATGATCGGCGTGGCACAGGCCGGCAACGGCTTCGGCGCCCCCTCGACATCGACCAGGCACATGCGGCAGTTAGCGGCAATGCTGAGCTTGGGGTGATAACAGAAACGCGGCACGTAGACTGCCTCGGCATCGGTGATCTCGATGATCATCTTGCCGCGCGGCGCCTGCAGCGCCTTGCCATTGACCTCGATGTTGACGAAATCCTTGTCCATCAGGCCGCCTGTGTCCCGGCCGCGCC
>CAYTXS010000068.1:0-10474 GCA_964441585.1 uncultured Thioalkalivibrio sp.
TAACCTCGGTAATTGATGCAATGCAGCATTGATGCAATGCACAATATAGCTGAATGGTGGTGAGAGTCAAGCTTTTGCAGGTCCTGAAAGATAAATTCGTTTCCCCCCGCGCGTGGGCCTGGCTGGTTCTGCTGAGCCTGCTGTGCATGGCGACGGGGCCCGCTGTGGCGACGGAATCGGTGGATCCCGCGGCGTCGGCCGTGCCTGAGGCGGCCGAGGCGGCCGAGGCGCCCGAGGCGCCGGAGTTATTCGAGACGCCCCCTGAGCTGCCAGCGGTGCCCGACGTCATGCTGGAATCCGGCTGGCTGCTCGTTAACGAGGAGAGCGGCACCGAGCAACTTGTGCCCGAGCCGCCACCTGTCGGTTCGGCCGAGCTCCTGTACACGGGGCGCTTTGATTATCTTGGTGCCGAGCCCGCCACCGGCCTGCGGATCGAGATCTCCGTGCCGGAGGGTGTGCACTACGTCGCTGGGAGCGCGACAGGGCCGGGTGCGGTCGTGACCTACTCGGTGGATGGGGTCGTTTTCGCGCCTGCCGGGCAACTCGATATTCCGGCACGCCGAGAAACGTTGCAGGAGGGTGTGAGGGCACCCCCACGGCCGGCCACACCCGAAGACTACGGTTTCATCCGCTGGGATCTGCCGGGAGAGTTCCCGCCCGGCGCGGCCGGTCTCGTGTCGTTCCGGGCACGGCCGATGATCGATGAATCGGACCGCGAAATGCACGGGTCCCCTGAGTCCGAGAGCGTCGCTGTAGAGGCGCCCCCGGAGGAAGCGCCATGAGCCGCAAGAAGCCGGCCCGGCGAACGCGCCGCGCCGCGGGGCGCCCGAAGCATGGCCTGTGGCGCTGGATCATCGGCGCCACCCTGCTGGCGCTGGTCGCCGCTGCCGGTTGGATCGCCTGGCTCGACATGCGCATCACGAGCCAGTTCGAGGGACGGCGCTGGGACCAGCCGGCCCAGGTCTTCGCCGCGCCGGTCGAGCTCTACGCGGGCCGCCCCCTCGGGATCGAACGTTTCACGGAACTGCTCGAGGCGCAGGGCTATCGCCAGGCCGACGGCAGCGCCCCGCGCGCCGGCTTCTGGTGGCGGCAGGGCAACAGCGTGCGTCTCATGACCCGCGCCTTCCGTTTTGCCGAAGGCCCGCGCGCTGCGCAGGTGGCGCAGATCGATTTCGACGCCATTGGAATCCGGCGTATACGCGACCCGCAAGGACGGGAGCTGCCGTTCTTGCAACTCGACCCCTTGCGTATTGGCAGCATCTTCCCCGCCCATGGCGAGGATCGCATGGTGCTCGCGCCCGAGGAGATTCCGCCGCTGCTCGCCGCCGCCCTGATCGCGGTGGAGGACCGGCGTTTCGAAAGCCATCGCGGTCTCGACCCGGAGGGGATCGGGCGCGCGTTGCTGGTGAACCTGCGTGCCGGGGAAGTACGCCAGGGGGGCAGCACGCTGACCCAGCAGCTGGTGAAGAGCTATTTTCTCGACAGCCGCCGCACCTGGCGGCGCAAGTTCACCGAGGCGGCCATGGCGCTGTTGCTGGAGCAGCGCTACGGCAAGGACGAGATTCTCACCGCCTACGTCAACGAGGTCTACATGGGCCAGGACGGGCGCCGCGCGATTCATGGCTTCGGCCTGGCGAGCGCCTTTTATTTCGGCAAGCCGCTGGCCGAGCTCGACGCTGCCGAGATCGCCACGCTGGTGACGATCGTCCGGGGACCGTCCTACTACAATCCCTGGCGTAATCCAGAACGGGTGCGCGAGCGGCGCGACCTGGTGCTCAAGATTCTTGCGGAACAGGGTGCGCTCGATGCGGAGCGAGCCGGCGCGGCGGCCGGCCGCCCCCTCGGATTGCGCGGCGCGGCCTCCGCGGGCCCGGCCTACCAGCCGGCGTTTCTCGGCCTGGTGCGTCGCCAGCTGCGGCGCGACTATCGCGATGCGGATCTCGATTCCGCGGGGCTGGTGGTGCTCACGACGCTCGACCCGCTGGCGCAGCAGAGCGCCCAGTCCGCCGTGAGTGACGGCATCGGGCAGCTGCGGCGGCGCGGCGAGGCGCTGGAGAAAGTCGAAGGCGCCGCGGTGGTCACGCGTCCGGCGACCGGCGAGGTCCTGGCACTGGTCGGCGGCGCGCAGGGCAGTTTCGACGGACTCAACCGGGCGCTGGATGCGAGCCGCCCGATCGGTTCGCTGGTCAAGCCTGCGACTTACCTCGCGGCGCTCGAGTCCGGGCGCCATACCCTCGCTTCGACATTGCGCGACGAGGCCGTGACCGTGGTACTCGATGACGGCAGCACGTGGCAGCCGGAGAATTTCTCCGGCGAACCGCTCGGTACGGTGTCGATGGCGCGCAGCCTGGCGGAGTCCCTCAATCTTCCGGCTGTGAACCTGGGTCTCGAGCTGGGCGTGGAGACCGTCGCGCGGCGCCTCGGCCACCTGGCCGGGACACCGCCGCCGCCGGCGTTTCCGTCGCTGCTGCTGGGTTCCGTGGAGTATGCGCCGCTGGACGTCGCGGAGATCTACGGCACCATCGCGGCCGGCGGTTTTCGCGCGCCGTTGCGCGCCGTCAAGGCGGTGCTGGATGAGACGGGGACGCCGTTGTCGCGCTATCCGCTCGAGATCGAAGCGGTCGCGGACCCGCTGGCTGTCGCCCAGCTGCAGCGCGGCCTGCGCCTGGTATTCGAGCGCGGCACGGCCCGCGGTGCGGCGGGACGCCTCGGCGGACGGCAGTACGCGGGCAAAACCGGCACTTCAGGCGAGTTTCGGGATAGCTGGTTCGCGGGCTTCGGGAGCGATACTCTGGCAGTCGTCTGGGTGGGCCGCGACGACAACGCGCCGGTCGGCCTGACCGGCGCAAGCGGCGCACTGCCCATCTGGGCCGATATCATGAGCGGAATCGGTGCGGCGGACCTGGCGCCAAACGCGGCGACCGGGCTGGTCGAGGCCGAGATCGAGTATGCCACCGGCCTGCTGGCGCGGGGCGACTGTGCCGACACGGTGGTCGTGCCGGTGCCCGAGGCCGCCGTGTTGGAAACGCGGCGCGATTGCGCGCCGCGCGACCCCTGGGACGAGACACCGATCGAACGAGGACTGCAATGGCTGAAGCGAGCGCTGGGCGGAACATGAAACAGCACGACGAAAGCAGGCAAGCGATCAGGCACCCGGCGACGCCCCCGGCTCGCACGGCGAACCCGGCCAGGCACTGGCTGCGCGCGATGGGTCTCGCGCTGGCCGTCGTCCTGGCGGGTTGCGCGGGACTGCCGATCGGCCAGGTCCCGGCGCCGGATGCGGAGGAGCCGCGCCATGGTCGGGGCCCGGAGGCGCCGATCAGCGAGCTGCCGGGTGATCCGCAGGCGCCAACGGAGGAATTTCCCGAACTGCCGGGCGGTGCGGGACCCGATGTCGAACTGGAGCCGGACTATCATCCCGCCGGCCAGGCGCTGATCGACGAGGCCCGCCGTGAGCGGGTCCTCGGGCGGGATGCAGCGGCCGGCGCCACGCTGGAGCGCGCCCTGCGCATCGACAGCCAGAACCCGTGGATCTGGATCGAGCTCGGCAAGTTGCGGCTTGCCGCCGGGGAGCTCGCCGCGACGCGCAGCATGGCGCAGAAAGCCCTCACGCTCGCCGATCGTGATCCCGCCGCGCGCGCCGAGGCCGGCTACCTGCTGCGCCAGGCAGACGGGGGATCGTGAACGCCATCGACATCGGCGCGGCTTTCGACGCCGACGGCATCCTGCAAAGCTCGCTCGAGGGATTCCGGCCACGCGAAGGTCAGCGGCGCATGGCCGAGGCCGTCGCCGAGGCGCTGGCGGCGCGGAGCATCCTGCTCGTCGAGGCCGGCACAGGCACCGGCAAGACTTACGCCTATCTCGCGCCGGTGCTCGCCGCGGGACTCAAGGTGGTGGTGTCCACCGGGACCAAGACGCTCCAGGACCAGCTGTTCCGTCGCGACCTGCCCGCCCTGTCGGGCGCCCTCGGTCGCCCGGTGCATGTCGCCTTGCTCAAGGGGCGCAGCAATTATCTCTGCCGCCACCGCCTGGAGCTGGCGCTGGACGAAGGTCCCGGCGTCATCCGCGAGACGGCCCGGCTGGCGAAAATCCAGGCATGGGCCGGCATCACGACACGCGGCGAGATCGCCGAGGTGCCGGGTATTCCCGAGGACGCACCCATCTGGGGGCGCGTCACCTCCAACGCGGACAATTGCCTCGGCCAGGAGTGCCCGGAGTTTCAGCGCTGCCACGTCGTGAAGGCTCGGCGCGAAGCGCTCAAGGCGGACGTGGTCGTGGTGAATCACCATCTCCTGCTGGCTGACCTCGCGCTCAAGGAGGAGGGGTTCGGCGAGTTGTTGCCCGGGGCCGACGCGGTGGTGGTCGACGAGGCACACCAGCTGCCGGAGATCGCGGCACGTTTTTTCGGTGTCTCGGCAGGGACGCGCCAGGCGCTCGGGCTGGTGGCGGACACGCGCGCCGAAGCGCTGAAGGCCGGCGCCTGGCAGGCTTCGCTGGAGGCGCACGTGGACGCGCTGGAGCGTGCCGCGCGGGACGCCGCCGCGCTGCTGGCCGGGGCCGGGGGGCGCATCTCCTGGCCCGAGCTGCCGTCGAGCAGTGACACGGCGCTCTCCGCGCTGGAAGACGCGGCCGCCACGCTGGCGGATGCCTGCGAGACGCTGGGCGGTGCGAGTGCCGGCCTGGATGCGGTGGAACGCCGTGCCCGCGCGTTCGCCACGCGGCTCGGCACGGTGCGTGAGGGCGGCGGAGGATTCGAGCTGCGCTGGGCGGAAACGGGGCGGCGCAGCGCCAGTTTTCATGCCGCGCCGGTGGACGCCGGCCGGGCACTCGCCGCACAGATCAACGCACGGGAGTGCGGCTGGGTGTTCACCTCGGCGACCCTCGCGGTGGGCAACGATTTCGGCGCCTTCCTCGATCGGCTCGGCCTGGAGGAGGCCGAGACCTTGCGCCTCGACAGCCCTTTCGATTTCCGCGGAAGGACCCGGCTTTACATCCCGGAAGGCCTGCCGGCTCCGTCGGACCCGGACTACACGCGTCGGGTGGTGGACGTCGCGACGCCGTTGCTGGAAGCCAGCGGCGGGCGGGCCTTTTTGCTGTTCACCAGTCACCGGGCACTGCAGGCCGCCGCCCGCCTGCTGCGGCCGCGAGCCGCGGAACTTGGCTTTCCCGTGCTGGTGCAGGGGGACGAGCCGCGCGCCCACCTGCTGGCGAGTTTTCGGCGCCTCGGCAATGCCGTGCTGCTGGGCACGCAAAGCTTCTGGGAAGGCGTGGACGTCAAGGGGCCGGCGCTGTCGGTGGTGCTGATCGACAAGCTCCCCTTCGCGGCGCCGGACGACCCGCTCCTGAAGGCGCGGCTCGAGGCCGCGCGGGAGGCGGGTCGGGAGCCGTTCCGCGACGTGCAGCTGCCCCAGGCGGTGTTGACGCTCAAGCAGGGCATCGGCCGCCTGATCCGGGACGTGGATGACGCGGGCCTGGCCGTCGTGTGCGATCCGCGCCTGCTCGGCAAGGGTTACGGGCGCGTGTTTCTCGCCAGCCTGCCGCCGATGCCCATCGTGCGCAAAGCGGACGAGGCGGTGGATTTCCTGCTTAGCCTCGGACTGACCACGCTGGAGGACGCGGGGTGAATATCCTGTCGCTGGACACCGCGGCGGACGGGTGTTCCGTCGCATTGCGTGCCGCCGGATCGTTGATCGAGCGCGACGACGCCGCGCCGCGCAAGCACGCGGCCTCGCTGTTGCCCATGGCCCAGGCCTGTCTCGCGGAGGCCCGCCTCGGCCTGGAAGATCTCGATGCGATCGCTTTCGGTCGCGGGCCGGGGAGTTTCACCGGCCTGCGAATCGCCGCCGGCGTGGCGCAGGGGATCGCTTTCGGCGCCGGCCTGCCGGTGGTGCCGGTATCGAACCTCGCCGCGGCCGCGGTCTCGGCGCGACATGCACACGGCTGGCAGCGCGTGCTGGTCGCGTTCGATGCCCGCATGGGCGAGGTCTATGTGGGGGCCTACGAGATCGATGCAGGCGGCCAGCCGACCCTGGTCGGGGAAGAAGCCCTGCTGGCGCCCGGCGATCTCGCGGCTCCAGGGAGCGACTGGCGCGGCGCCGGCTCTGCCTTCGCGGCCTGGCCGGGCCTTGTCGCGACGGCCGGCGTGGTGTCGGCCGACAGCGCGCTCGCGCCGCGCGCCCGCGACCTGCTGGACATCGCCGCCGATGCCTTTGCACGGGGTCGGGCCGTCCCGGCCGAAGAGGCATTACCGGTCTATCTGCGTGAGCGGGTGGCCTGGCGACGGGGTGGCCCGAGCCGTTGAAGAATCAGTAAGATGGCCGGGGTTTAACAAATCTGTAACCGGCGGTTGCTGTAATGACGCAGTCATACAACTGGGCGAAACCATGGCTGCCAAGCAGATTCTGATCGTCGAAGACGAGAAGCCGATCCGCGACATGATCGCATTCGGGCTGCGCAGGTCTGGATTCGACGTGCGCGAGGCGGAGGATTGCCGCGCTGCGCGAATCGCGGTGGCGGACCAGTTGCCCGACCTGGTGCTCGTGGACTGGATGCTGCCCGACATGAGCGGCCTGGAGCTGACCCGCCTGATGAAAAAAGACTCGGGCACGCGGGAAGTCCCGGTCATCATTCTCACCGCCCGCGCCGAGGAAGAGGACAAGATCCGCGGCCTGGAAGGCGGTGCCGACGACTACATCACCAAGCCCTTTTCGCCGCGCGAACTGCTGGCGCGCATCAAGGCGGTCCTGCGCCGCGGCGGACCGGGCGATGACGAGGAAGTGCTTGCCGCCAATGCGCTGCGCCTCAACTCCGCGAGCCATCGCGTCACGGCCGGCGAGGATGTCATTGCCCTCGGGCCGACCGAATACCGCCTGCTCAAGTTCTTCATGGGGCACCGGGATCGCGTCTATAGCCGAGGCCAGCTGCTTGACCGGGTCTGGGGCGGCAACGTCTACGTCGAGGAACGCACGGTAGATGTTCACATCCGCCGCCTGCGCAAGGCGCTCGAAGCGTCCGGTTGCGATCGGCTGATCCAGACGGTCCGCGGCGCGGGCTACCGCTTCTCCGAACAGGTCGACGAGTGAGCGAGAGCCCCTGGGGCTATGTCGCCGCGCGACTGCTCGCGTTGCTGTTCGCCTCGGCCCTGTTCGGGTATCTCTTCGGCCACCCCCTGGCGTGGTTATCTGCCGCACTCCTGGCTTATCTCGGCTGGCACCTGTGGCATCTCTGGCAGCTGGAATCGTGGCTGCGACGCAAGCTGGGTGAGCCGCCGCGCGACGCCGCCGGCCTGTGGGGCGGGGTGTTTGCCCAGCTGCATCGCCTGCGGCTGCAGAGCCGCGCGCGCAAGAAACGTCTGGCGCGCGTTCTGAAAGAGTTTCGCAAGTCCACCCAGGCGCTGCCCGATGCCGGGGTGGTGCTCGATAAGGACAATGCGATCGTCTGGTTGAACGAGGCGGCGACGCGGCTCCTCGGACTGCGCGCTGCGGATCGCGGCCAGCGCATCGAGAACCTGCTGCGCGCACCCGAATTCGCCGCTTTCCTGCGGGCCGCGCGTCCAGGCAGTAACCTGCGCATGGCTTCGCCGCTGGACGAAGCCGTGAAGCTGTCGCTGCAGGTCGTGCCCTACGGCGAGACACAGCAGCTGCTTCTGGCCAAGGACATCACGCACGAGGTGCGCCTCGAGACCGTGCGTCGCACTTTCGTGGCCAATGCCTCGCACGAACTGCGCTCGCCCTTGACCGTGATCAGCGGCTATCTCGATTCGCTCGCCGGCGATCCGGAGCTCGCGGACTACTGGCGTGAACCGGTGGACGAGATGGCGCGGCAGTCCGAGCGCATGCGCCGCATCATCGAGGACCTGCTGACCCTGTCGCGCCTCGAGGCCTCCGCGCCGGACGCGGAACGCGACTATGTCGATGTCGCCGCGATGCTGACCGTGCTGCGCAAGGAGGCCCTGGCGCGTCCGCAGCGTCCCGGCGTCGTCGAGCTGCAGCTCGATACGGCGGCCGGGTTGCGCGGCGTTGAGTCGGAGATCTACTCGGCCTTCGCGAATCTCATCGGCAATGCGCTGAAATACACCCCGACGGATGGTCGCGTGAGTATCCGCTGGGGCATGGAGGGCGAGGAGGCCTGGATGTCGGTCGAGGACAACGGCATCGGCATTCCGGCGGAGGCGATTCCCCGGCTGACGGAGCGCTTCTATCGGGTGCACAAGGGTCGGGATCGAACCACGGGCGGCACCGGGCTCGGACTGGCGATCGTGAAGCACGTGTTGCAGCGACACGGCGCACGCCTGACGGTGGAAAGCAGGATAGGGGCGGGCAGCCGCTTCACCTGCCGCTTTCCGCCGGCACGCGTTGCCGCGGGTTCCGCGGCGACGGAAGGACTGGCGACCAGTGGCGACGCCGCTCCGGGCGATGCGAAGACGGCGGCAGCGGCAGCGGCATCGAAAGCAGGGTCTACGCCTACCAGTCCCTGAACGGATGGCGCAGGAGATTCGCGTTGTAATAACGCGGATCGTCCGAGACTTCGGCGCCGAGCCAGGCGGGTCGATCGAAGGCCTGGTCCTCATTTTCCAGTTCGATCTCCGCGATCACCAGGCCGGCATTGGCCCCATGGAACTCGTCGATTTCCCAGCGCTGTCCTGCGTCACACAGCGTGTAGCGCGTCTTGTCGATCAGCGGTTGCAGGCACATCGTTTCGAGCAGCTTCTCGGCATCGCCCGGCGGAATGGGATACTCGTATTCGGCGCGCGACACGCCCGTGGTGGTGCCCTTGAGCGTGAGCCAGGCATGCTCGCCGGCGAGGCGCACGCGAACATTGCGGGCCGGATCCACGGACAGGTAGCCCTGCCGGATACGTCGGCCGTCCGCCTGTGATTTCCAATCGTTCCCGGCGACCAGGAACTTGCGCTCGATCTCGGTCTGCATGCCGTTAATATTGACGATGAACCCGCGCTTCATCAAGCGCCGGATCGCGTGGCTTTGTTACAGTGGAGTGACATCGGTTGACTGCTGTTTTGGCGGGAGTTTTTTCGTAAACAGCGTCTTCGATGGTGTATTGTTCGGGTCTTCGGCGTAACCGCAACAGGATTGTCATCCAAGCGTCATATTCGCATGCAACACTTTTCCACTCATTACGTTTCGAGCCTCCCCATGGAACACCAGGATCTCACCCACCACTGGTCGCGCCAGTTCAATGCCGAACTCGAAGCCGTGCGCAACAGCGTGATGGCCATGGGCGGCTTGGTCGAAGAGCAGCTGCGCCGGGCTGTGGAGGCGCTCGTCCGGGGTGACAGCGCGCTCGGTGAGCGCGTCGCCCGGGACGACTACAAGGTGAATCGCGCCGAGGTTGCCATCGACGAAGACTGCAGTCGGATCATCGCGCGTCGCCAGCCGACGGCCGGTGACCTGCGCCTGGTGATGGCGATCGTCAAGACCATCACGGATCTCGAGCGAATCGGCGACGAGGCCGAGAAGATCGGCTTCCTCGCATCGCGCCTCGCGTCGCAGGAGCGGCCGACCGACAGCTACGAGGCTGTCCAGCAACTGGCCGAACTCGCTGGCAGCGTGCTGCATCGCGCGCTGGACGCCTTCGCGCGCATGGACCCGGAGGAAGCGATGCGCGTGGTGCGCCAGGACCAGGCGGTGGACCGGGAGTACGAGAAGCTGTCGCGCCAGGCGATCGCGCTGATGACCGAGAATCCGGGTAGCATTCACCGTGTGCTGGACATGCTTTGGGTGGCGCGGGCGCTCGAACGCATCGGCGACCACGGCAAGAACATCTGTGAGTATGTGGTGTACATGGTGCGTGGCAAGGACATTCGCCACGTGAGCCTCGAAGACGCGGAGCGACAGATCAGGAATGGTTGAGACAACCCGAGTGCGCGGCCTCGATCGCCGCATGTTGAACGGGGTGGGCGCGCTGATCTGCGGCGGCTTGCTGGGCTATGCGATGTATGCCGAGCACGTACTCGGCCTGGAACCGTGTCCGTTGTGCGTGTTCCAGCGCGTTGCAGTGCTCGCGCTGGGTTTCGTGCTGCTGGCCGCCTACGCACACAACCCGGAGCGCAGCGGCGCGCGGGTGTACGGCATTCTTGCGGCACTCGCCGCAGCGGCGGGCATCGGCTTCGCCTGGCGCCAGGTCTGGTTGCAGGGCCTGCCGCCGGATGAGGTGCCCGAGTGCGGCCCCGGGCTGGACTTCATCATGGACGTGTTCCCGTTCTGGGAAGCCGTAGGCATGGTGCTCGAGGGTTCGGGCGACTGCGCGAAGATCGACTGGACTTTTCTCGGCCTGAGCATGGCCGGGTGGATGCTCATCATCCTCACACCGCTGGCGCTGGTCGCCCTCTGGAACAACTTTCGCGTGGTCGGGCGCTGATCGAGGCTTCGGCCCGTCACGGTCGATCGCGGATCCGGGCCATCACGGTTGACCGCGAATCCGGGCCATCACGGGCGCCCTTCGCTCGACGAATTCT
>CAYTXS010000069.1:0-10429 GCA_964441585.1 uncultured Thioalkalivibrio sp.
TTCAAGAACATGTCCAAGCGGGCGGCGGAAATGCTGCGCGAGGATCTCGAGTCGAAGGGCCCGGTGAAACTCAGCGACGTCGAGGCGGCGCAGAAGGAAATCCTCGCGACCGTGCGCCGCATGGCCGAGAACGGCGAGATCGCCCTCGGCGGCCGCGGCGGGGACGAATATGTCTGACGATTCGCACGAGACCATGCTGGCCAAGGCCGGCGGCATCATTTCGGGCGCCGAGGCCCGCCCCTGGGCGGTTCCCGATGTCGGCGGAGCCGGCGGCACGACTTTCGGCCAGCCGCTCACGGCCGGGCGCCTGCAGACGATCGAGGAAGAGGCCCGCGCGAGCGGTCGCGCAGCCGGGCACGCGGAGGGACTCGCTGCGGGCCGTGCCGAGATCAACCGCCGCGCGAAAATGCTCGATACTGTGCTCAACAGTCTCGCCCAGCCGCTCGCGCATATCGATGCGCAGCTCGAGGAAGAAGTGCTCGAGCTGGTCATGGCCGTGGCGCGGCGCCTGGTGCGCCGGGAACTGCGGTCTGATCCCGGCGAGATCATCGGCGTGGTGCGGGAAGGCCTGGCCTCCCTGCCCGTCGGCGAGCGCCAGGTGACCGTGCAGCTGCATCCTGAGGATGCGGCGCTCGTCAGGGAAGTCTTCAGCGCGAATGAGAACGGACCCGCCTGCCGCATTCTCGACGACCCGGCCCTGTCGCGCGGGGGCGCGCGGATCTCCACCGACATCTCGATCATCGACGCCACGCTCGAGACGCGCATCAACCGCGTGTTCGATCGCATGCTCGGCGGCGACCGCCAGACGGACGAGGAGGACGGGCGATGAGCCAGTCCGTCTCCCGCTTGTTGCCCGAGCAGCGCAGCGCCGTGCTGCGCGACAGCCTGTCCCGGCGGCGGCGACGCGTCGCACTGACCGACCCGATGATCGCCGAGGGGCGGCTCGTGCGGATGGTGGGGCTGACCCTCGAGGCGGTGGGCTGCCAGGCGCCGGTCGGCGGACGCTGCGTGATCATCGGCGCCGGCGGCGCCCAGACCGAGGCCGAAGTGGTCGGCTTCGCCGGGGAACGGATCTTCCTCATGCCGGTGGGCGATATCCACGGGCTCACGCCCGGCGCACGCGTGCGCCCGATGTCGGGCTCGCGCAACACGCCGGTGGGCGAGGGCCTGCTCGGCAGAGTGGTGGACGGCGCGGGCAGGCCGCTCGACGGCCGCGGGCCCATCGAGTGTGATGCCTGGATGCCGCTGCGCGGCCAGGCCATCAATCCCCTGTCGCGTGCCCCGCTGGCCGAACCGCTGGATGTGGGCGTGCGCTCGATCAACGGCCTGTTGACCGTCGCGCGGGGACAGCGCATGGGGCTGTTCGCCGGCAGCGGCGTCGGCAAGAGCGTGCTGCTCGGTATGATGACCCGCTACACCGCGGCCGACGTCACCGTGGTCGGGCTGATCGGCGAGCGCGGCCGCGAGGTGAACGATTTCGTGCAGAAGACCCTCGGGCCCGAGGGCATGAAGCGCGCCGTGGTGGTCGCCACGCCGGCGGATCACCCGCCGCTGATGCGGCTGCACGGCGCCATGCTGGCCACGACGATCGCTGAGTATTTCCGCGATCGCGGCCTGAACGTGCTGTTGCTGATGGATTCGCTGACGCGCTTCGCCCAGGCGCAGCGCGAGATCGGCCTGGCCATCGGCGAACCCCCGGCCACCAAGGGTTACACCCCTTCGGTGTTTGCGCGGCTGCCGCAGCTGGTGGAGCGCGCCGGCAACGGCGAGCCAGGCGGCGGCTCGATCACGGCCTTCTACACCGTACTGGCGGAGGGCGACGACACGAACGACCCGATCGCCGACGCGGCTCGCGCAGTGCTGGACGGCCACGTGGTGCTCTCAAGGCGCGTGGCGGAGGGCGGGCGCTATCCGGCCGTGGACATCGAGGCCTCCATCAGCCGCGCTATGAACGATATCTGCAAGGTCCCGCATCGCGACGCGGCGATGCGTTTCCGGCGCCTGTATGCCACCTGGTCGCAGCACCGCGACCTGTTGAGCGTAGGCGCCTACAAGAGCGGCACCGATCCCGCGGTGGACGAAGCCGTCACTTTCCAGCCAGACCTCGAAGCCTGGCTGTCACAAGACATGCACGACAAGGTGCCTCTGCGGGAGAGTCTCGACTCGCTCGCCAGTGTAGTTGCCCCAAAGGCCAAGGAGGCCTGAGACCATGAGCGAAATGCTGAGAAGCCGACGCCTCGAGCCGATCGCCAAGGTTGCGGACCATCGCGAGCAGGCCGCGGCCCAGGAATTCGGCCGATTCCAGGACGTCGTCGCCACCCAGGAGCTTCGGCTCGCGGAGCTGCGCGCCTGGTGGCGCGAGTACGCCGACGGGCTCGAGGCACAGGCGAAGAACGACTGCCGCGCGCTGCGCGAGGGGCGGCTGTTTCTCGCTCAGCTCACCGAGGCCATCGAGAAGCAGCAGAACGCTGTCGAGCACGCGCGCCGCGACCTGGAGGCGGCACGGGCCCGCTGGGTGACTTCGCGCATGGATCACGAGGCGCTGGAAAAAGTGGTCGGTCGGTACCAGGACGAAGAGAGTCGCGAAGCCAGGCGAGGCGAGCAGCGCGAACAGGACGAGTGCGCCATGCGCGGCCCGCGGTTCGGGCCGTGATGAACGGCTTCCGGACCGCTCTCGTGGCGTCCCGGCGTCGGTCGCGCGGCCTGGCCGCGGGGGCGGGCCGCGCTGCTGGCACGTTTTCTGCAAGGTCTGCCCGTATGAAGTGTTTTTTCGCCCCGGTTATTTCACCAGCCGCGCGCCACGAGCGCGCGGGGAGACGAGTCAGATGATGTCCAACATGCCTGCAGCACTTGCCGAGACCGGTGGCCCGCGGTTGCCGGGCGCGCGCGGCGATTCCACGGAATCCGGCCGCAGCGGCAAGGACAACGAATTCGCCAGCGTGCTTGCCGACAGCGAAGGTCGGGTCCGGTCCGTCGAAAAGCCCGCCGGCGGCGAGGCTTCCAACGGTGCGGCCCGAAAGGATGCGGAAGCCGGCAGGGATTCCGCCGCAGGCAAGGATTCGGCCGCTGCGCGAAAGGAAGAAGCAGGGAACACGAGCGACAAGGCCGGCGGGGCGCAATCCGACAGCGGCGCGGCGAAGGAGAAGACCAGTACCGGTGGAGCCGACCCAGGCACGACGCAGGATCAGGCGGCCAGCGCGAAGGACGGTGAAGGACCGGCACAGGCCACGGTCGGCGAAGGGCACAACGAGCCGCTCGACGCGTCGGCCGGCCAGCCGGACCCGGCCACGGGCGACGCTGGGAGCGGCAATGTTCTGCCGTTGACCGGCGAACTGTTGCCGCCCGGTGCCGCGAATCTGCCTCCCGGATTCGCCATCCGTGCGCCCGGCTCGGGCCCGATGCCGGGCGTTCCCGATCCGTTGGCCGCCGCCGCGTCGATGAATGGCGAACTGCCGTCCGCCGGGCTCGCGGCCGGGACCGACGCGCCCGATTCACTGACGCGCATGCTGGAGATGCTGCGCCTGCTGAACGGCATGCCGGGACAGTTCCGGGAACAATTGCAGGCCGCGATGCTGCACAAGCCTGGTGCGGCCGGGCTCGAGCTGGCCGAGGTGGCCCGCAGCGGCAACCTTGCCGGCAACAGCACCTTGCAGGCCGGTGTGGGCGCCTCGCCGTTGGCGAATCTCGCGGCCCAGGCGGGCACGCAAGCCTCCGCGCCGCCAAGCCTGCCGATCAACATCGCGCCCGGCCGGCCCGACTGGGGCGAGGCAGTCGGCCAGCGGGTCCTTTGGATGGTATCGAACAAGGCCCAGGAAGCCGAGTTGCGCCTCAACCCGTCGGAGCTCGGCCGGGTGGACGTCAAGGTGCGTGTCGACGAGGACGGTTTGCGGTTGACCTTCGCGGCCGGGAACACGGCGGTCCGGGAAGCACTGGAAGCCGCGGCGCCGAGGTTGCGGGAGATGTTCCAGGCTGAAGGCCTGCATCTCGAGAACATGGATATCGGCCAGCAACAGGCCGGGGCCGGCGAGCGCAGTGATGCGAGCGCGGACGCGGAGGCGGGGCGCGGCGTCGGCGAGGCCGATGACGAGAGCGTCCCGGGCACCCCGTCCCTCGCCCGCGCCGGCCTGGGCCTGGTCGACCTGTTCGTCTAGCGTCGGTCCGGCTGCCCGCCTGTCCGACTGCCTCGTCGGCTGGTCGTCCGGCGCTACCCGGCCTACGGGACGATCCATTGGCGCAGCGCCTTCCCGGGCGCGTCAAGAAGCTGACAGGACGCCAACGGGCAAATTTAAATATCTGTAATTAATAGCATTTTCTTTGTGGCACGGCTTTTGCTTCCGTCTTACGCGAGACAGTCGCGTTTGCCAGGAGTGCCACAGATGATCAATCCGGAAGTCGATGCCCCGGGGAATTTCGAAGCGGAAGGCTTCGAAGAAGAATTCGAAGAAGGGCTCGAAGAAGGTATCGAGGGCGAGTCGCCGGCGGCAGCGCCGGGCAAGCGCGGCATCGGTCGCTGGATCCTGGTCCTGGTTTTGCTGGGCGGCCTCGGCGCTGCCGGCTGGTTTGGCTGGCAGGAGTTCTCCGCCGGCAACGTGGCGGGCGAGACCGCCGAAGCGACCCCGGCCGAGCCGAAGCCCGGCGCCCGCAGCAAGGCCACCTATCTTTCGCTGGACCCGCCCCTGGTGGTGAATTTCGCCGCCGGCGGCCAGCTGCGCTACCTGCAGGTCTCCATCGAGGTGATGACCCTCGGCTCGAAGGAGAGCGAGACCATCCAGCGTCACATGCCGGCCGTGCGCAATGCATTGATCTCCCTGTTCAGCGAGCGCGACTACGAGGCGCTGCTGTCGCGTGAGGGCAAGGAAACCCTGCGCCTGGAAGCCCTCGAGACGATCCGCGCCGAGCTGACCATGCTCAGCGGCGAGCCGGCCGCCGAGGATGTTTACTTCACCAGCTTCGTGATGCAATGACATGAGCACCCAGGACCTCCTTTCCCAGGACGAGATCGACGCGCTGTTGCACGGCGTGGACAGCGGCGACGTGGACACGGAAGACGATCTGCGCGCCCATGACGGCGTGGCCCGGGCCGTCGATCTCTCCAGCCAGGACCGCATCGTCCGCGGCCGCATGCCGACGCTCGAAATGATCAACGAGCGTTTCGCACGCCACCTGCGCATCAGCCTGTTCAACCTGCTGCGCCGCTCGACCGAGATCACCGTCGGCGGCGTGCGCCTCGAGAAATTCGGCGAATACATCCACACCCTGCCGGTGCCGACGAGCCTGAGCATGATCCGGGTGAAGCCCCTGCGCGGCACGGCGCTGTTCGTGATGGATGCGCGGCTCGTGTTCACCCTGGTGGATCACTTCTTCGGCGGCGGGGGGCGTTTCCACGCCAAGGTCGAGGGCCGCGAGTTCACGCTCACCGAGACACGCGTGATGCGCATGGTGCTGGAACTGGCGTTTCGCGATCTCATCGAGGCCTGGGGCCCGGTGCTACCGCTCGAATTCGAGTACATCAACTCCGAGGTGAACCCGCAGTTCGCCAACATCGTCAGCCCCAGCGAAGTCGTGGTCATCTGCAGCTTCAAGCTGGAACTCGAGGGCGGCGGCGGCGAGATGCATCTCACCCTCCCGTACTCGATGATCGAGCCGATCCGGGACCTGCTCGACGCCGGCATGCAGAGCGACCGCTCGGAGGGCGACGGCCGTTGGCTGAAAGCCCTGCGGGAAGAGATCCGGCTCGCGCCGGTCGAGGTCAGCTGCAAGCTGGTCGAGCTGGAACTGAGCGTCGCCGAACTGTTGCGCCTCAAGCCCGGCGACGTCATCCCCATGGACATGCCGGAACGCGTAACGCTTTACGCCGAGGGCATCCCCGCATTTCACGGCCATTTCGGCGCCTCTCAGGGCCGCCATGCCGTCCAGGTCACCGAGCCGGCGCGGCGTGAGCCCGTCGTCAACGACATCAAGCAGGAACTCAAGCAGGAGCACAGACGATGAGCGAACAGAACAGTGAAACGGGCATGGACGACTGGGGTGCGGCGATGGCCGAGCAGGCCGCCGTCGAAGCCAAGCCGCCCGCTCCGGCTAACGGCGCGAAGACCGCCAGGAACGGCAACGGCGGCACGCCGGTGGCGCCGCAGCCGTTGCATGACGAGGCAGGCCTGGCGGGAGAAGACGTGAATCTCGAAGTGGTTCTCGACATCCCGGTCACACTGGCGATGGAGATCGGGCGGGCCAAGTTGCCGATCCGTAATCTGCTGCAGTTGAACCAGGGTTCGGTCGTCGAACTCGAGCGCCTGGTCGGTGAGCCGATGGACGTGCTGGTCAACGGCACGCTGATCGCGCACGGCGAAGTCGTCGTGATCAACGAGAAGTACGGTATCCGGCTCACGGACGTCATCAGCCCCGCCGAGCGTGTGCGCAAGCTGCGCTGAGCACGAGCATGAAGCGCCTCCTGCCACTGTTGTCCTTGTTACTGCTCGCACCGCTCGCCGCCTTCGGCGCGGAGCCGCAGGCCGCACCGGAATTCACCGGCGCAGGTGAAGTCGGCAAGATGATCGCGGGCCTGCTGCTGATGATCGCCCTGATCGTCGGCCTGGCCGCCGCGCTGAAGCGCGTCAAGGGCTTCCAGCGCCACCTGCCCGGCGCCATCAAGATCGTATCGGTCGCGTCGGTGGGCGCGCGCGAGCGGTTGATGCTGGTGGAAGTCGGCGGCCGGCAGCTGCTGGTCGGCGCGGCGCCGGGGCGCATCCAGACGCTGCTGGTGCTGGACGAGCCGGTCAAGGTGCCGCAAGGGGCGCCGGGTGGCACAGGCAGTTTCGCTGAGCGCCTGCGCGAGGCGGTCGGTACGCCCGCCATGCGGGAGCCGCGCTCGTGACGCGACTCTTCGCCCTGCTGCTGTTGTGTCTCGCCGGTCTGGCCTGGTCGGTGCCGGCTTTCGCCGACAACAGCCTCGAGCTGCTCTCCGTGAGCACCGCAGAGGACGGCACGCAGCAATATTCCGTCACGCTGCAGGTGCTCCTGCTGATGACGCTGCTGAGCATGCTGCCGGCGGCGCTCATCATGATGACCTCGTTCACCCGCATCATTGTCGTCCTGGCCATCCTGCGCCAGGGCCTCGGCACGCAGCAGACACCTAACAACCAGGTGCTTATCGGGCTGGCGCTGTTCCTGAGCCTGTTCGTGATGGCGCCCGTACTGGAGCGCATCTACGTGGATGCTGCGCAGCCGTACCTCGAGGAGTCGCTGGACGCGCCCGCCGCGTTGCAGGCCGCCAGCGGACCGATTCGCGAGTTCATGATTTCCCAGGTCCGCCAGACGGATCTGGAGGTGTTCGCCGACCTCGCCGGTCACGAAGGTTTCGAGACGCCCGACGACGTGCCTTTCTCCGTGCTGGTGCCGGCCTTCGTCACCAGCGAACTCAAGACGGCTTTCCAGATCGGCTTCCTGCTGCTGGTGCCTTTCCTGATCATCGATCTCGTGGTGGCCAGCGTGCTGATGTCGATGGGCATGGTGATGCTCTCGCCGCTGATCATCTCGCTGCCATTCAAGATCATGTTGTTCGTCCTCGTCGACGGCTGGTCGCTCGTCATGAGCACGCTCGCCGCCAGCTTCATGGTGTCCTGAGCCGTGTCCCCCGAACTCGTCATGGAGATAGGCCGCGGCGCGCTCGCTGTCACCGTGTTCCTGGCGGCGCCGATGCTCGCCATCGCGCTCGCGCTCGGACTGGTGATCGGCATGGTTCAGGCGGCCACCTCCATCCAGGAGATGACCCTCTCGTTCATCCCGAAGCTGCTCGGCCTGGTGCTGGTGTTGGCAGTCGGCGGGCACTGGATGCTCGGGCTGCTGGTCGATTACACCCGCGACCTGATCACTTCGATCCCGTCCCTGCTGGGGGGTTGAGCATGGATGCCGCGCTGCACTTCAGCCAGGCACAGCTCGACGGGTGGATCACCGGCTTTGTCCTGTCGTTCACGCGCATCGCGGCCATGCTGATCGCTGCGCCGATGTTCGGCGCGCGCACGATCCCCATGCAGGTGCGCATCTCGCTGGCGCTGGTGCTGACGTTGATGGTCCAGCCGATCCTGCCGCCGGTGGCGCCGCTCGACTTGCTCAGTTTCCAGATGATTCTCGCCGTCGGCCGTGAAGTGTTGGTGGGTGTGATGGCCGGCTTCGTGCTGCAGCTGGTGTTTGCTGCGCTGGCGATGGCCGGCGAGACCATCGCGCTGGGCATGGGCCTCGGTTTTGCCTCGCTGGTCGATCCGGACAAGGGGATCCAGGTGCCCGTGGTGGGCCAGGCCCTGGTGATCATCGGGACCCTGCTGTTTCTTGCCATGGACGGTCACCTGGCCCTGATGCGTTTCCTTGTTGAAAGCTTCACGACCATGCCCATCGGCAGCGGTGTGCCGGTCGAGAGTTTCACTGCAATCGTCGGCTGGGGTTCGGTCATGTTCGGCCACGCGGTGATGATCGCATTGCCCGCGGTGGGCGCGCTGTTGCTGGCGAACCTCTCGATGGGCGTCGTCACGCGGGCGGCCCCGGCGCTCAATATTTTCGCGGTGGGCTTCCCGATGACGCTGATGCTGGGGTTCATCATGCTGTACTCCACGATCGGGGCGATCGACGGGCGCTTCACGGCGCTGCTCAGCGAGGGTTTCTCGTTGATCGGCTGGCTGCTGGGAGGCTGAACGCATGGCCGAGCAGGACACCAGCCAGGAACGCACAGAACAAGCGACACCGAAGCGCAGGCAGGACTCCAAGAAAAAGGGCGAAGCCGCGCGCTCCAAGGAGCTCAACACCACGGCCGTGCTGCTCACCGGCGCCGCCACGCTGGTGTTGTTCGGCGGCAATATCGGCGCCGGCATTGCAGAGATCATGCAGAAAGGCCTGGCCCTGCCCCGTGAACTCGCGTTCGACACGCAGATGATCACCACGGTGTTCGGGCACGCTGCCTGGCTGGCGCTGATGCTCGTGCTGCCGCTGTTCATGGCGGTGCTGGCGGCGACGTTGATCGGTCCCGCGCTGCTCGGCGGCCTCGTGTTCAGCAGCGAGGCCATCAAGCCCAAGCTGAACAAGCTCAGCCCGCTCGCCGGCCTGAAGCGCATCTTCTCGGCCAACGGCCTGATGGAATTCTTCAAGACGCTCGCCAAGTTCATCGTCGTGACCGGTGCCGGGTTTATCGCTCTGAACCACCTCAAGCCGGACCTGCTGATGGCGATCGACACCTCGGTCGAGACCGCCGTGCCCGGCCTCGCGGCGATGGCGGCCTGGGTGCTGGTCGTGCTGGCTTCGGTCATGTTGCTGATCGCTGCGGTCGACGTGCCTTTCCAGCTGTGGACCCACAGCAAGAAGCTGCGCATGACGCGCCAGGAAGTGCGCGACGAAATGAAGGAGACCGACGGTCGTCCCGAGGTCAAGAGCCGCATCCGCCGGCTGCAGATGGAAATGACCGAGCGCCGCATGATGACGGCGGTGCCCGCCGCGGACGTCGTGATCACCAACCCGACGCACTACTCGGTCGCGCTCAAATACGACTCGACGGGCATGTCCGCCCCGCGCGTCGTCGCCAAGGGCGCCGACGAGATCGCGCTGAAGATTCGCGAAGTGGCTGAAGCCAATGACGTGCCCCGCGTGGCGGCGCCGCCCCTGGCACGCGCGCTGTATTTCACCACGCGCATCGACGACGAGATCCCGGCGGAACTGTTCCTCGCCGTGGCGCGCGTGCTTGCCTGGGTCTACCAGCTGAAGTCCGCCGCGCCCGGCATGGCGCCGCCGCAGCCTGAAGGACTCGACGTTCCGGATCACCTGACCCGCCGCCAGCCCGGCCGGAGAATCTGACCATGGCCCCGCTCTTCAGAAACATGCTGATTTTTGTTCGCAACGGACTGGGCACGCCGATCCTGCTGATCGCGCTGCTGGTCATGATCGTGCTGCCACTGCCGCCGATGGCACTCGACATTTTCTTCACGTTCAACATTGCACTCGCGCTGGTGGTCATCCTGATGACCATCTACTCGCCGCGGCCGCTGGAATTCTCGGTGTTCCCGACCGTGCTGTTGCTCGCCACGCTGCTGCGCCTGGCGCTGAACGTCGCGTCCACGCGCGTCGTGCTGATGAACGGCCAGACCGGTACCGATGCCGCCGGCCAGGTCATCGAGGCCTTCGGCGAATTCGTGGTGGGCGGGAACTACGCCGTTGGCCTGGTGGTGTTCGCGATCCTCGTCATCATCAACTTCGTGGTGGTCACGAAGGGCGCCGGGCGCGTCTCGGAAGTCAGTGCGCGCTTCACCCTGGACGCCTTGCCGGGCAAGCAGATGGCCATCGATGCCGACCTGAACTCGGGTTTGATCACGCAGGACGAGGCGCGGGCGCGGCGCCTCGAGACCTCCGCGGAGGCGGATTTCTACGGCTCGATGGACGGCGCCAGCAAGTTCGT
>CAYTXS010000070.1:0-10382 GCA_964441585.1 uncultured Thioalkalivibrio sp.
GCCATGACATGCCCAGGTCACTACGGAAACTGCGTCGCGCCATGCTGGTCATGCACTCGCCGCAGGACACGGTCGTATCGATCGACAATGCCGCTGAGCTTTTCAGTCATGCACTGCATCCGAAGAGCTTCGTCAGCCTCGATGGGGCCAATCACTTGCTGTCAGAAAAAGCAGATGCGCGCTACGTCGCCGAGGTGATTGCCGCGTGGGCCTCGCGCTATCTGCCCGCTGGCGACGCTTCGACGGCCTCCGCTCAGCAGGGCGCTGCACCTGCAGAAGGACGGATCTCCTCACATACTTCGATTGAGGCCTTCCGAAGCGAGTTGCAGGTCGCCGGACACACGATGATCGCCGATGAGCCGGTTGCGGTGGGGGGGCAGGGCGCCGGGCCAAGTCCATACGACCTGCTCGGGGCCGCACTGGCGGCTTGCACGTCGATGACCTTGCAGATGTACCTGGCGCGCAAGCAATGGTCGGCCCAGTACATCGATGTCACGGTGCGCCACGATCGGGTCCATGCCGCGGACTGCGCAGACTGCGCTACGCGCGACGGCAAGGTGGATCGTTTCCGCCGGGGGGTGCGGGTCACCGGCAAACTGGACGAGGCTCAACGCGCCCGGCTGCACGAGATCGCCAACAAGTGCCCTGTGCATCGCACCCTGGAATCCAGGGTACAGATAGAGACGGAACTGCTGGACTGATGAGGATCGCAGTCGCCTCATGATAGCGATTCCACGGCGGGTTGCGCGCCAAAAAAAGAGCGGCCTGGCTGATCCACAGCCAGGCCGCCCCGCTGGCTCTGTGGCTCAGGGCAATTCGGCGTAGGCCCAGGGCAACAGCACCGACGGACGCCCGGCCGGATCCTCCTGGCGCCAGAGGACCGTGAAGGTGTCGCCGTCGCTGCTGATCAACGGGTCGTCGGCGAAACCCGCCTGGTTTTCGAGCTGCACGCTGGACCAGTCGGTGCCGTCGAAGGTGCCGTAATGAACCTGCGGGAAGCCGCTGCCCGACCCGTCCTGCTGCACCCAGGCGATGCCGAAACCCGTATCGCTGGCGGCAAGTCCACCGCTGCGAGCCTGGCTCAGCAGTGCGTCACTGGTCCCCACTGCCCGGGCGCCCAGCCACGCGGAGCCGTCGTGCACATTCGCGCGCAGGGTGGACGACGTGAAATCCGTATTGTCGCCGGATTCCCAGCTGACCGCGTAACCGCCGGTGACCGGATTTGCGACCAGCCCTCGTAAAAATGTCGAGATCGCGTCGTTGTCGAGCAGTTCGGGAGTAGACCAGGCGCTGCCGTTCCACAGGCTTGCGTATATGTCGTTGGAAAACCCGGTCGTCGGGCGGACCGACCAGGCCAGTCCATAGCCCGTGCCGTCCGACGCGACCAGGATTGGAGGACGGACCGTCGCAGAATCGTCGCTCACGCGCGCCGTGGTGAAATCACCGACTGCGCCGGTAGGAGAAACGCTGGCGTAGGCATTCCTGAAGACGTCTCCCGCGGGGTTGTGGGACCAGTAAATCATATACCCGGTTCCGTCGGAAATGATTTCCGGCGAGCCATTCGCACCGTCAGAACCTATGATCGTGTGACCGCTCCATGCCGTCCCGTCGAAGATGTTCACCGGCAGGGAGTTCTCCAGGTTGTTCCAGACGCCGGCATAGCCCGTGCCATTGGAGCCGATGTTGATCGTCTGGACGAACTCCGCGCCGTCATCGATCTGTACAGGCCCGCCCCAGGCACCATTCTCGTAAAGACTCGTCCAGGCCCGCTTCCGGTTGAACGATGTGTCGGAAAACAGGGGTGCTTGTGCCCACGCCGCCATGTAACCCGTGCCGTTGCTCGCGATCGCGATGCTTTGCGGAAACCCCGTGAATGTGGCGTCGATCGCAGTCACCGGGCTCCATGCCTGTCCGTCGAACAGGCGCACCACGACGTCGTAGTCCTCGTCGGAGGGGCTTCCGCGCGTCCCGATAACGGCGAACCCGGAGTCACTGGCAGCGATGTTGTCGTCCGCTTGCACACTCAAGCCTAGCTCGAGCGGGGCGCTCCAGTCGCCGCTGGCGCCCCTGGTGCTCGCGTAGGTGCTTGTGTCGGCACCGTTCTGCTGAGTCCAGACGGCCAGCGTCAGCCCCCCGTCGTTAGTCACCAGGCGGGCCGGGCGCACACTCGACCCGGGTTGCAGGCTCACGAGCGCGCTCGGGCTCGTGAACGGGGCGTCGCTACGGGACACATACACCTGCGCGCCGCTGTCGTCGGACGGTTGCTGGGACCAGTAGGCGAAAGCGTCGATCCCGTTGCCGGCAGCCACAAGGCGCTCCGGAAAATCGGGCAGGGTCTCGAGCAGGATCGGCGCACCGGCGCCCCAGGTGGCCGCGTCCAGGCGGTAGCCGAACAGGTCCTGGGTAGCGCGCGGCGCAGGGGCTTGCGTGTAGTTCACGACAAAACCGGTGGCATCGGGGGCCGCCTCGACGTTGCCCGCGGACTCGGTCCCGGCGTCGAGGGCCAGTGGGGTCTGCCAGGCGCCATCATAGAGATTCGCCCAGGCGCGAGTCCGGCTGTCAAACTGGCTCCATGACACGAGATACTGGGACCCGTTGCTGGTCAACGTGACCTGGCCGGGACCGTTGGCACCATTGTTGATCGTGGTCGGTGCGTCGAACCCCGTGTCGATCGAGCCCACCGTGGCACGAAGCGAGTTTCTTGCGGCCGTCCAGGTGACGAGGTAGTCGCTGCCGTTGCTGATCATATGCACGTCGCGGGCGACGTCGGCGCTGCTTTCCAGGGGCGTGACGGCGGACTGGACAAAAGTGCCGGAGAACCGCATTCCCAGGACCGAGGCGACGCCGCCGTCATCCCCGATCCAGGCCAGCTGGTAATCGCTGCCGTTGGACGCGAGCGCGGTGGCCGATGAAGAATTCACGTCCTCGATCAGGGTTGGGACCGGGTTCCATCCCGAGCCGACGGTGTGGGTGATCCAGATACTACGGGCCGTAGCGGTGTTTTCGGTCCATGCGACCATGGCCGAGCTGCCGTTGCTCGCAAGCACCGGCAGGAAGGAATCGCTCGGGGCGTTCAGGCTCTGGATTCCGCTCCAGGCGGCGCCGACAGCGGCGAGCTGTGCGGCCCGGATCGTGCTTTCTCGAGCAAAGGTCACCGGGTCGAATGATTCCTCGCGTCGCCATGCAGCGGCGTAACCCGATCCCGACGAGATAAGCGCCAGGTTGCCTAAAATGAGGCGGCGGCTGGTGGTTTCATCGAGACGCTGCGGCGTGGAAAAGACGCCGTTGGCGAACGTCGTTGCGAAGAGTTCGGAGCCGTTCTGATTCCGCTGAGAAAACAGGATGGAAACGGAGTCGCTGCCCCCGGCAAGCACGAACGAATATCTCCCCGGCGGTGGAGCGCTGACGAGTTCCTGGCTGGCGGACCAGCTTTGCGTGGCGGCGGTGTACACCGAATAGTGCAGTGCCTCGCTGCTTTGCAAGTCGAACTTCCACACGGCCACGCCATCGCCATTGGCCATGAAGGCGGCGTCGATGTCATCGATCGAGGCCGTACCGAGTTCGCTGCTCAGCCGTTCGAAAGGCGCCGGAACGGTGATGAAAAACGACGTGAGCGATGCGTCGGCCGCGCCGTCGCTGACCGAGATGACGATCGGGCCGAAAGGCCCGACATCGAGGTTTGACGGCGTGCCGCTGAGTGTGCCGGTGGCCGGATCGAAACCGGCCCAGCCGGGCGCGCCGTCGACCTCGAAGGTCAGCGAGTCGCCGTCGGCGTCGCTGGCCGTGGGCACGAAGGTGTAGTCCGCGCCTACGACGACCGACGTGGCGGGCGTGCCGGAGATGACGGGCACGGTGTTGGTGCTGCCACCACCACCGCCACCACCACCGCCGGAGCCACCACCACCGTCACCCGAGCCGTCCCCGGCCGAGGAGCCACCCCCGCCGCAACCGGCTACCAGCAAGCCGGAAAGAAGCATCGGGACAGCTGATTTCATCGCGCCACGCATCATGTTCATGTCAATACACTCTCGATTCTCGGGGGAGATTTTTCGTTTTCTCTCTCCGGTAAACGCTGTCGGACGGAGAATTCCCTCATCCCGCCCGGATTCCCGTTGCACAGAAAGACTCGACATAACGTTTCGAAAGATTGTTGCGGGAGGCGCCCTCGGCTAATCTCGCTGCTTCGCGCCACAGGGGAGAGTCATGTCGCCGTCGCCGGGAATCACGCAGTTGTTGTCGCGCTGGCAGGGCGGCGAAGCCGATGCGCTCAACGAATTGTTGCCGCTCGTCTATGACGAACTGGCCCGCATTGCCCGGCGCGAATTTCACGGCCAGCCGCCGGGGCACACTCTGCAGCCGACCGCGCTGATCAACGAGGCGTTGCTGCGACTGGTGGACAACCAGATCAGCTGGCAGGACCGGGCCCATTTCCTCGCGGTGATGACCACGACGATTCGCTGGGTGCTGGTAGACCACGCCCGCAGCCGGCGGCGTGACAAACGTGGCGGAGATGTCGTCCGCGTGACCTTGTCCGACGAGGCGCCCGGGGCCGGGCAAACGCCCGGGGCCGAGCCGACGGTCGACCTGCTGGATCTCGACGACGCGATGACGGCACTCAAGGCGCACGACGACCGGAAGGCCAGGATCGTCGAATTGCACTATTTCGGTGGCCTCAAGTACGACGAGATGGCCGCGGTCCTGGGTCTTTCCGAAGCGACCGTGCATCGCGAACTGCGTTTCTCGCGGGCCTGGCTCAAGGATCGCCTCGCGGGCCACTCCGAGGGGCAATCGGCCTGATGAACGTGCGCGACTGGCAGCGCCTGCAGCAACTTTTCGAGGCGGCGCTCGAACTCCCCGAGGCCGCACGCGGCGAATTCCTCGACCGCGAGTGCGGTGCGAATACTGCGCTGCGAAAGGCGGTCGAACGCTTGCTCCAGCAGGACACGATCGATGACCAGTCCCTGCACAAGGGTGTCGGGGTCGCGGCCGCAGAGGTGGTCGGCTCTCGCCCGACCGAGCGAATCGGGGAACGTCTTGGCGCGTGGCGCATCACCGGTCATATCGCGGATGGCGGCATGGGCGCGGTCTACATGGCGGAGCGCGCGGACGGCGAGTACGAGCAACGCGCTGCCATCAAGTTGCTGAATCCGGCCTTCGTGTCGGCCAACGCCAAGGCGCGGCTGGAAGCCGAACGGCAGATTCTCGCGGGGCTGTCCCATCCCAATATCGCCCGCCTGCTGGACGGCGGGCGGAACGATGACGGCGTTCCGTACCTCGTGCTGGAATACGTCGACGGCGAGTCGATCGACACGTGGTGCGATCGGCACGCACTCGACACGCGGGCCCGCCTCAAACTCATGGCGAAAGTGTGCCATGCGGTCGATTACGCGCATCGCAACCTCGTGGTGCACCGCGACCTGAAACCCAGCAATATCCTGGTCGACGAGCAGGGCGAACCGCGGTTGCTCGACTTCGGCATCGCCAAGATGGTGGAAGGCGGCGCCGGGCTGACCAGCAGCGGCCACCGGGTGCTCACGCCGAGCCACGCCAGTCCCGAGCAGATCACAGGGGGGGCGGTCACCACCGCCACTGACGTCTATGCCCTCGGCGTGCTGCTTTACGACTTGCTGACGGGACGTGCGCCCTACGAAAATGAGCCTTCCAGCGCGGTCGCCCTGGCCCGCGAGATCGTCGAGGGTGACCCGACGCCGCCCAGCAGCGCGGTGACGGGCACCAGCAGCCGGCGCATCGCGGCCGCGCAGGCCCGCGGCGACCGCCTGACGCCGGCACGCCTGGCGCGTGAGTTGTCCGGCGACCTGGACAACATCGTGCTGATGGCGCTGCGCAAGGAGCCGCAGCGCCGCTATGCGTCGGCCCAGGCCCTGGCCGAGGACATCGAACGCACCCTGGCGCACCTGCCGGTGCGCGCACGACCCGATTCGTTCCGCTATCGCAGCGCCAAGTTCCTGCGTCGCCACAACGTCGCGGTGCCCGTCTCGGCACTGGCACTGCTGCTGGCACTCGGCGCGGCGGCATTGTTCACCTGGCGACTGGCCGAGGAACGGGATATCGCCCTGGCGGCCGAGGCCCGCGCCAGCAAGGCGGCTGAATTCACTGCTTCGGTGCTGGGACGCACCAGCGCAAATGCCGACGCCTCCCGTCTAGTGTCGGTGCGTGAACTGCTCGACCGGGCTGCGGAACGTCTCGAAGAGGAGTTGCTCGACGAGCCCGAGGTGGCGTTGCGCGTGCGCCTTGCAATCGCGGACGCGTACACCAGCTGGGGCGCTTACGATGAGGGCTATGCGCAGGGGCTCGTGGCGCTCGAGCTGGCGGAGTTGCTCGATGACGGTCCGCAGGAGGCCGTGGCGCTCCGTCTGTTGGGCTCCGTCACCCACGGGCTGGGCCGCCTCGAGGAATCGCTGACCTGGAGCGAGCGGGCCGAAGCTGTGTGGCGAGAGGTGGGCACACCGGCTGAACATGCCAGCGCGCTCAGCGACGTTGCCGTGACCCTCAACGGTTTGCGGCGCCGCACGGAAGCGGAACCGGTGTTCCGGGAGGCGCTTGCGCGGCTGCGCGTGGCGCACCCCGAAGGCCACGGGGATACCGCATGGTTGCTCAACAATATGGCGTGGGGCTTGCACGCCATGGGACGGCTGGACGAGGCGCAGCCGCTGTATGAAGAAGCGCTGGCCATGCAGGCGCGCCTCGGGAGTCCGCTCTTCGAGCTGGCGCAGACGCGCAACAACCTGGCTGGGCTGCATTACGATCGTGGTGAACTCGCGGTCGCCGACGTCATGTGGCAGCAGACATTGGCGGAGTTCGAATCCATTTTTGGCGCCGACGGGCATGCGGCGGTGTCGCGCGGACAGATCGCTTTGGCCCGTATAGCGCGCGTGCGCGGCGAGACCGAGACTGCCCTGGAACTGACTGCGCGCGCGCTGCGGACCAACCGGACCCTGGTGGGCGATAACCATCGCTGGACCGCGCGGTCGATGGCGATGCATGGGATGGCCCACCTCGAGGCAGGTGACCCTGACAGCGCCGAAGCTTTCCTGGAGCAATCCATGACCATTCGGCTCGAGTTGCTGCCGCCCGGACACTCCGAGTTCGCCGGGGTCCACCTGGGACGGGGACTGATTGCCCTGGCGCGCGGTGATGCCGTCACGGCAGAGCAGGAGCTCAGGGAGGGCCAGGCGATCGTGGCCGCACTCGAGTCCCCGGATCGAGTGCCGATAGACGCCATCGACCTTGCGCTGGCGCGGGCCATCGCCTTGCAAGGCCGCAGGGAAGAGGGCCTGGTCATTGCCCGGGAGGTGATCGGGCGCATGCAGGCCAACATGCCGTCCGGGCACTGGCAGCGACGCACGGCGGAGGCGATCGTCGGCCTGCCGCCACTTGTGGCTCAGCCTGCGGGCGCTGCTTTGGCTCAGGCGGAGATGACGTTGACCGAGCTGCGCGCAGAGTTGGGGCCGAACGCGCCGTCGGTGCGCGAAATCGAGGCCGCCGTGGCGGCGTCCGCGGCAGGGAACCGGTAGGCCGTCGGGCGGTCAAATCGGGCTGGTTACAAGGAGAGACGACGTGTTCGACGCAAAAAAACTTCTCGACCAGTTCGTGAACAGCGGGGCCGCGGGCGGCTTCGCCGGCGGGCTGGCTGGCGGGGCGGTGGCCAATGCTTTCATGGGCAAGAAGGGCCGCAAGCTGACCAAGTCTGCAGTGAAGCTGGGCGGCCTCGCACTGGTCGGCGGCCTCGCTTACAAGGCCTGGCAGAATCACAAGCAGTCGTCCGCCGGACCAGCTGCGGGGTCGGCCACGGGCTACGCGCCGGCGGCGGTGCCAGCCGGAAACCCCGCATCCCAGGTGCCGCAGGGCACCGGCTTTTTGCCCGGCCCCGGCGATGAAACCGGGGCCCAGGAGTTGAGCCAGTTGATGGTTCGCGCCATGATCTCCGCGGCCAAGGCCGATGGGCAGATCGACACGCGCGAGAGCCAGATGATCCTGCAACAGGTGAACGAGTTGCCCCTGGACGACGAGGCCAAGGCGTTCCTGTTCGCCGAATATTCCCGCCCGCTGGACATCGAGGGCCTGGTGGCTGCGGTCGACTCGCCGGAACACGCCGCCGAGGTCTACGCGGCCTCGGCGCTGGTGGTGCACCCGGCGTCACCCGCCGAACAGTTCTACCTCGATTCGCTGGCGCGCGGATTGCGCCTCGAAGCCGGGCTCGTGCAGGAATTACACGCGGCGGTCGAATCCAGCACAACCGCATGAGCCTGTCCCATGCGATGACGGTCCGGCTATTGTTGCTGCTCGGCTGCGCGCTCGTTGCGCAGCCAGCTGCGGCGCGCACCGTCATCGACAGCGCGGGCCGCGTGGTGGAGCTGCCGGAGCGGATCGAGACGGTCTTCGCTGCGGGGCCGCCGGCCTCGATCCTGGTTTACGTGGTCAAGCCGGATGTGCTCACGGGCTGGCCGCGTGCGCTCCGGCCTGAGGAGGTCCCCTATATCGCGGAGCCGTTCCGCGACTTGCCGGAAACCGGGCGCCTCACCGGGCGGGGCGGCGATGCCAATCTCGAGCGCGTGTTGCAGATCGAGCCCGACCTGATCATCGATTTCGGCTCGGTGCGAGACACCTATATCGACTTGGCCGACAGGGTGCAGCGCCAGACCGGTATTCCCTACCTGCTGATCGACGGCCGCTTCGAGGCGACGCCGGACGCGTTGCGGCTCGTCGGGGAGGTGCTCGGGGTGCCTGAGCGAGGCGAGGCGCTGGCGCGCGACGTCGAAGAGCTCTTCGCGCGGGTGGACGGGATCCTCGCGGCGACGCTGGAGAGCGAGCGGCCCACGGTGTACCTGGCGCGCGGGCCGGACGGTCTGGAGACCGGGCTGAAGGGTTCGATCAACACCGAGATCATCGAGCGCGCCGGCGGCCGTAACGTGGCGGACCCCGGGGACGGACGGCGCGGCCTGGTGCGAGCTTCGATCGAGCAGGTCATGGTGGCCGATCCCGAGATCATCGTGACCTGGGACAGTCACTTCTACCAGCGCGCCCGGCTCGATCCGCTCTGGGCCGGTATCGAAGCCGTGCGCACGGACCGCCTTTACCTTGCCCCCACCGTGCCCTTCGGATGGATCGATCGGCCGCCCTCTTTGAACCGGTTGATGGGATTGCGGTGGATGGCGGGACTCCTGTATCCCGAGGCGTGGGGCGAGGATCTACGCGAAGAGGCACGCGCCTTCTATCAGCTGTACTACCATGTCGACCTCGCCGACGCGGAGCTGGACAGGCTGCTGGAATGGAGCAAGGGGAGACCACCGGAGTGATCCGCCGGGCGCCGGGCGTGCGCGTCTCGCTCGTCGTTGCCCTCGGCCTCATCGTCGCAGCGCTCTCTTTGGGGGCCCTCGCCATCGGACCCTTCGCCCTGTCGCCCGCCGAGACGCTGGTGGCGCTGTTCGGCGGGGGCGAGCAGCAGGCGCAGGTCGTGGTGCAGAACATTCGCCTGCCGCGCGTGGCCGCCGCGCTGCTGGTCGGCGCGGCCCTGGCGGCGGCCGGCGCCAGCTACCAGACCCTGTTTCGCAATCCCCTGGTCTCGCCGGACATCCTCGGCGTGTCGGCCGGCGCCGGACTCGGCGCCGTGATCGGCATTTTTCTTTCGCTGCCGGTCGCGTTCATCCAGCTGTTCGCTTTCGCCGGCGGACTTGCGGCGGTCGTACTCGTGACCGTGGTCGCCTCGGCGGTGCGCAACACGGACCGGATTCTCGCGCTGGTGCTCACCGGTGTGGTCATCGGCGCGCTGGCGGGGGCCGCCACCTCGCTGCTCAAGGTTCTGGCGGATCCCTACGACCAGTTGCCGGCCATCACCTTCTGGCTGCTCGGATCGCTTGCTTCAGTGACGACCGCCGACATCCTGCCTGCGCTGCCGGCGGTCTTGATCGGCCTGGTGCCTCTCGTGTTGCTGCGCTGGCGCATCAATGTGCTGTCGCTCGGCGACGACGAGGCGCGTGCACTGGGCGTGGAAGCGGGGCGGGTTCGCTTCATCGTCATCGCGGCGGCGACACTGATCACCGCCAGCGTCACTGCGCTGGCCGGCGTGGTGGGCTGGGTCGGGCTGGTGATTCCGCATATCGCGCGGATGATCGTCGGCCCGAGCTTCGCGCGCCTGCTGCCGGTCTCGGCCATCATCGGCGCCGGGTACCTGCTGGTCGTGGATACGCTGGCCCGGACCATCGGCGCCGTGGAGATCCCGCTCGGCATTCTCACCGCGGTGATCGGCGCGCCGTTCTTCATCTGGCTGCTGGCGTCTGGCCGCCGGGGGTGGGCATGAAACTGGAGTCGAGCGGACTGGAGATCGGCTACGGGCCTTTCATCGTCGGGCGCGACATCGACCT
>CAYTXS010000071.1:0-10382 GCA_964441585.1 uncultured Thioalkalivibrio sp.
TCTCCTCGTCCACGCGCACGAAGCCGTTGTGCATCCAGTAATTGACGAACTTCGCGCCCGTCGCCCCACAGCTCTGCGCCAGTTCGTTCTCGTGGTGAGGGAACTTGAGATCCAGCCCGCCGCCGTGGATGTCGAAATGCTCGCCGAGGATTTCCGTGGACATTACCGAACACTCGATGTGCCAGCCCGGGCGGCCGCGCCCCCACGGCGAATCCCATGCCGGCTCACCCGGCTTGGCGGCTTTCCACAGGACGAAATCCAGCGGGTCACCCTTGGCCTCGTCCACCTCGACGCGGGCCCCGGCGCGCAGGTCGGCGAGACGCTTCCCGGAAAGCTTGCCGTATTCGGGGAAGCTCGCGACCTTGTAATACACATCGCCGTTGTCGGCCGCATAGGCGTGGTTCCGCTCGATCAGCGCCTGGATCATCTGCTGGATCTTGCCGTTGTCCGTGTATTCGGTGGCGCGCGGTTCGTGGTCGGCGGGGAGGATTCCGATGGCGGCGAAATCTTCGTTCATCGCGTCGATGTAGCGCTGCGTAAGCGACCGCAAGGTCTCGCCGCTTTCCGCGGCGCGGCGGATGATCTTGTCGTCGATGTCGGTGATGTTGCGCACGAACTCGACCTGGTAGCCCGACCAGCGCAGGTAGCGCGCCACCACGTCGAACACCACGTGGGCGCGCGCGTGGCCGATGTGGCAGTAGTCGTAAACAGTCATGCCGCAGGCGTACATCCGCACCTTGCCCGGTTCGATGGGCGTGAACGCTTCCTTATGGCCGCTGAGTGAATTGTGGATGACGAGCATGGCGTCCCTTGTCAGGCTTCCGCGCCAGGCGCGGGTTGAACGTGCTGCGCGAGGCGCGCACGGATGGTGTCGCGGGGCATCACGGCGAACAGCGCGCCGAGATCCGGGCCTTCGGTCCGGCCCGTAAGGGCCAGGCGCAGGGGCTTGAAGAACTGTTTTCCGCCCACGCCGACGGCGTCCTTCACCGCTGCAGCGAGCTGCTTGTGTTCGGTCGCGCCCGCCTCCCACGCGCCCAGGGCGGCCGCGAACAGGCCGGGCGCTGCAGCGGTGTCCGGTGGCGGGTCCAGGGTCGGCGCGCCGAACAAGATCGCCCGCCATTCGACGACCTCGGCAGGGCTCAGCACGTTGTGGCGTACGGCTTCGAGGAATCTTTCCTGCAGCGCCGCGGGAATCCCGTCGAGTGCGGCTGGGCCAACCCACGACGCGAGAGCTTCCACCGACAAGGCGTCGAGCGCCGCGCGCTGCCAGTGCCCGACCTGGGCCATGTCGAAACGCTGCGCCGCGGTCGTCAGGCGCGCGGGGTCGAACCCCGTCGCAATGTCCTGCATGGACAGCAGGCCGGGCGTCTCCCAGGGATGCCCGAGCCGCGCCAGCGTGTTGGCGAAGGCCAGCGGCAGGATGCCGGCATCGCGGAAGCTGCCGACGCTCATCGCGCCCGTGCGCTTAGACAGCTTGGCGCCGTCTTCCCCGGCCAGCAGCGGCATGTGGCCGTACCGCGGTGCCGGCTGGCCCAGCGCCTCGAGGATGACGAGCTGGCGGGCCGTGTTTACCAGGTGATCCTCGCCGCGCAGCACGTGGGTCACACCCATCAGGGCATCGTCCACGGCATTGGCGAACAGGAACCCGGGCGAGCCGTCGCTGCGCGCAAGGACGAAGTCGGCGATCTCCGCGGCCGGCAGGCTGCGCTCCCCCCGCACCAGGTCGTCCCAGCCGACTTCGCCGGTCTGTGGGGCGGCAAAGCGGATGACCGGCATCTGCCCGGCCTGCCTGCGACGCACGATCTCTGCATGGGGCAACTGCGCCCACTCGCGATCGTAACGGGGCGGCAAGCCGCGGCGCCTGAGCTCCGCGCGGCGCTGCTTCAGCTCCGGCTCGGTCCGGTAGCAGGTGTAAGCATGCCCGGTCTCCGCGAGGTGCCCGAGCGCCTCACGGTAAAGCTCGCGGCGCTCCGACTGGCGAAAGGGCCCCTCGGGCGCATCGCGGTCCGGCCCGCCGTCCCAGTCGAGGCCG
This sequence comes from uncultured Thioalkalivibrio sp., assembly GCA_964441585.1. Lineage (GTDB taxonomy): Bacteria > Pseudomonadota > Gammaproteobacteria > Steroidobacterales > XN24 > XN24. The sequence goes on from CAYTXS010000071.1 coordinate 2,033, forward strand.
AACCACGCCAGGTCGGCGAGCTGTTTGTCGAGATCGCCCTGGCCCTCGCGGGCCACGTCGGTATCCTCGGAACGCAACAGGAAGCGGCCCCCGGCGCCGCGCGCCAGGCACCAGTTGAACAGCGCCGTGCGCAGGTTGCCGGCGTGCAGCCGCCCGGTCGGACTCGGGGCAAATCGTGTGACGATGGACATAAGCGCGTAATGGTAACGGACTGCGCGGATCACGACACGACTCGCGGAGCGAAGCGCCACAGCCACGCCGGTCCCGCGGGTCGGCGGATTCATTTGCGCGCCACAGCAGGCTCGACTAATGTCTCGACCTCTGCCATCGAAGGAGCCCGTGATGCGTCCCATTCTCTCTGCGCTTGCACTTTCGCTCGTTTCCGCCCCGGCCGGTGCCGAAGATCCCGGATCCACCGCCCCCAGGGTCGAACTGCTGACGAACCACGGTGCGCTGGTGCTCGAGCTCGATCCGGCCAAGGCCCCGGCAACCACTGCGAATTTCCTGCGCTATGTCCGCGACGGCCATTACGACGGCCTGATCTTTCACCGGGTGATTCCCGGCTTCATGGCCCAGGCCGGCGGCTACGATGCGGAATTCCAGGAGCGGGACACGCGCGAGCCCGTCGAAAACGAGTCCCGCAACGGGCTGTCCAACGAGCGCGGCACCATCGCGATGGCGCGCACCAACAACCCGCATTCCGCCACCGCACAGTTCTTCATCAACCTGGTGGACAACCCGCGGCTCGACGGCAGCCCGGGGAACTGGGGCTACACCGTCTTCGGCCGGCTCGTCGAAGGACTCGACGTGCTCGACAAGATCGCCGCCATACCGACCGGGCGCGGCGGGCCGTTCCCCACCGATGTGCCGCAGGCCCCGGTTGTCATCGAATCGGCACGCGTCGTCGAGGCCGACTGAGCCTGCGCCCGTCATGAGCACGCTGTTCATCTCCGACCTGCACCTCGACCCGGCGCATCCGGATATCACCACCCAGGCGCTCGAGTTCCTCGACACGAAGGCGCGGGATGCCGACGCGCTCTACATCCTCGGCGACCTGTTCGAGGCGTGGGTCGGGGACGATGATCCGGAGCCGGAAAAGCGCCGGGTGATCGAGGCGCTGCGCCGACTCAGCGACGACGGCCTGGCGTGCTTTTTCATGCACGGCAATCGCGATTTTCTCGTCGGCGAGGGCTTCGCGACAGCGAGCGGCTGCACGCTGCTCGAGGACCCGACCGTCATCGAGCTGTACGGCACCCGCGTGCTGCTGATGCATGGCGACACGCTGTGCACCGACGACCACGAGTACCAGGCTTTCCGCGCCATGGTGCGCAACCCGGCGTGGCAACAGGGCATGCTGGCGCGTCCGCTTTCCGAGCGCCTGGCGCTGGCCAGGCAGCTGCGCGAAACGAGTGCGGCGAGCATGGCCGGCAAGTCCATGGACATCATGGACGTGAACCAGGGGGCCGTGGAGGCGGTGATGCGCGAGCACGGGATCTACACGCTGCTGCACGGCCACACCCACCGCCCCGCCGTGCACCATTTCGAGATCGACGGACACGCGGCGACACGCATCGTGCTCGGCGACTGGTACACCCAGGGCAGCGTGCTGTCCTGGGACGCCGAAGGTTTCGTGCTGGGGACCCTGCCCCGCTGAAACACCGCGCCTGCCGAGCACCCGTCGCTTGTTTCAACGGCAGCCTTGCTCCCGACTTCACTGGCCTGACGCGCTGATCTCCTCGGACAGCTGCTCCATCTCGACCTTGCTCGTCTCGTCGCCCGTCCGCTCATACAAGCGGATCAGTCGTTCGATGGCGTGCCTCGTGTGCCGGCTACTGCGGTCTTCACCCGCAAGTAGCGTCGCCAGCCCATCCAGCATCAGCTCCTCGGCCCGAGGCAAGTCGCCGGCCAGCATCAAGGCCTCGCCGTAAGCGCTCTTGAGCTGCGCGGTCTCCAAGTAGTCATCCGGAAAGCTGGCATCAAAGGCCGGCATCGCATCTTCGAGATAGGCAATGGCTTTTACCGGCTCGTCCTGTTCAATCAACAGCAGGCCCATCTCGAGTCGCGCGCGGCCGACGATCGGGAAATTCTCGTCAAAACGCGCCGTACCGATGTCGATTGCCTTGTGGAAATTGTCTCGCGCCTGTTCGAGGTCGCCTTTTTCCCGGTAAAGCCGGCCGAGGTTGATGTAGCCATCGAGCACGAAATCGTGCCCCTCACCAAGCGTGCGGACGCGCAGATCCTGGGCCTCACTCAGGAACGCGTCGGCTTTCTCGAGCTCGCCGATCGCGTGGTAGACCATGCCGAGATTGTTGAGTGCGTAGGCACGCGACGGGTCGTCTTCGCCGAGCGTCCGCCGCTCTTGTTCGATCAGGTCGAGATACATGGCCTCGCTTTCGTCGTTGCGGCCGAGGTCGTAGTAGATCTGCGCTATGTTGCTGATCGTGGCCGTGACGTAGCTGTGATCCGGGCCGAGCTGGTCGGCCCAGATGTCACGCGCGCGCAGGTAATTGGCCAGTGCGTCCTGGTAGTCGCCCAGGTCTCTCTGCAGCGAACCAAGATTGAAAAGCGTGATGCCGAGGGAAAAGTGGTCTTTGCCGTAGGTCTCTTCCTGCACTTCGACGATCGTGTCGTACTGCTGCTCCGCTTCCTTGAAACGGCGGCTGCGCGTCAGGTACCAGGCGAGGTTCGAGCGCGCGATCAGCGTATTCCAATGGTCGGCCCCGTGCGCTTCGGTCTGCAGCTCGACAGCCTTTCGGCCCGCCGCGATCGCCTCGTCGAAACTGCCGTCTTCGACGTAAATCGCGGCCATGTTGGTCAGCAGGCGTCCACGATCGACGTCCGACGCGCCTGTCGCGTCCAGCAGTGCCATGGTCTTGGCGAAATGGGCCCGCGCTTCTGCGGCGTCGGTCAGGCCGGTGAAAAAGCGCATCTTGAGGAGTTGCGAGTCGACCAGGCGCTTGTCCGCCGGGCCGAACGCCGCGACCTGGCTTTCGATCAACTCATCGAGCAGCATCTCCGCCCGTTCCGTTTCACCCAGTGTGTGCAGGATCGCGATGTGATCCAGTCGCGCCTCGAAGTACGGTATCGGGCGATCCGCGAGGCGTTCGATGTTGCGCATGTAGAGGGTCATGGATTCTTCGAGCAGCGGCACGGCATCGGTATAGAGCCCGAGACCGACATATACCCGCGCCATTGTCTGCAGCATGCTGGCGCGCGGCGCCCACGGCAGTTCCTGGTTGCTGCGCAACTGGATCACACCCTGGTCAACGACCTCCTTGGCCGTAATCTGTGCGCCGCGGACCTTGGTCGAGTCTGCCGCGGTAAAAATATCCTCGACGAAGGTGACGGTCTGGTTCGCGATCTGTGCAGACTCGGCCGCTGCGCGTTCGGCTTCCAGCGCGCGCAAAAGCCCGATGGATGTGCCGGCCAGGCCGCCGAGGATGGTGACCAGCGCCACGGCGGAGACAGCAACGCCCGTCTTGTGCCGGCCGACGAACTTGCGCAACCGGTACAGGACCTCGTCGGGACCGGCCAGCACCGGTTCCCCATCGCAGTGGCGCTGAATATCCGCCGCGAGCTCCGCCGGTGAACCGTAGCGCCGGTCCTTCTCCCGCGCCAGCGATTTGCCGACTATCCAGTCGAGGTCGCCGGACAGCGCGCGCGCGGAGAATGGTATCGTCGTGCTTACGATCGAACTGGGTTTCGGCGCATCGGTCCGGGCAATCAGTTCGCGGACTTCGAGCGGTGTCTTGCCCTCGACGTCGAACGGTGGCTTGCCGGTCAAAAGCTCGAACAGCAGGACGCCCAGCGCGTAGACATCGCTGCGCGTGTCGATCTCCTCGTTGCGGAACGCAGCCTGTTCCGGGCTCATGTACTGGGGCGTGCCGATCGTCTCATCGACCTGCGTGAGCTTTATGTCCTGCCCGCTGTCCTCGACGAGCTTGGCGATGCCGAAGTCGATGATCTTCGGATTGCCGCCGTCATCAACGAGCACGTTGGATGGCTTGAGGTCGCGGTGGATGACGCCGCGCTGATGCGCGTGCTGAACGCCGTCACAGATTTTTGTGAACAGCTCGAGGCGCTCGGCGAGGCCCAACTGTCTCGACGTGCAGAACTCGTCGACCGGCAAGCCCTGGATGTACTCCATCACGAAGTAGGGCTGGCCGTTCTCCAGTGTGCCGGCGTCATAGACCTGCGCGATATTCGCGTGGTTCATGCGCGCAAGGACCTGTCGCTCAGCCTCGAACCGCGCCAGCAGCGGCTCCAGCGCGACGCCGAAGCGAATCAGCTTGACCGCCACCTGGCGCTTCAGCGGCTCGGACTGCGTGCCGAGATAGACGTCGCCCATGCCACCTTTGCCGATACGGCGAACGATCTCGACATTACCCACCCGGCTGCCGGGGCCGAGGCCTCTCCCGGACGACGTGAGCACGGACTCGGCGAGCGAGCCCACCGCGTCCGAATAGCCCGTCTCGTCCTCGCCATGGCGCAAGAGATCCGCAAGCGCCTTGCCGAGCTCGGCGTCCTTTGCCGTCTGTGACGCGACAAATGCCTCGCGCAGCCCCTGATCGAGGGACATGGCCTCCTCGAACAACACCTTGAGCTTCTCGAAACGGTTTTCGGACATTAGCTTTTGCCGATAATGCGTATCATTTATGCCGACAACGGCATAATACACTTGTGACCGCAGACGACCGGCAGATTACGCAACTTCTGAAGCGCTGGAGCAATGGCGACGATGCGGCGTTCGCAGTGCTGGCGCCGCTGGTCTACGACGAACTTCGGAAGCTTGCGACGAATGCCTTCCGCCAGGAACGTGGCGGCCACACGCTGCAGGCGACGGCCGTCGTGCACGAAGCCTACCTGCAGCTCGTGAATGCGTCGGTCGACTGGGACAGTCGCGCCCACTTCTACGCGCTCGCGGCCCGCATGATGCGACGCATCCTCCTGAACCACGCCAATGCAAAGGCGGCGGAGAAGCGCGGCGGTGATGCTGTTCGCGTGACCTTCGACGAGGCGACCGTGCGCGACAAGACGAATGCCGAAGACGTCATCGACCTCGACCGTGCCCTGAGCGATCTCGCCCGGGAGGATCAGCGTATGGCCGACATCGTCGAGCTGCATTATTTCGCCGGTATGACTTACAAGGAGGCCGGCACGGTGCTGGAGGTCTCCGAGGCGACCGCAAAGCGGGCCCTGCGCTTCGGCAAGGCCTGGATCGCCAATCACCTGGAGCGCAACGCCAAACCGACCCCGTGACCCGATCCGCGTGCTTTCCCTGCATTCCCGGGTAAGCACACGTAAACGGAGCGGGCCCATGCACACGGCGACGATAAGAATCCTTCTGATCCTGGCGTTGACGGCCGTTCTCGCGGCTTGTGGAGGCGGCGGGGGTGGAGACGGCGCCGGTGCTGGTGCCGGTAGTGGTAGCGGCACGGGCGGTGGCACGGGCGGTGGCACGGGCGGCGGCACGGGCGGCGGCACGGGCGGCGGCACGGGCGGCGGCGTCACGCCGCCACCAGCCAACGTGGCACCAACGATCTCGGGCTCGCCTACCGACAGCATCAACGTGGGCGAGAGCTACAGTTTCATCCCGACGGCGTCCGACCCGGACGGCGACGCGCTGACGTTCAGCATCGAGAACGCCCCGCTTTGGGCCGTGTTCGACGCAAGCACCGGCGAGCTGTCCGGCAATCCCACGGCCGGGAATATCGGCGCTGTGGAGGACGTCCTGATCTCGGTCAGCGACGGCAACCTGTCCGCGTCACTGAGCCCTTTCTCGATTGCCGTCATCCCCGAGACACTCGGCCGTGCGAACTTCATGCCGATGGGCACTGTTGTTCCGAACCCGGACGGCTACGAGTCGGTGGGTGATCTCGTGGTTGCGACCAGCGAGTTCGAGCAGGAGTTCAAGAACGCGACCCTGACCCTGATCTTCGATGAAAACGACGAACTGGACCTGCTGAACGGCGATACGGACCTGCCGCTGCAACTCTCCGACAACGTTGCCGTGAACGGTAATGTCCGTGCCGTCGTGGAAACGCTGACCGGCCGCGAAATCAACGAGGACACGGATTTCGGCATCCAGCTCATGGACGACACGAAATACTTCGTGTTCTACATCGGCACGTCCTTCGACATCACCATCACCGATCGAAGCGACCCGACACAGCAGGAAACGATCACGCTGGAAACGCCGGCCGGCGGCCAGATCCTGATGATCACCGACCCCACCGACACGTTCCTCTATGACTTCAGCAGCACGCCCCTGGTTGGCTCACGCGGCACGGGTTCATCCGACAACGGTCTGATTCCGTTCAGGCCCGTGCTGGACTTCGCCCAGCTCGACAGCTTCACTGGACATCAACTCGAGAAAGGCTCGATCGGCCTCGGCTTCAAATACGTAGATCTGTTCAACGTGAGCGGCACCGGTGTCTTCAAGAACAGCACGTACGCCGATATCAATTTCGACGACGTGTTCGAGTCCGACTTCGAGTATCGCGCTGGGCTGAACGGCGACCTCGACTTCGCGCTGTCGGTCGTGGGGTTTGGGCTGTTCTCATTCGACCTTGCGGAAGTCAGCGCGACTCTGGATGTCGGCCTGGACCGCCAGCAGCTCGCCATGGCCCTGGAGATCGCACCGGACCAGGCACTGTTTCCCGATCCCTACAACATCGGTCCAGCGGGCGCGGTGAGCGGCAGCGGTTACCTGAACGGCGATGGCGAATACGGCATCTTCCTCGACGGCATCTGGGGCAGCCAATTGCCCGAAGCATCGATCGAAGGTCTATTGAGCCTCGAGAACGACGTGGTCATCATGTCGGGCACCGTGGACGAGGCCGGCCAGGCCATGTCGGTTTCACTCGAATTTGCAAACAATCAAACGGTCGGCCGCGTGGAGTTTCCGGAGAGTTTTTCCGCCAGCATCAACGACACGGTGTCGGCCGAGCTGGATCGCCGCCTTGCCGAGGTCGAGCAATTGATCGAAGACCTCGAGCAGGCGACCGCAGACTACGAATTCGAGGTGTCATTGCGCGGGCTGCGTGAGTCCCTGCCGGCCATGATGGATGCCGCAGTCGCGACGCTGAACGGCATTCCGGGTGCGGCGCGGACCAGTGCAAGGAACAGCGCACTCTCGTACATGAGGAACACCTGTGTCTCGGTATTGTTCGGCAGTGTTTGCCTGGACGATGTTGCTGACGAGGGCGCTATTGCCGACAGCGCCGGCGCGGAAGCCTTCAGTCGGGCCACAGCGGCTATTGTCTCGCCGCGCGCGGCGATGACGGAACTCAAGCGCCGTGCGGAGGAAGCGGATGACGAGGCCCTGCGTGAGGCCCTGAAGGCGGCCCTGGATGCAGCCTATGCCAATCGGACCGTGCGCATTTCCGCATCCTACGCACATACTTTCGGCTCACCGATCAACAGACGATACACCGTTTACAACCGGAGCTGGACCGAGACGGTCCTGAGCCCTTCGAATGCAGCGGCCATCAACACCGCGTCGCAGAACGTCGACCGCATCCAGGAAACCAGCGATCTCGTCGTCAGCACGCAGGAAATCCTCGACCGGACGCCGACCAGGGAGGCCATCGAATCAGTGAAGGCCGAAGTAGACGACGCGACCGCCGATATTCCGAGCATCGACGGCCTCGGCTACACCGCCTCGAACAACCAGTACACGGCCTTTGTGACGATTGACGGCGAAGATCGGGAAACCGCGATCAATGTCCTCCAGCCATCCGAGGTACAGGAGGGTGTCAGCGAACTGCTTGCGGACATACTGCTCGGTGACCCGGAAAATAACTGATTCCGCCTGACCGGGTGTGCCGGCGGCAGAGCGGAGAGGCTAAACGCTCAATGCCATCGGCGGTAACTCCCTGTAGCGCTCGCGCCTAGAGGTCGGCGCACCCGGACGGCGGGCCACTATGGAAACGCAGCTCCGTGTCCGGTTCGGTGGCGAGCGGATTTTCGATCTCGCGCAGGGCGGCCACACGTGATTCGATCTCGTCCGGCGCGAAGCCGCGCGCCAGTTCGAGGTAGTGCCTGAAATGGCGGGCCTCCGAGGCGAGCAGGCCGGCGTAAAACTTCCCCAGTTCCGCGTCGAGGCGCGGCGCCAGCATGGCGAACCGCTCACAGGAGCGCGCCTCGATGAAAGCGCCGACGATCAGCCGATCGACCAGCCGCCCAGGCTCGTCCTTGCGCACCGCGGCAGCCAGTCCGGCCGCGTAGCGCGAGGCCGGCACGCGGCGCCACTCGATCCCGCGCAACCGCATCAACTGGCGGACCTGCTCGAAATGCCGCAACTCCTCGCGCGCAAGCCGCGAGAGACGCTCGGTCAGCGCATCGTGCT
>CAYTXS010000072.1:0-7963 GCA_964441585.1 uncultured Thioalkalivibrio sp.
GTGTTCCTGGTGCGTCCCTGACCCCCATCGAATAAAGGAGCGACCGGGTGGAAAACAAAACGAATCATGACCCAAGCAAGGATCCGACAGAGATCAGCGAAGGCGTACCCGCCCCCGAGGGCGCGGCTTCGCTGATCGATACGGATTACGTCATCGGCCAGGACAACTACACGGCTTCCCCGCTGGGCATCAGTCTCGATATCCATGGAAAAGTCTTCGCCATCTCAGCCATTGCCACGTTGTTTTTCGTGGTGCTCACGCTGGCGCTGCAGAACGAGGTCGAGCCCCTGTTCAACGCGGTACGGACCTGGCTCACTTCAAACCTGGCATGGTTCTTCATTCTGGCGGGAAATATTTTTGTGCTGTTGTGCTTCGGCCTGATCTTGTCTCCGCTAGGCAAGATTCGGATCGGCGGGTCTGAGGCCAAACCGGATTTCACTTACATTGGCTGGTTTTCCATGCTGTTCGCCGCAGGCATGGGCATCGGCCTCATGTTCTACGGCGTTTCCGAGCCCATGTCGCATTTCGATGCGGCGCTGGCCGGCACCGCCATGGAGAACGGCGTGCGCACCGACTGGGCGCCCCTCGGCGCGGCAGCGGGTGACACCGAAGCTGCCGCTCGCCTCGGCATGGCCGCAACCATCTTCCATTGGGGACTGCATCCCTGGGCGATCTACGCCGTCGTCGCGCTTGCGCTCGCCCTGTTCTCTTTCAACAAGGGCTTGCCACTGACCATCCGCTCGATCTTCTACCCGCTCCTCGGGGAGCGCGTATGGGGCTGGCCGGGGCATATCATCGACATGCTGGCGGTGTTCGCGACCTTGTTCGGCCTGGCCACTTCGCTCGGGCTTGGGGCCTCGCAGGCCTCGGCAGGACTCACCTACCTGTTCGGTATTCCCGGCGGCAACGTCACGATGGTGCTGTTGATTCTCGGGATCACCTCCATTGCCACCGTGTCCATCGTCGCCGGCGTCGACAAGGGCGTGAAGCGCCTGTCGGAAATCAACATGGTGCTGGCCTTCGTGCTGTTGCTGTTCGTCCTCGTTGTCGGGCCCACCATGCTCATCTTCACGGGTTTCTTCGAGAATCTGTGGACCTATGTCGTCAATCTCCCTGCACTGTCCAACCCGTTCTTCCGCGAAGACGCGAACTTCAGCCAGGGCTGGACGGCCTTCTACTGGGCCTGGTGGATCAGCTGGTCGCCGTTTGTCGGCATGTTCATCGCGCGGGTCAGCCGCGGCCGTACCGTACGCGAATTCCTGGTCGCCGTCCTGCTGGTGCCGTCGTTCGTTTCGGTGCTCTGGATGACGGCTTTCGGCGGTACGGCGATCAATCAGTTCATCGGCACCGGTTTCGAGGGTGTGCGTGAGGCGGCGTTGGAGCTGAAGCTCTTCGCCATGCTCGGCGAACTGCCACTGACGGAAATCACGTCTTTCGTGGGCATCGTGCTCGTGGTGGTGTTTTTCGTCACCTCGTCCGACTCGGGATCGCTGGTGATCGACACCATCACGGCCGGCGGGAAAGTGGACGCGCCCAAGCCGCAGCGCGTGTTCTGGGCATTCATCGAGGGCGGCATCGCCATCGCGCTGCTGCTCGGCGGCGGACTTGTGGCGTTGCAGGCCATGGCAGTGTCGACCGGATTGCCGTTCACCCTCGTGTTGTTGGTCGGTTGTTACGCCATCATCAAGGGCCTGTTGAGCGAGCCTCGGGGCTGACTAGCCCCACAGCTCGCCGATCGGCGTCTGGGGACTGAACCGCGCAGCGACCTGGGCCTGCAGCAGTTCCGCCGTGGCCAAGGCGTCGATCACCGCGTGGTGGGGCTGGTAGACGGGAAGCCCGTAGCGGCTGCGACTATCGTGCAGGCGGATCGACACCGGTGTTCCGCCGAGCCATCGGCGGAGCCGGGCAATCATGGATTGCCGGTAAACGCGTGCCTCTAGCTCCATGGTGTCGATCACCGGGAACCGGAGTCCTTCGCCGAGGCGGAATCGCAGGGCCGACTCCAGGAACCCGCGCTCTATGTTGCGATAGTGGACGACAGGAAGCCGGCCTGCCATCGACGCGAGCACCTCCTCGAGAACCACGGTGAGATCGGGTGCGCCATGAAGAACCGAGTGCGTGATCCGGTGCAGGGTGACCGACTTTTCCTGCAGCTGGAACCTCGGCTTCAGGAGCCAGTGCCGTCGTTGGGAGAACTGGATACGATCCAGCGTAAAAGGCACCATGCCGATGCTGACGATCGAGTGGCGGCGTGGATCCAGCCCGGTGGTTTCGATGTCGAGGGCCACCAGTGGCGTGTCTGCGAGCGCTTGCGAGGGTACGAGCTTCCAGGCCGCGAAATAACGCGCCAGCCTGGAATCCTTGGCCGACGCTCCGCACTGTGCCATGTAGTCGGACCACTCGACTGGCGGCGTGCCGGAGGGTGTACTTGCTTTCATCCGGGAGCGGCTCAGCTGCGTTGGGTGGGAATCGGATAACGGAATTGCAGGAACTTCTGCGCGTCGCTAAGCAGCTGGAAGGCGTCCTTGAGGTTGTGTCGCTCCTCGCTGGAGATGTTCTCCGGTTCGATGCTGTTGCTGGGGAACTGGTCACGCTGTAAGGCGATGGCCTGGTGACGGATTCGAACCATGTTGATGAATTCGAGCGCATAGCGAATGCGATCAGCAACGCCGGACGGCAACAGGTCGGTCTGGGCGATGTCGTTCAAGCGATCGAATGAGTTTTGCGACGTGGAGCCGCAGGCCAAAGCATGCACCCGGATCAGGTCCACCATCGGTGCCGTGCCGCGGCGTTTCACATTGATCGTATTGTTCTGCTTGCCGTCTTTCTCCATGACGAAGTTACGGAAGAACCCGAGCGGCGGCGTCCGATTGGATGCGTTGCGCGCCATCGCGGCCAGGAACATCGGGCTCTGGGGCGCCCGCCCGGCGACGAGGTCCTGGAGCTCGACGACATAAGCGCCTTCGCCAGCGACGCTGTCGAGGTCGAAGAATATGGAGCTGTGCAGCAGGCGTTCCGGCGTCGGGTTGTCGATCCAGTCGTTGAAGTAGCGTTTCCAGACCCGCAGTGGCTGACGCCACTGGGGATTCGTGCCCATGATGCCCCCGGTGCAGTAGGTGTAGCCACAGGCGGCGAGACCGTCGCTGACGATCTTCCCCAGGGCTGCGAAATACGCATCGTGCCGGGCCGGCTCGAAGGCATCGTCGAGCACCAGCGCATTGTCCTGGTCGGTGACGATGCTCTGTTCGTTGCGCGCCATAGAGCCCAGCGCCATCAAAGCGTACGGCACCGGCGGTGGCCCCAGTTCGTGTTCCCCTAGTTCCAACAGGCGCCGGGTGAAGCTCCGCCCGATGGTGGAAAGTGCACTGCCGATCATCTGCGAATTCGCGCCCTCTTCCACCATGCGCACGAAAGATTCGCGGACGTCAGGTAACAGTCGCGCCAGTGCCTTCGGCTCGTCCTGCGTGAAAATGCGCTCTACCAGGTAGAGACTGGTGTGGGTCTGGTGCCGAATGATGTCCGAGATGTGCAGCACGCCCATCAGGCGGCGTCGGTGGAGCACGGGCAGGTGTTGCATGTTGTTGCGCAGCATGCACAGCATAGCTTCCTGGAGCGTCTCGTCCGACTGCACCGTGAAAGGCTGGCCTTCGATGACTTCTCCGACCGGCGTATCCGGCGGCAGTCCTTCTGCCACGACCCGGCTGCGAAAATCGCTGTCCGTCAGGATCCCGAGAAGCTGCCTTTGCTGGCCTGCCTCGTCGGTGACGTTGAAGCGCGGATTGCCGTCGTGCTCTGTCAATACCAGCACTGCTGTGGCGTGTTCCTCGCTGATGCGCCGTGCAGCCTCCTGCACCGTGACCGACGCATCGACCACCACGGGGAGCCGGGTGATGAGCTTGCGCACCCGCGTCGTCATCATGCTCGCCTCGCCGGCCCGGCGTTCCACCGTTGATTTCAGTCGCGGTTGATCGAGTTCGACGAAGTCCGCGAATTGCTCGTCCTCGGCGCACAGTTCTTCAAAAATGCTGGCCGGGATGAGGTAGATCAGCGTGTCCTCGATGGCCTTGGCGGGAAAATGGACACGACGGTTTCGTAACAGGCTGAAGTGGCCGTAGATGTCCCCTTCTTCGAGGCGATTGTGCAAGGTGCCGCTGCGGCGATAGATCTCGATGGCGCCGCTGCGGATGTAGTGCAACTCGTCGATGGTCTGGTCGCGATGCAGAATCTCGCTGCCGGCCTTGAAATAAACGACGTCTACACTACCGGCCACCTTGTCCAGCAACTCGTCCGACAAGGCCTCGAAAGGCGCGAACCGCGCCATATGCTGGCGGATCTCGAGTACTTCGACATCCATTTACCGGACCCCTGGCGCTATGAATTTCAGTACCAAGTGTGGTTGTCCGAGTCCGGGGTGTAAAGGCGAGGAACCGCGGCACGCCAGCCATCGACGTCAGGGAAGCGGTGTTTCGCCATAAAAAAACGGACCGCCCGGATGTGTCGGGCGGTCCGACTTCGAGTACCACATGGTCGAGTGGCGCCCGGTATCGATTCGCATGACACCGGTCCCACCATCAATGCCGATGTCCCTGCCGGCCCGCGTAACTGAGACTGTTTCCGCCGGGTGGCGTTCGTTCAGCGTTTATCGTTGGTACGAGGCTCGTCTTCGAAATCCGGCAGGTTCTCGAGTTCCTCCTGACTCATGTTCATGATGATGTTGTACTCGCCATTTTCGCCGTACTGGCGGCGCACCTGCATGTCATTCCACGACAGCGCCTTGGTCTCGCCGCCGATGCCCATCATTTCTCCGGTGTTGACTACTATCGCAGCCACGCGACCTTTCTCGTCGAGAACGATGTCGGACACGATGCCGATCTCTTCGTCGTGCGGGTTGCGGATCGCCGTACCCGCCAGATTGGCGAACTTGATATGCCCCTCACCGAGTCGGGTCAGTCGTTCCTCGCCCATGCGATTCTGGTTACGATCCTTCTCCCGCAACTGGCTGTGTTGTTCCTGCATCTGGCTGTGCCGCTCCTGACGGTCCGGGCCATACCGCTCGTCGTCTGCGGCCTGGGCGATCCCGATAGCCGGGAGCGTGAGCGCCAGTGCGCTGAGTGTTACGAGATATTTCATGTTCTCCTCCTTGGCTGTTTGCCAGGTAGAAATGTGCCGGGCGTCCAGCCGGGTTGTCTTTGCATTCCCGGAGCACGCCTCGACGATCCAGGATTCCGGCAGCGGACTCCGGATGAGTATTTGCTGCGGGAAGATGCGCTTACTATTGCCCCAGCTCACGGAGCTGCTTTTCCGCTTGCTCTCGGCTGATGCAGCGCACAAGGGAAATAAGTACAGTCGGAATGCGAAAAGTTTTCGCTGTCCTGCCTTACTGCCTCGTTACGGGCACGAGGTTGGCCCCATACAGCGCCTGGACGCCGCGTATGTCGCCGGGCTGCAAGTTCCGATGGCTTCGTCGTAGCCGCAGGTCACAGGAATCGCGATCCGGCGCGCTCGAGTTGGCCGCGCCGAGAGCCGGTCATGCCTTGATTCTCTGCCCCCAGCGCGCCTGGAAGAAATCCGCCAGGGGCAGCCGCCTGCGGCGAGGCAGGCGAAGGTGGAGCTTGCGCGTCGAGAAGAAAATCCATTTGTGCTCGAGAACGTTGAAGCTAGCGGCGAGATCCCATAGCGGCGGGAGGACGTAGACCACGCGCCGCGCCACGCGCCGCAACTCCCTGTCGAGCGCATCGGGATCATCGACATGCTCTGCGGTGTGTGAACAAAGCGCGATCCTGAACTGGCGGTCGCGGAACGGCAGTTCGTAGATCGAACTGACTTTGACGAAACGCGGCACGTCTCCGTGCTGCACGATATCGACATTGACGCCGCCGGCGTCGGTCGTGCCGCAGCAGACGTTGAGATCCCAGCGTCGACGCTGGACGATATTGCGTTTGATCATGCCGTAGCTGAGGTGATGCAGCCCGAACAGCAGTGCTGTGATCGTGACGAGGATCGATCCGACAAGCAGTACAGTCATGAAATCACCATGAATTTCCGGGCTTCGCACGATTTGCCGGCCCCCCCGATGTGATCGCGGGGCCAGCAGCACATCAAGGTGTCCCGGCTGCGTTCCGTGCCCGGCCAGCACTTATGATGCCCCGAAAACAGTGCCGATGACCAGAAACAAGTCCCGCCTTCTCTCGCATCAGGTCATGCCGGCCGGCTTCGTCTGGCTGGAAAAGTTCCAATTCTGCTAATGTGTCACCGCATTTCTCGACCAGACCCTCGGCCAAATGACGTGGGCCGCGGCAACCTGACGACAGTGAGCGAGCGTCTGCGGCCCACGGTCATGCCCGGTTGCCGCATCCCCTCCGGAGATCAATGACCATGTACCGAATCACCGCTCTGTCGCTGGCAGCGCTTCTGCTGCTGGGCTGTGCCGCTCCCCGCCCCGCCGTCGATGCCCAGCGCTCGGCGACCGCATCGGCAGCCGCCCCTGCGGAAACAGTGGAGGCGTTTTTTGCGCGGGTGTACGAGGAGCGACGCGCGTCGAGCCCGCAGGCGATGGCCGCCGCGCTCAGGGGGACCGAACGCGAGGCCGATTATCTTGGTCGACTGGATATTCCGTCTGTGGCCGGGACGAAGGCTTCGTTCGAGCTGGCGCGGCGCCACCGGGCGGAACTGGCCCGATTCGAGTCGCTCGACATGTCGCCACAACACAGGTTGTCCCTGGATATTCTTGCCTGGACACTCGATCAGCAGATCGCCGGCGAAGCCTTCCTCTGGCACGACTATCCGGTCAACCAGCTGATGGCAATTCACAACATGCTGCCGGGCTTCATGACGGCACAACATCCGCTCCGAAACGACGGCGACCTCGATTTCTACCTGCAGCGCCTGGCGCAGTTCCCGGCCGCCTTCGCCGGAACGGTGGAGGTCGTGGCCCATCGTGCCGAGCGCGGTATCGTGCCGCCACGTTTCTCGATCGAGAAGACGATCAGGGACTCGAGGGCATTCATTGCGGGCCCGCCCGAGAACAATCCCCTGGTCACGGAGATCGTTGCACGGGCCGACCGTGACGACGTGTTGTCACCTGAGCGCCGGGCAACCCTCGAGGCTGAGCTGGCCGCGGCAGTGAATGCCCACGTGAAGCCGGCCTACCAGCACCTCGTTGATTACCTCGAGGTGCTGTTGGCCAGCGCTCCGTCGAACGACGGCGTCTGGGCGCTTCCGGACGGAGAGAATTACTACCGCTGGGTGCTGCGTGGACATACCACCACCGAGCTCGGCCCGAACGAGCTGCACGCGCTGGGACTCGCCGAGGTGGCGCGCATCGAAGGCGAAATGGACGCGATCTTGTGCAGCGAAGGCTACTGCGAAGGTAGTGTCGGCGCGCGCATGGCGTCGCTTAACACCGAGGCGCGGTTCCTGTTCGAGGACAGCACCGCCGGCCGCGAGGCCATCCTCGAAGCGTACCGGGAGATCGTCGCAGAGATCGGCGCCGGCCTGGACGGCTGGTTTCACGACGGCCCGGCCGCCGATATCGAGGTCCGCCGCGTTCCCGAGTATCGCGAGGCCACGGCTTTCGGCGCCTATTACATGCGCCCCGCGCTGGACGGCTCCCGCCCCGGCATGTTCTTCGTCAACCTCCGGGCGGTAGAGGAGCACGCGCGTTTCGGCCTGCGCACCCTCGCCTATCACGAGTCCATTCCTGGACATCACTTGCAGGTCAGTCGCATGCAGGCGATGCGAGACGTCCCGGAGTTCCGCCGCACGCTCGGGCTGCATGCGCATGCCGAGGGCTGGGCGCTTTATGCAGAGCGACTCGCATGGGAGATGGGATTCCAGGACAACCCCTACGACAACCTCGGCAGGCTCCAGGCCGAACTGTTTCGCGCCGTGCGCCTCGTGGTGGATACTGGCATGCACCAGCTGCGCTGGTCGCGCGAGCAAGGCATCGACTACATGCATGCCG
>CAYTXS010000072.1:8063-10357 GCA_964441585.1 uncultured Thioalkalivibrio sp.
CGATAGCGGCGCCATGCCCCTGGAGCTTCTCGACCGGGTCGTCGACGACTGGATAAGCAGGACGGCAGCCGTCGAGCCGTCGAGCTGACGCGTTAAGCCGGACCGCAGCCGAGGCGCCGTCGAGCTGACGCGTTTACGGGCCGCGCCCGATCCGGACGTGCCGCATCCGAATGCGTTCGAAGCTGGAGGACTAGAAAGGAATTTTTCCGGTCAGGCCGTCTTTGAGCATCACCCAGTCGCCCATGAAACTGTACAAGGGATGCTTGAAGGTGGCCGGCCTGTTCTTCTCGAACACCAGGTGGCCGATCCAGGCAAAGCCGTAGCCGATCACCGGTAACGCGAGAAGCAGCAACCATTGCTGCGTGACGAGGACGAAGGCCAGCACTGCCAGTACCAGCAGGCTGCCGACGTAGTGCAGCCTGCGGCACGCGGGATTGCTGTGTTCCCCGAGATAGTAAGGATAGAACTCGGCGAACGAGTTGAAGCGCTGCTCCTGTGGCCTGGGGCTCATGTCCGATACTCCGTCGATTCCTGCGGGCTCCTGAGGTGACTATTCTAGTCGCTCGATTTCATCCCAGCAGCTGCATTGCCGCGACCAGGACGACCGTCACGACGATCGGAATGGCCACGGTGACCACGGCGATGTCCCGATAGGCCTCACGGTGGCTGAGCTTCATGATCGTGAGCAGCGCCACCACGGCGCCGCTGTGAGGAAGCGAGTCGAGGCCACCGCTCGCCATCGCCCCGATACGGTGGATGAGTTCCAGCGGAATGCCCTGTTCCACGAAACCGGGGGCGAGGGTCGTCATGAAGATCTGCAATCCGCCCGATGCTGAGCCTACGATTCCCGCCAGCAAGTTCGTGGCAAGCAACAGCGAGAAAAGAGGCGGCAGATCGACATTCACCACGAAGCCGACGAACGCGGCAAACCCCTGGGTCTGGCTGACGACACCGCCGAAACCGATCACCGCAGCGGTATTGATCAGGGGCATGATCGAGTCATCGACGCCCTTGCCGAGCAGTGTCAGGGGCGCGCGGCGCAAAGAGCCGAACAGTACCAGGCAGCTCAGCGTGCCCAGGACGAGCGCGAAACTCGGCCAGGCGACCGGTTCCGAGCGGGCCAGTTCGGTGATGCGCCCGGCAAGCGACGCAGGGTCCGGGCTGGCCAAAGAGAGCATCAGCTTGGGCACGACGATGGTGCCGAGCACTATCGCGATGGGAAGGACAGCCAGCAGCCAGTGCGGCCGCGGTCCCGCGACCTCATCGAGGGAGGGCGCCGGGGGTTCGGCTGCAACGATCACCGCTCCGGCACGCATTCGCTGCCACTCGAGATACCACATGCCCAGCAGGAACATCAGAACCCCGCCGATCACGCCGAGCCACGCCCCGGCATACAGGTCCGTGCCGAGCGCGGTCGCGGCGATGACATTCTGCACGGACGGCGTGCCGGGAAGTGCTGTCATGGTGAAGGTTCCGGCCCCGAGCGCCATGGCCGCGGCCAGCAGACGCGGCGGGATCGCCGTCTGCTCGATGAGCTTGAAGCCGAGCGGCAAGACGGCAAACAGGACGACGAACAGCACGACCCCGCCATAGGTCAGCACCCCGCAGGCGAGCACGACGATCCATAGTGCCCGATGCGCGCCGAGCCATCCGGCCAACGCGGTGGCGATGCTTGCGGCTGCATGGCTTTCGGCCATGGCGCGACCGAATATCGCGCCGGTGACGAAAAGAAGGAAGAACCGGCCGGCGAAGGTGAACGCGCCGAGCGGGCCGCTGCTGTAATCGCGCGCCAGTGCAGCGAGGGGGTCCAGCCCATTGCTCAAGGCCACCACGAGGGCCGCGAGCAGTGATGCCAGTACGATGTTGATGCCTCGCAATGCCAGCACGATCAGGAGCACGAGCCCCGCAAACAGGCCAAGGTATTCCAGCATCGCTCAGTTCTCCAATGCGCTGATCGACCGCAGCACGGCGCGGGCGATCTGTGTGCGCTTCGCCGCGTCTTTACCGCCGTACGGCATGTCGATGTTCAGAGCGAAAAATACCGGCCCCTCCGGTCTTTCGACCCAACCGACCCACCAGCCGACATTCGGTTCCACCCTCGCCTGCCAACCGGTCTTGGCGCGGAGAATCCAATCCGGCCCAGCGTCATTGATCATGACATCTTTTACGAGACGCTGGTGTTCCAGCTTAAACGGCAGCTCGTTGTAATAGAGCTTGCGCAGGAACTCGATCTGCTCGCTGGCTGAAATCCTCAGATTGCCGTCGAGCCAGAAACGATCGACACCGCCGGAAGG
>CAYTXS010000073.1:0-10246 GCA_964441585.1 uncultured Thioalkalivibrio sp.
TGCCAGGAGATCATGCGGAAGATCTCGCCAAAACCGTCGAGCACCTTGTCGAGCAATGGCGCCACGGCTTCGGGCGTGCCGTCGCGTCCCGTGACGCCGGTGCCGCCCGTGGTGATCACGGCCTGCACGCCGGGATCCGCGATCCATGCCGAGACCACGGCCCGGATCGCGTAGACGTCGTCCCGGACGATGCGCTTCTCGGCGCAGCGATGGCCCGCCTTGCCGAGGCGCTCGACCAGCAGCTTGCCCGACTTGTCGTCGGCCTCCCCGCGGCTGTCGGAGACGGTCAGGATGGCGATATCGAGTGCAACGAAGCCTGGGTCGCTCATGGGATGATTCCGTGCCGACGTGGGATGCAGATTGTAATCCAGGCCATCCCGGTGCAGGGCGGTGACACTGGCGCCGAGTACCGCGGGGCATTCCCCGCACCGGGACTTTCCCGGCCGCGCGGCTGGTTGAGAGGGCGCGCTTGCGAGCCTCAATCAGTGCCGAGAATGACCTCGGATGCCTTGATCATTACATACACCGACTTGCCCGAAGCGAGTTCCAGTTCCTGCACAGCCTCGCTGGTGATCATCGACGTGATGTGGTTGCCGCCGCCGATATCGACCGACACCTGGCTGTTTACGGGCCCGGTTTTGACGTCCTTGACGGTTCCCTGGATAACGTTCCGCGCGCTGATCTTCATAACAATACTCCTTTGGTAATGCTGGTTTTTCGCAGCATATGCCAGTTGACATGCGCTGCGCTCGAGCTGTCAGCAGAGCCCCGCGAAAGGCTGCACGAGGACCTCCGCCCCCGCTTCGACGCCGGCGCAATCCTCCGGCAGCACGATGAAGCAGTTGGCGTGAGCCATCGAATGCAGGATGCCCGAACCTTGGCGCCCTGCGGGTGCCACGAAGTAGCTGCCTTCATCCGACATGCCAAGCACACCACGCTGGAACTCCCGGCGGCCGGGCTTTTTCTTGAGGCGGGACTCCAGTTTCGCCGTGAGGCGCAGCGGGATCTCCGGCGCCTCGAGGCCCGCGAGCACCCGCAGCGCCGGCTGCACCAGTTGATAGAACGTCACCATGACCGAGACCGGGTTGCCCGGCAGGCCGAAAAACAGCGCGCCGGCGACCCGGCCGAAGGCGATCGGCCGACCGGGCTTGATGGCCACAGTCCAGAAGCCGACTTCGCCGATCCGGTCGAGCGTCTCGGTGACGAAATCTGCTTCCCCCACCGACACGCCGCCCGAGGTGATGACTGCATCGCCTTGCGCGGCCGCCACCAGGAAGGCCTGTTCCAGGTCCTCGCGCCGGTCGCGCACCACACCAAGGTCGATCACTTCCACGCCGAGCCGTTGCAGCATGCCGTACAGCGTGTAACGGTTGCTGTCGTAGATCTGACCGGGGCCGAGCGTTTCGCCGATCGAGGCGAGTTCGTCGCCGGTCGAGAAGAACGCCACCCGGGGACGGCGCCGCACGCGCACTTCGCCGACGCCGAGGGAGGCGATCAGGCCGAGATGGGCCGGGCGCAGCAGCACGCCGGTGTCGAGGGCGATCCCGCCGGCCTTGAGGTCCTCGCCGGCCAGGCGGACGTTCTGGCCGTGCTTGTGGCCGGTGCCGATGATCGCGGTGTCGCCTTCGCGCTTGACCTGTTCCTGCATGACGACCGTGTCGGCGCCGGCGGGCACCGTCGCTCCGGTCATGATGCGCACGCATTCGCCTTCCCCCGCCGTGCCGTCGAAGGGCCGCCCGGCCCACGAGGTGCCGATCACGCGAAACGCGCGCGAGCCCTCGTCGGGCAGTTGCGCGCCTGCGATCGCATAACCGTCCATCGCGGAATTGGTGTGGGCAGGGACATCGACCGCCGAGTGAATCGGCGCGTACAGCACGCGGTCGAGCGCATCGCGCGTGGCGACCAGTTCGAAGCCCTCGACAGGACTGATTTCCGCACTGATCCGCGCCAGCGCCTCCTGCAGTGTCTGCGCCGCATCGTCATGTCCGCCGCAACCGGCGTTCTGCTGTTTCATAGGCTGATCCTGGTCGTGAATGGACCCCGTCCCGTCAGGCGCTGCGCTCTCCGGCCATGAGTCGGGCCTCCAGCGCGCTGCGTTCGGCCGGGTCGTTCACGTTGATGAAGTTTTCGGGACAATCCGAGAAGTCTACCCGGGCCAGGCGATGCCGGGCGAACCAGAGGTCGATCTTGCGGTCGCCCCCCGCGAGATAGGCCGCCAGGCTGTCGGCAAGCTTTCGTTGCACCAGCGCGAACACCGGTTGCAGCCGTTCACCGTCGAACGGAACCGCGATCTCCGCGTCCTGCTGCTGCAATCCAGTGTGGAGGCGCCGGGCAAGATCGGAGACGAGCAGGGGGCAATCGCACGGCACCGTCAGCACGAGATCGGTGGTGGCGCTGCCCAGGCCTGCCGACAGGCCCGCCAGGGGGCCGAGAAACTCCCCGTCGGCATCGGTCACCACCGGACAGCCGAAGGCGGCGTAACGTTCGAGATTGCGATTGGCATTGATGAACATGTGCTCGACCTGGGGCTCGAGCGCCGTGAGGACGTGCTCGATCATCGGCCGCCCGCAGAGTTCCACCAGGCCCTTGTCCGTGCCGCCCATCCGTGTGGCGCGGCCTCCGGCGAGGATGACGGCCGTCACTGGAAGGCGGTGCGACGAGTTCACGCGAGCAGATCTCCCCTGATGAATTGCGCCGCAGCCGGGCTGGACGGCGCATCGAAAAAGCGCTCTGCCGGCGAGTGCTCCAGCAGGCGACCGTGGTGCATGAAGAGCACGTCGGTGGCCAGCCGCCGCGCCTGGCCGATGTCGTGCGTCGTCATGATGACATGCGTCCCGGCGGCCTCAAAGCCCCGGATCAGCTGTTCGATGCTGCGGGTTGCGCCCGGGTCGAGGTTGGCGCTGGGTTCGTCGAGGAGCAGCACCTCGGGTCGCAGCACCCAGGCGCGCGCCATGGCGAGCCGCTGCTGTTCGCCGCCTGACAAGGTGCGCGCGGACTGCTCCGCCTTGTCCTCGAGGCCGGCTGCCTCCAGCGCCGCGTGCGCCAGCACTGATCGCCGGGCGCGCGGCACGCCGTGCAGGCGAAGCCCATGGCGAAGATTGGCCGCGACCGAGCGCCGCAGCAGGATCGGCCGCTGGAATACCATGCCGCGGCGCCTGCGTTCCCGCTCGGGGGCTCCACTCCCCCAGTTGATGCTGCCTGCCGTGGGGCGCAGCAAACCGTGGCAGAGTTTCAACAGCACGCTTTTGCCCGCGCCGTTCGGGCCCAGCACGACGGTGCGGGCCGCACCCGGGACGACGAAGGACACATCCTGGAGGATTCGCTTGTCGCCCACAACGAAACAGAGTCCGCGGACTTCGAGCGGCATAAGGGCGACGCCAACGCCGGTCTCAGTGCCTGTGTATGCCTTCATTCCGGCATCGTGATGGTCAGGCATAGCGGCGATGTGCCACCTCCCCGACGAGTGTTGCTGCGGCATTGATAGCGGTCGCTATCACGATCAGGATCAGGCCAAGCGCCAGGGCCAGCGCGAGGTTTCCCTTGCTGGTCTCCAGGGCGATGGTGGTCGTCATGACGCGGGTGTGATGGAGAATGTTTCCGCCGACGATCAGCACGGCGCCCACCTCGGCAATCGCGCGCCCGAAGCCCGCCAGGATCGCGGTCAGCAACCGAAAGCGGCCGTCCCACAGGAGTGTGGCGATGCTGTCCAGGCGACTGGCGTCCATCGAGCGCAGGTACTCGTCGTATTCCTCGTGCAGGTCTTCGATGGTCTGACGGGTCAGCGCGGCGATGATGGGCACGACCAGCACGAACTGCGCGATGATCATGGCGGCAGGCGTGAACAGCAGGCCGAATTCGCCGAGCGGCCCGCTGCGCGACAGCATCATGTAGACCAGCAGTCCCACCACCACGGGCGGCAGTCCCATCAGCGCATTGAGCGAGATCGTGACCGCGCGTCGCCCCGGGAAGCGGAACATGCCGACCACCGCGCCGAGCGGCAGGGCGACCAGTGTGGCCAGCAACACGGCACCCACGCTGACCTGCAGCGACAGCAGCACGATGGTCACGAGCTCGGGGTCGAGCCGGAGAACCAGTTGCGCCGCCATCGCGAATGCGCTGGAGATGTCGTTCATCGGATTGCTGCGATGTCCTTGGAATTCGAGGGTGACTTTTGCCCGGCGAGTCCATGCAATTGGAATGCCATTCTCCCCATGCACTCGGCCTGTGTCACCTGTTATCTCTGGCTTCTCATACAGGTATGGTCAAATTGACGCAATGCGACAATAAATACCATATCAGTTCTTTGAATTGCGTATATCTGACCCAGGTCGTAGCATTCCGCTTCTTGAGCTCGATCGCTCGCCCATCGTATTTTTTCGCTCTTCAGGAGGGTCATCTTGGATTCGACGAACACAGCAGGCCCGGGATCGCTGAAGGCGTCCTCTGTGCTCCTGGTCGGCGGGCAGCCCGCCGAACGCAGCCGGCTGAGGAATGCGCTGGGGAAGCACGTCGCACTGGTGGATTCCGCGGAGAATGCACTCAAGGCCAAGCGATTGATGGCGCGTTGCGAGTTCGAATTCCTGGTGGTGGACGGGGGGTTGGAGGACATTCCCGCGCTCGACTGGATCGAAGGACTGCGCCGCGAGGGGGCAGCGCAAGGTATTGTGCTCGCCCTGGAAACCGCTGATTCGGCAGCAGTGTTAGAGGCGATGCGTCGGGGCGCGGCAGACGTCCTGGAACGGCCGGTCGTGACCGAGGAGCTCCTCGCGGCATTGCAACGGCATGCGTCGGGGCCGGCCGCACGTACGCCGACCCGACTGCCCGATCCGGCCGCGGCTGAGGCGCGTGAGCGCGAACTCGTGGGAGACAGCGCCCCTATGCGGCAGGTCCGCGATCTGGTGCGGCGGATCGCGCCCCTGCCCGGCACGGTGTTGATCGAGGGGGAGACCGGGACCGGAAAGGAGCTCGTGGCCCGCTGGTTGCACGCCTGCAGCACCCGGCGTGGGGAGTTCGTCGCAGTGAATTGCGGCGCGATCGCGCCGGAGTTGCTGGAAAGCGAATTGTTCGGTCACACGAAGGGCGCGTTTACGAGCGCCCACCAGGGCCGGGAGGGGCTGTTCGTCGCCGCCAGGGGTGGCACGTTGTACCTCGACGAAGTGAGCGAGATGCCGTTTCCCCTGCAGGTCAAGCTGCTGCGCGTCCTGGAGGAGGGCACCATCCGGGCCGTCGGCTCCGACCGGGAGATTCCGGTCGACGCGCGCATCGTCGCTTCGACCCAGCACGATCTTCTGGCGCTGGTGCGCGAGCGCCGGTTTCGCGAGGACCTCTATTTCCGTCTTAACGTGGCGCAGGTCAACCTGCCGCCGTTGCGCGATCGGCTCGACGACATCGCGACACTGGCCCGGCATTTCATGGGCGTGCTCTCGGCGAAGCTCGGCGTGGAACCGTTGTCCCTGGACACGCGTGCCATCGCGCGTCTGCAGGACCATGCCTGGCGCGGCAATGTCCGGGAGCTCAAGAACTTCGTCGAACGAAGCCTGATGCTCGGCGCGCTGGCCACCGAGCAGCTCGTGCCCGCGGAGCAGGAGGCGCCGCGACCCGTCGCGGAGTATCCTCTCGACTGGACGCTCGAAGAAGTCAAGGAACATCACATGGCCCGCGTTCTCAGCGCGCTGGGCGGCAACAAGTCAGCCGCCGCCCGCCGCCTGGGCATTTCCCGCAAGACGTTGGAACGACGCACGCAGCTCGGGCCGGGCAACATCGAGTCCCCCTGATTACGAACCACCCTGTATAGGAGAAAAGACGATGACGACGGCAGCGCTGGACGAAGACAAGTTCAACCTGGAGATCCGCAAGTTCCTCAAGGTGGTGGGCATCACTTCGCAACGGGAGATCGAGGCTGCGATCCGCGAGGCCGTCGCTGCCGGGCGGCTGGGTCCGGGCACCACCGTGGCCGCCAAGGTCACGCTGCAATTGCCGGCGCTCGGTATCGAGCACGAGATCGACGGAGAGCTGGAGTTATCTTGAGCGCCGCCCCTGCCCGCCGTAGAGACTGACGCCGGCCTACACGGGCCAGATCAGGTTGCCGGTCTGGCCGAAGTCATAGCCGCCGAATTTCTGCGCGAGGCGGCGGCACTCGCTGCCGCGCAGGTAATCGATCATCTTCTGGAAGAGCGTGCGGAAGAACATACCGCGGTGCATGGCGAAATCGAAGGCCTCCCAGCCGATCGGGATGAAGTCGAGTCCGAATTCCGTCGCCGCAGCGCGAATGCCGATGCCCACGTCGGCGTAGCCCATCGCCAGCGCGGATGCCGCATCGCGTTCCGAATAGGCCATGGACGTGACGCGGCGCGCAGCGGGATCGAGGCCGTGGCGCGTGACGACCTCCTGCAGGAATCGTTGCGAACCGGCACCTTCCTGGCGCATCACCCAGCGGTTTTCGCGCGCGAAAAGCTGCTCGGGATCGCTGCCGGCCAGGCCGGGGGAGACCATCAGACCCTGTTCGCGAAGAAAGACGCGCACGAGGATCCAGTCATTGTGCGGCGGATGCTGTTTCAGCAATGCCGGATGGCGCTGCTGGCTTTCCTCGGCCGGTCCCCAGTGGATGCCGCAGATGTCGGCGCGGCGCCGCGCGAGCAGGGAGAGCCCCAGCTGGGTGCCGGTCGAGGTGTAGCTGATCAGCGCGCGTGCCTGCACCTCGTTCGCCACGTGCATGATGGCTCGATAGATCACCGGATCGTCGCTCCCTGCGATGAGCATCCGGTCCGTCAGCAGACCCCCGTGGCTGGATTCGAGCAGCCACTGGTCCACCAGGTCGCGGGGAAACAGCCATTTGCCCGTTACCTTGGTGGCCGGGATGACGTTGTCCGCGACCAGGGCGTAGACTTTTTTCTCGTTGACCTGCAGGTAACGGGCGACCTGCTTCACGCTCATGAAACGCGGCAGGTCGTCGTCTCGCGTCGCGGCCTCGGCCGGAGCGCCCGTCGCGGGTTTCTCGATAATGGCACGGCTCATGTCTTCCTCCGGCGCAAGGCTCCGGACCACGGGAGCCGACGACCCACATTGCAAGCGCTTGAGTCATGCAAGAAGCATTCCGTATGCTTTGGGGCTGCACGGACGGCAAGCAGGAAAAGGATCGAACTGGTAGTCTATCCGACTACATCGACAACGGCTTCGTGACCCTGAAGACGGCCCCAGAACATGCGTATCCAACCTCTCGTGAATATCCCGGTCGCGGTCGTACTGGCCCGCAAGGAGATCAGCCGCTCCGGCTGGAAAATCCCCAATTGGGAGGGCGTGGCCGTGCTGGCGGGCGAACGATTTGCCGCCGGGGAGGCGCGCCGTCAATTGCTCAACGAGGCCGACGGCGTCGCCCAGTACTTGTGGGACGGACTGCGGCTCGAGCTTTATCGCGATGCGGCGGAAACCTACTGGTTCAACCTGACCGCGACGGAGCCCTCGCTGTTCATCGTCTGCAGTGAGGAGGAGGGGGGCGAACTGCTGCCCATCGCGGTAACCGCAGACCATGATCAGTCGACCAGTGCGACGGAGGCGGACTGCAAGGTGTTCGCCGTGCCGATCCCGCCCGAGATCATTCCCCAACTCGAGGAATTCGTGATGACGCATTTCAAGCCGCAGAAGCGCCGCAAGCGCCGCCGCGACGAGTTTTCGGGCGACGGAGCGCAGTGATCCGCCATGGCTGACCGCGAACAGTCCAGGCCAGCAGCCCCGGCCGTGCCAGCCGACGAGGAACGTAAAGGCGAGGAGTCGTTTCTCACTCGCTGGTCCCGTCTAAAGGCAAAGAGCAAGGCGCCCGAAGCCGGCCCGCCGCCGGCGGCGCCCGCCGATGCGACCGCCGATGCGCCTGTCCAGGCTTCTTCGGCCGAGGCGGACACCGGGTCTGCATCCGAGGCCGAAGTCGAGCCGCCGGGCGACGAGGACATGCCGCCGCTCGAGTCGCTCACGCCGGATTCGGACTTCAGCGCATTCATGTCGCCGCGCGTCAGCGCCGGCTTACGCAGACAGGCTTTGCGCAAGCTGTTCCGCAGCGACAAGTTCAACGTCATCAGCGAGCTCGACGACTACATCGATGACTACCGCAACTTTCCCGCGCTCGGCGACGTCGTGACCGCCGACATGAAGCATGCCGCAGCACGGCTGCTCAAGAAGCAGCTGGAGGCGGCGGAAGCGGCAGCGGCCGACGACGCCGCGGCCGGAACGGCGGCAGGCAGCGTGGCGACGTCGGACGGCGCCGATGCGGCGGCCGGTTCCGCGCCGGAGAGCCATGCCGCCGATGCGGACACCGCAGGGGACGATTGCGACCCTGCGGCCGCTGGTGACCCGCGCGAGACGGGGCAACAGAAAGCGGCCGGCGCGAGTGAAGAATCCGCAGAAATCGAACCGAACAACGACCAGGAGCAACCGCCACGTGATGCATGAGCTTCCAGCCACCAGCAGCGCCGGGCGCGCGCGCGCCCAGGCATTGCAGACGCCGATCTCGATCGAGGGCCAGCCGACCTCGATCGTGACCTATAAATCGAGTGGCCGGGTGGTCATCGTGGGCGAGGAAGACCTCGCGCTTTCGCTGGCCCGCCGACTCGGCGAAGCGGTCCCCTGTACCCTGCTAGTGCCTTCCGCGGCGCGCCCCGAGCCCGGCACCCGCGAGGGGCGAGTGATCGTGCGCGGGGGGCGGCCCGAAATCGAGGGCCGGCTCGGCCGTTTCGCCGTCAATCTCGATACCCCCGACGGCACGGTGTCGCTGTCCGAGGCGGCCGGTAACCCCGGCAGCTTCTTCGACCTCGTGCTCGATCTGTCGGCCGTGCCGCTCATGTCGCACGAGGTGCCGCCGGTGGGCTACTACGCGCCGGCGGGGGACGGCGACGCGCTCGAGAAGGCTCTCGCCGAGATTCCCGAGATGAGCGGGGAGTTCGAGAAGCCCAAGTATTTCAATTACAACCCGGATATCTGCGCGCACGGCGGCAGCGGCATTGTCGGCTGCACGCGCTGCATCGATGCATGCCCGACGCTGGCGATCACCTCCATTGGGGAGAAAGTCAGCGTCGATCCGTATCTGTGCCAGGGCGCCGGCAGCTGCGTCGCGGCCTGCCCGAGCGGCGCGATGAGCTATGCCTTCCCGGCGGTCAGCGACCTGCTGGCGCACCTCAAGTTGTTCCTGGGCGCGTTCCGCGACGCCGGCGGGGAGAGTCCCGTCGTGCTTATCCATGACGCCTGGTCCAGCAAGATCGTGTCCGAGACGCTCGGCCCGGAAATGCCCGAGGACATTCTGCCCCTGGAGGTGGAGGAAGTCGGCTCGGTCGGCCTGGATACCTGGCTGGCGCTGCTGGCCTACGGCGCCCGGGCGGTGGTCGTCGTCGTGACGGACACCGCCGCGCGCCGCATGGTCGCGGAGGTCGAGGCGCAAGCGCTTTTCGGCCGGGGGATTCTCGAGGGCATGGGTTTCGCTCCCGAGAGCCTTACCGTGATCGACAGCGCCAGCGCCGCGGCCGATCCGGCGGGCTGGTGGGGTGCTCTCCCCGCCGCCGGTATCGCCAAGCCTGCAAAGTTTGCATTGCCCGACGACAAGCGCGCGATCCTGCGGCTGGCGATCGAGCACCTTCACCGGCATGCCCCGGCGCCCCGCAAGACCACGGAACTGCCGGTCGGCGCGCCTTTCGGGGAGATCAAGGTCGACAAGAACGCCTGCACCTTGTGCATGGGCTGCGTCAGCGTCTGTCCGGTCGCGGCTCTCGACGCCGGCGGTGACCTTCCGCAGCTGAAGTTCACGGAGTGGAATTGCGTGCAGTGCGGCCTTTGTGAAAAGGCCTGCCCGGAAAACGCGATCACCCTTCATACCCGTTTTCTCTACGATGCCGAACTGCGCCAGCAGCCGCGGATCCTCAACGAGGAACAGCCTTTTTGTTGTGTGGCCTGCGGCAAGCCTTTCGGGACCCGCTCCCTGCTGGAGTCGATGCTGAAAAAGCTCGAGGGGCACTGGATGTTCCAGGACGAAGCTTCGCGCCGCCGCCTGCAGATGTGCGAGCACTGCCGCGTCAAGGACATGTTCAAGTCCGGCGGCCCCGGGGTCCCGGGCGTTTAATCTGCGACATTATCCACCGGCGGCCAGACAAAAAGTGCCAGCTCAGGCTAATGTAGGTATTTTCCTTGTAAGTTAGGCTCCCTTTAACGACTTAGATTCCCTAAATACATGGCCTGAATGTTGCTAAATGATTGACCATAATGATAAAGA
>CAYTXS010000074.1:0-10207 GCA_964441585.1 uncultured Thioalkalivibrio sp.
GTGGAATGCGCCATGTGGATGATGCCGTTGAACGCGGCGATCAGGCCGATGGAGACGATGGCGAGCGCCACCATGACTTCCAGCAGCGTGAACCCGTCGGGACGCCTGCTCAACGATCATCCTCCGGCGGCAGCAGCTCCAGTTCGCCATGCATGAGGCCGCGCAGCGTCCATGCGTCGCGCACCGAACCGGTGACCAGGAATAATTCAAAAGGTGTGAATTCGCCGCTCGAGAACACGGCGACATGCGGCACGATTTCGTCGGCCTCACGCGGTTCGTCGGCATCCAGCACGACTTCCTGTCCGTCCACGGCCAGGATCACGCGGACGCCGTCGGGCAGGGTGCGGCGGCGGAACACGGCGTCGTCATCGACGGGCGACCAAAGCCGCTCGTCCGGGTCCCAGGAGAGGAAGCGGTAGCCGTCGCTAAAGAATTCCAGCCCGTAGTCCCGCCCCTGGACGAGCGCTTCCTCGCCGATGAGCTGGGTCAGAGCCGTCAGGCGACGGGCTTCCGTCTCGCTCCGGTCGTCGCCGCCCAGCGTGCCCATGGACAACACGGTCATGCCGACCATGATCCCGATGATGACGATCACGACCAGCAGTTCTATGAGCGAAAAGCCAGCGCGAAGCCGCGCGGGCCGAGGGCTCTCAGTAGACAGACCAGTTGCCTATTTCGGCGTTGATGCCTTCGCCGCCCGGCTGCCCGTCCGCGCCGTGGGTAAAGACGTCGAACTCGCCGTGCTGCCCGGGGTAAAGGTAGCGATAGGGGTTGTTCCAGGGATCGCGCGGCAGCTTGTCGAGGTAAGGCCCGCGCCAGTTCCGGACACTCTGGTCGTTCGGCTGCTCCACCAGCGCTTCGAGCCCGAGGTTCGTGCTCGGATAGCGCGAGTTGTCCATGTAGTAGAGCTTCAGTGCGCTTTCGATCCCGCGGATGTCCTGCTTGGCGCGGGTAATGGCGGCGTCGTCGATGCGGCTGATCACGTTCGGCGCCACGATGGCCGCGAGAATGCCGAGGATCACGACAACGACCATGATCTCGATGAGCGTGAAGCCGGCCTGGCGGGAGCCGGCGGAACCGGCGCGCAACCCGGAAAGAAATCTGTTTGACGGCATGTTCGATCCTCGGGATCAGGCCCCCGAGGTGTCGTCCCGGGGGCGGAATACTACTTGGTGCCCATGATATCAGAACGTCCCGGGATTCCCGGCCCAAATGGCGGCCCTCAGGCGCTACCGGCCCGAGCCGGGCGCATCGCTCACGGGGAGTCTGACTATAATGAGCGCCCCGAGTTTCAGGAGTTGCGACAATGGCCATCGCCATGGTGTTCCCGGGCCAGGGTTCCCAGTCCGTGGGAATGCTCGCCGATCTGCTGGCCGTCGAGCCGGAGGCTGCCGCCACATTGGCGGAAGCCGACGAGGCGCTGGGATATGGCCTCGGTGCGCTGCTTCGCGAAGGGCCTGCAGAGCAACTCAATCGCACGGATCACACGCAACCCGCCATGCTGGCCGTCGGCGTCGCCGCCTGGCGGGCCTGGCGGGCGCACGGCGGGCCTCAGCCTGCCGCCATGGCCGGCCACAGTCTCGGCGAGTACACCGCACTGGTGTGCGCCGGAGCGATGGCTTTCGACGACGCCTTGCGCGTGGTCCGGCTGCGCGGCCAGTGGATGCAGCAGGCCGTACCGGAGGGCGCGGGCAAGGTGGCGGCCGTGCTGGGCCTCGACGACGATGCTGTGATCGCGGCGTGCGAGGCCGTCGAAGGCGACGGCGACGTGGTCGAGGCGGTCAACTTCAACGCGCCGGGACAGGTGGTCATCGCGGGTCACGGCGCGGCGGTGGAGCGCGCCATCGAGGCGGCAAAAGCGGCGGGGGCGAGGCGGGCCATGCTGCTGCCGGTCAGCGTGCCGGTCCATTGCCGGCTCATGGACCCGGTCGCCAGCCAGTTGGCCGAGGCGCTCGCAGCCATGGACCTGAAAACACCCACAGTACCTGTGTATCACAACATCGACGCGACCCCCCGCACCGACGTGACCGAAATCCGGGCGGCGCTCGCCGAGCAGGTGCGGCGTCCGGTGCGCTGGGTGGACTGCGTGAATGCCATCCGCGCCGCCGGCGTGGACACCTTGCTTGAAGTCGGCCCCGGCAGGGTACTCAGCGGGCTCGCGCGGCGCATCGACCGGGCATTGAACGCGATACCGGTCGATGATCCTGCTACGCTTGCTAAAGCTTTGTCGACGGTGAAGGGTTAACAATGCAGCAGCTGAAGGATGAAGTCGCGCTCGTCACTGGCGCCACCCGGGGCATCGGCCGCGCCATCGCCCAGGCGCTCGGGCGGGCCGGAGCGACGATCGTCGGCACCGCGACGTCGCCGTCGGGCGTCGACAAGATCGCCACGACCTTCGGCGAGGCCGGGATCAAGGGACGTGGCGTCGTGCTGGATGTTTCCAGCGACGATGACGTCGAGTCCGTGTGCGCGGACATCGCCGCGAACGAGGGCCCGGTCACCTTGCTGGTGAACAACGCGGGCATCACCCGCGACGGCCTGTTACTGCGGATGAAGATCGAGGACTGGCAGAAAGTCATCGATACCGACCTGACCTCGGTCTATCGCACCAGCCGCGCCTGCCTGCGAGGCATGATGAAGGCGCGCCGCGGGCGGATCGTCAACATCGGTTCGGTGGTCGGCCTGATGGGCAATGCAGGGCAGGCCAACTACTGTGCCGCAAAGGCCGGGCTGATCGGTTTCACGCGCTCCCTGGCCCGCGAGGTCGGGTCCCGCGGCATCACCGTGAACGCGCTGGCGCCTGGGTTCATCGCCACGGACATGACCGCCGCGCTGTCCGAAGAGCAACGCAAAGAGCTCGAGAAGCAGATCCCCCTGGAACGGCTCGGCACCGCCGAAGACATCGCCGCGACGGTGCTATTTCTCTGTTCGCCTGGCGCCGGCTACATCACCGGCGAGGTCATCAATGTCAATGGGGGAATGTACATGGCCTGAAGGTCGGGGGGCGGGCGTGTAGAACACCCTGCCACATTCCAATACAATACGGCGCGCGGT
This sequence comes from uncultured Thioalkalivibrio sp., assembly GCA_964441585.1. Taxonomy (GTDB): domain Bacteria; phylum Pseudomonadota; class Gammaproteobacteria; order Steroidobacterales; family XN24; genus XN24. The sequence continues at coordinate 3,052 of CAYTXS010000074.1, forward strand.
GCAGTCCGGGTCATGGGGGCCGGGATGATCTCGCCGCCAGCAACGAGGATCAAGACGAGATGAGCAGCATCGAAGAACAGGTAAAGAACATCGTCGCCGAGCAGTTGGGCGTCAAAGAAGAAGAAGTCACCAATGACGCCTCGTTCGTGGACGACCTGGGCGCAGACTCGCTGGATACCGTCGAACTCGTGATGGCGCTCGAAGAGGCCTTCGAGTGCGAGATTCCGGACGAGGAAGCGGAAAAGATCACCACGGTCCAGCAGGCGATCGACTACATCAAGGCCCGCTCGAACTGAGTCCGCGGTCCTGCGCCCGTCAGCAGGGCGCTGTTTCTCCATGCCGCCAGCCGCAACGCCGGAGGTGAAGGTTTGACCAGGCGCCGTGTCGTGATCACCGGCCTCGGGATCGTCTCGCCCGTGGGCAGCACCGTGGACGAAGCCTGGGCCAACATCCTCGCCGGGCGCAGCGGCATCGGGCCGATCACACGCTTCGACGCGAGTCGCTTCCCGACACGCTTCGGCGGCGCCGTGGCCGGCTTCGACGTGGACGCCTACCTCGCGCCCAAGGACGCGAGGAAGATGGACACGTTCATGCATTACGGCATCGCGGCCTCCCGCCAGGCGATCGAGGACTCGGGCATCGAGGTGAGCGAAGCCAATGCGCACCGCATCGGCGTGGCGGTCGGCGCCGGCATCGGCGGCATCGAAACCATCGAGCGGAATTTCAGGAGCTACCTCGAGGCCGGCGAGTCGCCCCGCAAGATCTCGCCGTTTTTCATTCCCGGCAGCATCATCAACATGATTTCCGGGCATGTCTCGATCCAGTACGGCCTGACCGGACCCAATCTGTCCCTGGTGACGGCCTGCACGACAGCCACCCACAGCATCGGCGTGGCGGCGCGTTGCATCCAGTACGGCGACGCGGACCTGATGATCGCGGGCGGCGCGGAAATGGCCACCACGCCGTTGGGACTCGGGGGTTTCTGCTCGGCGCGCGCCTTGTCGACCCGCAACGAGACACCCGAGCAGGCGAGCCGGCCCTGGGACCGCGACCGGGACGGTTTCGTGCTGGGCGACGGCGCCGGCTGCGTCGTGCTCGAGGAATACGAACATGCAAAACGACGCGGCGCCGCCATTTATGGCGAGCTGGTCGGCTTCGGCATGAGCGCTGACGCCCACCACATCACGGCTCCGCCCGAAGGCGGCGAGGGCGCGCGCCAGTGCATGCTCAACGCATTGCGTGACGCCGGCGTGGATCCCGCCGAGGTGGATTACGTGAATGCCCACGGGACCTCCACGCCGCTCGGCGACAAGGCCGAAACGCAGGCACTCAAGGAAGCCTTCGGTCCGGCCGCTTACGACGTCGCCGTCAGTTCCACCAAGTCCATGACCGGCCATCTGCTTGGCGCCGCCGGCGGGGTCGAGGCGGTGTTCTGCCTGCTCGCGATGCGGGACGGAATCCTGCCGCCGACCATCAATCTCGACCACCCCGGTCCCGAATGCGATCTCGACTACGTTCCCAACGAGGCGCGTCGCGCCAGCGTCCGGATCGCCTTGTCGAACTCATTCGGCTTCGGCGGCACGAACGGCAGCCTGCTGTTCCGGGCGCTGGACTGACCGGGGCCGCCCCGCCGCCGGGCAGCCTAGCCGTGGCCGCTCTTTCGCCCACTCCCGAACTGCTGGTCGGCACCCTGGTCGATCCCGGGGACCTGCTTGCGCTGCACCGGGTCGCGCCGCATCGCTATCCGTTTCTGCTCGAGAGCGCGGCGGCCGGCACGCCGCAGGGACAATGCGACTTACTGCTGGGCGCACCCGGCGATGCGCTGGTGCTCGATGAGCGTGGCGTGCTCAGCGGACCCGGGGTCGCCGGCGATCACGACTTCCTCGCCGCCCTGGACCGCTGGTGGCGTGCGGAACGGTGCGACCGCGCCGATCCGTGGCCACTGGCGACCGGGGGCTGGTTTGTCTATCTCGGTTACGAACTCGCCGGCCAGGTGGAACCGGGCCTGCGACTCGATGCGCCGCAGGGGATGCCGATCGCCTTCGCCGTTCGCGTCGGGGTGGCGGTAATGCGCGACCGTCAGACCGGCTGCTGCCGATACATGTGCGAGGATGCGGAGTCCCTGCGGCAGCTGCATCAGGATCTCGACCTCGCGCGAGAACTGCCGCCGACGGACTGGGCGGGACTCGCCGGGCCGGCCATGGAAGCCCCCGCGGAGGATTTTCTGTCCACCGTGCGCCGCGCCCGCGAGCACATCGTCGCCGGGGACGTTTTCCAGGCCAACCTGTCGCGCGCATGGCGTGCCCCGCTGCTGCCGGATGCCGACCCCGCCGCCCTTTATGAGCGGCTCAGGAAAAGCAATCCGGGGCCGTTCGCCGGCCTGGCCCGCTGGCGTGCTCAGGCCGTGCTGAGCTCGTCCCCGGAGCGTCTCCTGAGCCTCCGCGACGGCGTGGCCGAGACGCGACCGATCGCCGGCACACGGCCGCGGGGCGCCGATGCGGCCGGCGACACGGCTCTTGAACAGGAATTGATCGGCCATCCCAAGGAGCGCGCGGAGCACGTGATGCTCATCGATCTGGAACGGAACGACCTTGGCCGGATCTGCCGTCCAGGCTCCATCGAAGTAGACCAGATGATGGTGCTCGAGACTTATGCTCACGTGCACCACATCGTGTCCAACGTGCGCGGCCTGCTGGCCGAGGACATCGGCCCGGGCACCGCCATCCGCGCGGTATTCCCGGGCGGCACCATCACCGGCTGCCCGAAAGTGCGCTGCATGGAGATCATCCAGGAACTCGAGACCGGTCCCCGCGGGGCCTACACAGGCTCCATGGGCTGGCTGGCCAGGGACGGTTCCATGGACCTGAACATCCTCATCCGGACCATGGAAATGGGGCCGGACGAGGTGCGATTCCGGGCGGGGGCCGGCATCGTTTTCGATTCGACGCCGGAGGCCGAACTGGCGGAGACCCGTGCGAAGGCCAAGGGAATGCTGCTGGCCCTGGGGGCGAGCGCGTGATGCTTGTGGACGGTAAGCCGGTTGATTCCGTGCCCGCCACGGACCGTGGCCTGAACTACGGGGACGGCCTGTTCGAGACTATTCGCCTGCATCAGGGTCGACCGTGCTTGCTGGAGCGCCACCTGCACAGGCTGCGCGCGGGCTGCGTCCGGCTGGCGCTCCCGTACCCGGGGGACCGCGCACTGCGCCAGGATATCGAGCGACTGGTCGATGCGCAGGAGGGGGATGCGGTGCTGCGGCTGGTGCTGACTCGGGGCGACGGCGGGCGCGGCTATGCGCCGTCACCCAACGCCCAGGGCCGGCGGATCGTCGCGCTCCATCCCATGCCGCCGGTCGGGCCGGATGCTTTGCGGGTGGGACTGTGCACCACACGGCTGGGACGCAACACGACGCTGGCGGGGCTGAAACACCTCAACCGGCTCGAGCAGGTGCTGGCCGCGGCAGAAGTCGCCGCCGCGGGTTGGGACGAGGGCCTGATGCTGGACGAAGCCGGCCTGGTGATCGAGGCGACGCGCCACAATGTGTTTTTCCTCCGCGCCGACCGGATCTCGACGCCTCCCCTGACGCACGCGGGCGTCGCCGGCGTCATGCGTCAGCTGGTGATCGAGGCCGCGGACGCGATGAGCATGGGCGGCGATGAACAGCCGCTTCGTTATGATGAACTGCATGAAATTGATTCGTTGTTCTTGTGCAATGCCGTCGCGGGAGTGCGCTGCGTGAAACGTATCGGCAGCCGGGCTTACGAGCCGGGGGACGCGCTTGAGCGCCTCCGCTCCGCCCTGGTCGAGCGAGGCGTGACGTGGCTGGCCTGACGCGCATCCTGCTCGGCGTGGCTGCCGTGGGGATCCTTGCCGCGGCGGCGGGCACCTGGTGGGCCTGGCAGCAGCTCGAGGCGCCTGGCCCCTCGGCCGAACCGGTGATCGTGGATATCGCCCCGGGGAACTCGCTGTCCCGGATTTCACGGGTCCTGGAAAGCGAGGGCGTGATTCGCCACGCCATGCTGTTCGAGTGGTATGGCCGCGTTTCCGGGCTCGCGACCCAGGTGCGGGCCGGCGAATATCGTTTCCCAGGCCGCAGCACCCCGCGGGAGGTGATGGCCCGGATGATCGGCGGAGAGACCGTTCTGCATTCGCTGACGGTCATTGAAGGCTGGACCTACGCCCAGATGCGTGCCGCGATCGCTGCCCATCCGGCGATCCGCCACACACTCGATGAGGTCTCGGGGGAGGCCGTGATGGCCCGCCTGGGGCGCGCGGGGGAACATCCCGAGGGCTGGTTTCTCCCGGAAACCTATCGTTTTCCCCGCGGCACCAGCGATCTCGAACTGCTGCGGACTGCGCACCAGGCGATGGTCCGGGCCCTCCAGGCTGCATGGGAGACGCGTCGCGATTCGCTGCCGCTGGAATCGCCCTACGAAGCGCTGATCCTGGCTTCCATCGTGGAAAAGGAAACAGGCCTGGCGGAGGAACGAGGCCGGGTGGCAGGCGTGTTCATCCGACGCCTGGAGCGCGGCATGCGCCTGCAGACCGATCCGACGGTCGCCTACGGTGTCGGACCCGACTTCGAAGGCCGACTGCGCCGCGTGCACCTCCAAACCGACACGCCTTACAATACCTATACGCGTCACGGCCTGCCGCCTACGCCGATCGCGCTGCCCGGGAAAGCCGCGCTGGCGGCCGCTGTCCAACCGGTCGATGGTCCCTGGTTGTACTTCGTGGCGACGGGTCGGCCCGACGGCAGCCATTATTTCTCCACCACGCTGGCCGAACACAACCGCGCCGTGCAAAAGTATCTTGAGACCTTGCGTGCACGAAGGCAGGCCGAATGACAACAGTAAGCGGCGAGCAGGCCGGAAAGCGCGGGCGCTTCATCACCCTGGAGGGCGGCGAGGGGGTCGGCAAAAGCAGCAATCTCGCTTACGTGGCCGGGCTGCTGGAGAGCGCGGGTCTCGATGTGCTGCGCACCCGCGAACCCGGCGGGACCCCGCTTGCGGAGCGGGTGCGCGACGTCATCGTCGCGGCCTCGGGTGAACCGGTCCCGCCCATCGCGGAGCTGCTGCTCGTGTTCGCCGCCAGGTCGCTGCATATCGAAAGCTGCATCCGCCCCGCGCTGGAAGCCGGGCGCTGGGTGTTGTGCGACCGGTTCACGGATGCCAGTTATGCCTACCAGGGCGCCGGCCGCGGACTGGGTCCCGAACCCGTGCGCTGGCTCGAGACCCAGGTGCAGAAAGATCTGCAGCCGGATCTGACCCTGTTGCTGGATGCCGACCCGGAAGTGGGCCTGGCGCGGGCCGGCGCCCGCGGCGCCGCCGATCGATTCGAACAGGAGCGCGGAGAATTCTTCTCGCGCGTCCGCGCGGGCTATCTCGAGCGTGCTGACGCCGAGCCTCGAAGGTTTCGCATCATCGATGCCTCTCAGTCGCTGGAGGCGGTACGTATCGAGCTGAGGAATCACATTAACAAGTTCTTACAAAATAATGTCCACACTTGATTTTCCATGGCATAACCTGGCCTGGCGGGAGTTCGAACAGGCGCTGGAGACCGACCGCCTCAGCCATGCTTATCTCATCGAGGGTCCGCAGGGCCTGGGCAAGCTCCACCTGGCCTTTCGCATGGCCGCGAGGGTGCTCGAGCTGCCCTGGCCGGCGGTCGATCCACCGATCCCGCTCGTCCACCCGGATATCACCTGGATCACGGTAGAAACCGACGACGAAGGCAAGCAGAAGAAACAGATCGGCATTCACCAGGTCAGGGAAGCCTGCGCCCACCTCGGCATGACGAGTTATACGGGCGGCTGGAAGGTCGCTGTGATCTGGCCGGCGGAACAGCTGAATGCCCATTCCGCGAACGCCCTTCTGAAAACACTCGAGGAGCCGTCGCCGCGGACGCTGTTGCTGCTGGTCCGCAGTCGGCTCGACACGCTGCCGGCAACCATCGCCAGCCGATGCCAGAGGATCCGCATCGCGCCTCCGCCCCTCGAGGTGGCGCTGCCGTGGCTGGAAGCCCGCGCCGGCGGCCAGGACTGGCAGCGCCTCCTGGCGCTGGCCGGGGATGCGCCGTTGATGGCGATTCTTCTCGCGGAGGAGGGCTACCGCGAACTCGACCAGGCATTCACACAAGATCTGCTCGACGTGCTGGACGGCCGGCGGGAGCCGCTGGAAGTGGCGGCGGACTGGGCACGCCGGCCGTTGCCGATGACCCTGCGCTGGCTCGACGTGTGGACCTCGGAGCTCGTCCGCCTGAAGGCGGCCGATGTCGAACCGGCGCTGGCGCCGGCCATGCGCCGGGCTTTGCAAACGTCGCTCAAGCGAATACCCTTGCAACGCCTATTCCGTTACAAGGACGAGATTCGGTCCGCCATGACCCGCAACGACGGCGTTTTCAATACCCAGATGGTGCTGGAAGGACTCCTCGCGCCCTGGGCCGATCGACTCGAAGCTGCGACCGGCGACGCCGCGCTCGGTTTCCTGGGTGATCGATGAGTAGCGGTAAGCCGGGGCTGCTAACCCTCACCATCAAGGACAAGAGCGCCCTGTACCTTGCTTACATGCCGTATGTAAAGAATGGTGGCCTGTTTATCCCGACCAGCAGCACCTATCGGCTCGGAGACGAGGTCTTCATGTTGCTGAACCTGATGGGAGAGGACGAGAAGATCCCAGTGGCGGGCCGCGTGATATGGGTGACGCCCAAGGGCGCCCAGGGGAAGCGCACGGCAGGGATCGGCGTGCAGTTCAGCGAACAGGACCGGGGCAGCACGCAGCGGCGTATCGAGACTTACCTGGCCGGCGCCCTCGGCGGGGACAAGCCGACCCACACGATGTAGTTCAGCTTGCGGCCTCGTCGGGCTTGCGGCGCTGGCTCTCCGACTCCGCCTCGGCCATCGTCAGGCCGCCCCGCAGCACATGCACGTCGAAACCGCGTTCGCTCAGGATGTAGGCCGCGGCGCTGCTGCGTCGCCCGGTGTCGCAACAGACGACATAGCGGGTGTTCGGGTCGAGCGTCTTCAGCTTCAGCCGGATGAAATAGAGGGGGATGTTGATCGCGCCTTCCCGGTGAAAGCTCTCGAATTCCGAGGGGAGGCGGACATCCAGCCAGCGCCCGCTGCTGGCCACGATCGCCCGGGCCTGGTCGAAATCGA
>CAYTXS010000075.1:0-10204 GCA_964441585.1 uncultured Thioalkalivibrio sp.
TGCCGAGCGAGTCCAGCGACCAGATGTGGTAGTCCTTACCGTTGACCTTCAGCGCAAAACGCGCGTCCACCGTGTCCTTCATGATTCCTCCGGGATGGATTGAGGGCGGCCCCCGTAATGGTCCGCATGGCCTGTCGAATCAGTAATTATAACGGAATCCGGTCAGGCCGAGACGGGACGGGATCGCGGCAGGCCGGCGGTCGTCGGCATATCCACGGTCGCGATCGTGGCGCCGCCCAGGCAATTTTCGCCGTCATAGAAGACGACGAATTGTCCGGGAGTGAGGGCGCGCTGCGGTGTTGCGAAGTTCACGGCCAGCCGCCCATCGGCCATGATCTCGAGGTGGCACGGCTGCAACGGTTGGCGATGGCGGCAGCGCGCCATGCATTCCAGCGGAACAGGCGGCGAGGCGCCTGCGACCCAGTGGGGCTCCACGGCCGTGAGTCGCCGGCTGAACAGGGCGGGATGATCGTGTCCCTGGACTACGAGCAGCACGTTGCGGGCAGCGTCCTTGCCGGCCACGAACCAGGGTGCGTCGTCAGCACCGCTGACGCCGCCGAGTCGCAGGCCCTGGCGCTGGCCGAGGGTATAGCGGGTCAGTCCTTGGTGTCGACCGAGCGTCCTCCCGTCGAGATCCTCTATTTCGCCGGCGTCGTCCTCCAGGTGACGAGCCAGGAACTCGGCGAAAGGCCGCTCGCCGATGAAACAGATCCCGGTGCTGTCCTTGCGATCGTGATTCGGCAATCCCGCTCGCTTCGCCAGCGCCCGCACTTCGGTCTTGTGCAGTTCTCCCAGCGGAAAAACCGTGTGGCGCAGGGCCTCGGCCGGCACCGCATGCAGGAAGTACGTCTGGTCCTTGTCCGCGTCGACCGCCCGCAGCAGCCGTCCGGCAACGTCGGTCCGGGCGTAGTGGCCGGTCGCGATGCTTGCGGCGCCCAGGCGCCGGGCATGGGCGAGGAAGCTGCCGAACTTTATTTCCCGGTTACACAGGACGTCCGGGTTCGGCGTGACGCCGGCCCGGTAGCCGGCAAGGAATGCCGCGAACACGCGGTCGCGGTATTCGCGCGAGAAATCCGCGTGGTGCAGGGGGATGCCCAGCAATTCGCATACGGCGCGTGCATCCTGGAAATCCTCGGCCGACTGGCAGTAGCCTTCCTCGTCCTCGGACCAGTTGCTCATGAACAGGCCCTCGACATCATGGCCGGCCTCGAGGAGGCGCAGTGCCGCAACCGAGGAATCGACGCCGCCCGACAGGCCGACAATGATGCGCTGCGCGGCCATCAGAGTCCCAGTTCGTCGAGTTCGCGCGCCGCAGTGCTGAGCTGCCAGAGCTGGTCGAACTGTCCGAGGTAACGGCGCGCCATGCGTGGCTCGCGGGTGTCGGCGATGCCTTCCCAGCGGTCGCTTTTCGGCCGATAGACCAGCGCGGTGGCGTCCGCGACGAGGAACGCGTCGTTGCGATCCTGGTGAGCGTCCGGCAGATGGCGGAACTCGATGAATGTCGAGAGCCGTCTGCCGACGTAGAGGAAGCGGTTCACGCTCAGTTGCACGCGGCCGGGATCGCTGATCAGCACCCGGATGCGGGCGTGGCTGCGCGACAGCACCAGTCGTTTGACGATCTCCAGGAAACGTTTCGAATCGTAGACGCCGTGCTCGAGATCCGGCGTGAAGATGGCGAGCGACCGGGCCGCCAGCGCAGCCACGTCGGAGACCGCGTCGGCGAACTCCAGCTTGCCGCTCAGCATCCGCCGGGTGCCGGTCAGTTCCCCCGGGGCTGTCAGCCCCGTGCCGCCGCCCGGCAGAGAAAGGCGCATCAGGCGATGCATGATGCCTGCCTCGTCGAATTCCGGGCCCTCGGCAACAAAGCCGAAGCGCGCATAAAAGCCGAGCACCTGGACTTGGGCATGCAGATAGACCGACTCGAGGCCCTGCTGTGCCGCCTCTTCGAGCAGACGGCGCAGAATGGCCGCTCCGACGCCGTAGCCGCGCCATTCCGGCAGCACCGCCATGCGTCCGATCTTGCCCGAGGGATGCAGGCGCCCTGTCCCGATGGCCCCGACGTCCGGCACCGTTGCGATGGCATGCGCGCAAACCGGATCGAGGCCGTCCCATTCTTCATTCTCGGCGACGGCCTGCTCCTCGACGAACACCGTGGTGCGCAGCTGGCGCAAGGTCTCTTCATCCGTGCCCCAGTCCGCAAGGCGTACGCTGAAATCGCTGTAGTCCATGGACATGCAGCTCCGCGGCGTCTCAGAGATCGCGTGCGAGCCGGGCGGCGAGCCCGGTGTAAGTCTTGGGCGTGAGTTCGAGCAGGCGATGCTGGACCTCGCCGGGCAGGCCGAGGCCGCCGATGAATGCGCGTAATTCCTCCGGCGTCACCCGGCGTCCGCGGGTCAATGCCTTGAGCTGCTCATAGGGGTTCTCGAGGCCGTGCCGACGCATCGCGGTCTGGATGGCTTCACCGAGTACTTCCCAGTTGGCATCCAGGTCCTGCTCGAGCCGTGCCGGGTCGGCCTCGAGCCGTTCCAGCCCCTTCATTACCGATGAATACGCGATCAGCGAGTGGCCGAGGGCGACGCCGATATTGCGTAGCACCGTGGAATCGGTCAGGTCGCGTTGCCAGCGGGACACCGGAAGCTTGGCGGCAAAATGCCCGAGCAGCGCATTGGCGATGCCGAGGTTGCCTTCCGCATTCTCGAAATCGATCGGGTTGACCTTGTGCGGCATGGTCGAGGATCCGACTTCGCCGGCCACCAGCTTCTGCTTGAAATAGCCCAGCGAGACGTAGCCCCAGAGGTCGCGGCAGAGGTCCAGGAGGGCGGTGTTGAAACGCTCGAGCGCGTGGCAATATTCGGCGATCCAGTCATGCGGCTCGATTTGCGTCGTGTAGGGGTTCCACGCCAGGCCGAGCGACTCTACGAACAGTCGCGAGACACCGGGCCAGTCCACGTCGGGATACGCCGCGAGATGCGCGTTGTAGTTCCCCACGGCGCCGTTCAGCTTGCCGAGGATCTCCACCTGCGCGAAGCTCGCGCCCAGCCGCCGCAGTCGCCAGGCGAAATTGGCGAACTCCTTGCCCAGCGTGGTCGGTGATGCAGCTTGCCCGTGCGTGCGAGAGAGCATTGGGAGTTCGGCGTATTCTTCTGCCAGGTGGGCCAGCCGGGTGGTGAGGCCGTTCTGTTCAGGCAGGAGCACCTCGTTGCGGGCGTCCCGCAGCATGAGAGCGTAGCCCAGGTTGTTGATGTCTTCAGAGGTGCAGGCGAAGTGGAAGAATTCGCGCAATCGACCGTCTGCATCCAGGGGCGCAAGCTGCTCCTTGAGAAAGTACTCGACGGCCTTCACGTCGTGGTTGGTCTTTCCTTCGATGGACTTCACGCGAACCGCCTGTTCGAGCGTGAGACCGGCGGCCAGCGACTTGAGCAGTTCGAGGGGCTTGCCGGTCACCGGGTCGAGTTCGACGATGCCCGGTTCGTCGGCAAGCGCGAGCAACCAGCGGGCTTCCACGGCGACACGATAGCGGATCAGTCCGTATTCACTGAACACGCGGCGGAGCCGGGAGGCGCGCCCGGCGTAACGGCCATCAACCGGGGAAATGGCCGTGAGCGGTGAGGTATCCATGGATAAGGTGCCGAAAGTGTTAGGATTACGGCATCATACCGCAATGCGATCAGCAGCCTGAAGCGGCCGCTGTCGCGAGCGGTATGGGCTTTATTAAGTACATATTTAACAGAAACATAGAAATGGAAGTTAATACCATTTCTTTCCCAGAGGGAGAGAGCGCATGTCGGCGCAGGACTATCGCATCGAAAAAGACAGCATGGGCGAGCTCCGGGTGCCCGGAGACGCTTTGTGGGGCGCTCAGACGCAACGCGCGGTCGAGAACTTTCCGATCAGCGGCCGGCCCCTGCCCAGGGCCTTCGTGCGTGCCGTCGGCCTGGTGAAGTGGGCCGCCGCCGGCGCGAACCAGGAACTGGGACTGCTCGAGGATGCGCTCGCGGATGCGATCCGGGCGGCGGCCGTCGAAGTGGCGGACGGCGCGCACTACGAGCAGTTCCCGGTCGATGTATTCCAGACCGGCTCGGGCACCAGCACCAACATGAACGCCAACGAGGTGATCGCGACCCTCGCGACGCGCCGGGCCGGCCGCGCCGTGCATCCCAACGACCACGTGAACATGGGCCAGAGCAGCAATGATGTGATCCCGACGGCGATCCACGTGAGCGCCGCGCTGGAACTCGAGGCCGCGCTGCTGCCGGCGCTGGAACACCTGGCGGAAGTCATCGAGGCGAAAGCGGTGGAATGCCACGACGTCGTCAAGACGGGTCGGACGCATCTCATGGACGCTATGCCGGTGCGTATGAGCCAGGAGCTCGGCGGCTGGGCAAGCCAGGTGCGCGCAGGCCTCGATCGGATTCGCGGTACGCAGTCGCGTCTCCGGCGCCTCGCGCAGGGCGGCACGGCGGTCGGTACCGGGATCAATGCGCACGAGGCTTTCGGCGAGCGATTCGCCGCACAGCTCGCCCAGCGCACCGGCACGGAGTTCGCCGCCAGCGATGATTATTTCGAAAGTCTCAGCTGCCAGGACACCGCGGTGGAGCTGTCGGGACAATTGAAGACCGTGGCCGTCAGCCTGATGAAGATCGCCAACGACCTGCGCTGGATGAACAGCGGGCCGCTGGCGGGGATCGGCGAGATTGCGCTGCCGGCGCTGCAGCCCGGCTCGAGCATCATGCCGGGCAAGGTGAATCCGGTGATCCCGGAGGCCACGGCGATGGTCGCCGCCCAGGTGATCGGCAACGACGCGACGATCACGATCGGCGGGCAATCGGGAAACTTCCAGCTCAACGTGATGCTGCCGGTGATTGCCGACCGTTTGCTGGACAGTATCGGCCTGCTTGCCGCAGCCGCGCGGGCGCTGGCAGATCGCGCCGTCGCGGGCTTTACGGTCAACGAGAACCATATCAAGGCAGCCCTCGACAGGAACCCGATCCTGGTGACTGCGCTGAATCCCGTGATCGGCTACGAGCTGGGTGCGGCCACGGCGAAAAAAGCCTACGCCCAGGGACGGCCGATCCGGGAAGTCGCGCTCGAAATGACCGAGTTGTCCGAGCAGGAACTCGCGCGGCTGCTGGACGCCGCGTCCCTGACGGAGGGCGGCATCCGCAAGTGAAGGCGCTCATCGCCCGGCGCTTCGCGGGCACGCGGCCGGCTCCGCCGGAGGTCTACCGGGTGCCCGGAATCCCCGGAGACCTGCCGCGCGCACTGGAGCGTTTGCGGCCGCGCACGCTGGTTCCTGCCGCCGTGCTGCTGCCCATCGTGGAGCGTCCGGCGGGACTGACCGTCCTGTTCACGGTGCGGGCCGCCGGCCTGCGTCACCATGCCGGGCAGGTCAGCTTTCCGGGTGGGCGCATGGATACGCTGGACCCTGGACCGCTGGAAGCCGCGCTGCGCGAGTCGCAGGAGGAGATCGGCCTGCCGGCGTCGCTCGTCGAGGTCGCCGGCTATCTGCCGAACTACCTCACCATTACGGGGTTCTCCGTGACCCCGGTGGTGGGCTTCGTCGGCGCCGCTTTTCGGCCGGTGGTGGATGCGGAGGAAGTCAGCGAAGCCTTCGAGGTGCCGCTGGAGGTGCTCCTGGAACCCGGCAACATGCAACTGTGTCACAAGCGCTTCATGGGGGTGCGACTGCCGTACTACGAACTGCCGTGGGGAAGGCACAGGATCTGGGGCGCGACGGCGGCCATGCTGGTGAATTTCCGGGACATGCTGCGTGAGGAGTTTTCATGAGGGCGATGGAAGACCTGCTGGAAGTGATGCGCCGGCTGCGCGACCCGCGCGAGGGCTGTCCCTGGGACCGGGCCCAGAGCTTCGCGACCATCGCTCCCTACACGATCGAGGAAGCCTTCGAAGTGGCCGATGCGATCGAGCGCGACGATCTCGAATCGCTGCGCGAGGAGCTCGGCGACCTGTTGTTCCAGGTGGTGTTTCACGCGCGTCTCGCCGAGGAGCAGGGCGCCTTCGATTTCGCGGAAGTCGCGTCCGGCCTCGTGGCAAAGATGCGGCGCCGCCACCCGCACGTTTTCGGGACCACGCAGGTGGCCGACGCAGCAGCCCAGACCGTCGCATGGGAATCCCACAAGGCCGACGAACGCGCTGCGCGGAATCAGGGCCTGCTCGATGGTGTTCCCGCGGCCTTGCCCGCCCTCGCGCGCGCCCAGAAGCTGGGCCGCCGTGCGGCGCGGGTTGGCTTCGACTGGCCCGATGCCCGCGCCGTGCTCGACAAGATAGCCGAAGAAGCTGCGGAGCTGGAGACGGCCGTGGCTGGTTCCTCAGCGGCGGACATCGATGAGGAGCTGGGCGACCTGTTGTTCAGCGTCGTCAACTTTGCGCGGCATCTCGAGGTGGACGCCGAAGGGGCCCTGCGCCGCGCGAACCTGAAGTTCGAGCGCCGCTTCCGCGCCGTGGAGGCCGCGCTTGCGGTATCCGGCCGGAGTGCGGACGAGGTGGACGGCGAAGCCCTGGAGCGGCTCTGGAACGCCGCCAAGGAGTCCGAAGCTGAGCGTTGAGGCACGCCCCAGCCAGGCGCTGCGCCTCGAGTTTCCGTCCGAGCTGCCGGTTTCAGCAGCTCGCGAGCAGATCACCGCCGCGCTGGAGGCACACCAGGTGGTGGTCGTTTGCGGTGCGACCGGTTCGGGCAAAACGACTCAGCTGCCGAAAATCTGCCTGGCGTCGGGTCGCGGGCAGCGCGGCATGATCGGTCACACCCAACCCCGCCGGATCGCTGCGCGTGCCGTCGCGGCGCGGATTGCCGACGAGCTCGGTCCGGCCGGGACGTCGGTCGTCGGCTGGAAGGTGCGTTTCGCGGACCGGACGGGTCCGGACTGCCGCGTGAAACTGATGACCGACGGCATCCTGCTCGCGGAGATCCGCAGCGATCCGCTGCTCTCGCGCTACGACACGCTGATCATCGACGAAGCGCACGAGCGCAGCCTCAACATCGATTTTCTGCTCGGTTACCTGAAGCGGATCCTGCCGCGCCGTCCCGACCTCAAGATTCTCATCACTTCGGCGACCATCGAGCCGGCGCGTTTCGCCGAGCATTTCGGCGGCGCGCCCGTCATCGAGGTGGCTGGGACTGCTTATCCCGTCGAGGTTCGCTATCGGCCCGCGACGGACCCCGAAGAAGGTCGCGTCGCCGACGGGGTGCTCGCCGCGGTGGATGAGTTGACTGCGCCGGACCAGCCGTCGGCGGGAGACATCCTCGTCTTCCTGCCAGGGGAACGCGAAATTCGCGAAGCTGCCGAGGCGTTGCGCAAGCATCATCCGCCGGGGGTGGAGGTGTTGCCGCTCTACGGCCGCCTCTCCAGCAGCGAGCAGGACCGTGTCTTCAGCCCCGCGGGAAGACGGCGTATCGTTCTGGCCACCAACGTGGCGGAGACGTCTCTGACAGTGCCGGGCATCCGCTGCGTGGTGGATTCCGGGCTGGCGCGGATCAGTCGCTACAGCTATCGCTCCAAGATCCAGCGGCTGCAGGTCGAGCCGATTTCCCGGGCGAGCGCCTGGCAACGTCGCGGGCGCTGCGGCCGGGAAGCCGCGGGCACATGCATCCGGCTTTACGATGAAGCAGATCATGACGCGCGGCCCGAGTACACGGATCCCGAGATCCGGCGCACCAATCTCGCCAGCGTCATCCTGCAGATGGAAACGCTTCGCCTGGGAGATATCGCCGAGTTTCCGTTCCTCGATCCGCCCGACGCCCGCTTCATCAATGACGGTTACCGCCTGTTGCGCGAGCTCGGCGCGGTGGACGAGGCGCGTAAGATCACATCACTCGGGCGCCGCCTCGCGCGCTTGCCGGTGGATCCGCGGCTTGCGCGGATGCTGCTTGCTGCTAGCGAACAGGGCTGCCTGCGGGAAATGCTCGTCATCGCCTCCGGCTTGTCAATCCGCGACCCGCGGGAGCGACCCGCAGATCATGCCGCCAGCGCCGACGAGCGCCATGCCGCCTTTCGTGACACGCGCTCGGATTTCCTCTCCCTGGTGAAACTCTGGGAAACCTGGCAGGAGCGACGCAAGCACGATTCCGGCAGCGCACAGCGCCGCTGGTGCCGGGACAATTTCGTCTCGTTTCTCCGCTTGCGCGAGTGGCAGGACGTGCACCGCCAGCTGGTGAGCATCGTCCACGAGATGGGCCTCAAGGAGAACGAGATCGCGGCGGATTATGCTGCGGTTCACCGGGCCGTGCTGGCCGGGATGCTCTCGCACATCGGGCGGCTCGATGAAAACGGGGAGTTTCGTGGTCCGCGGAACCTCCGTTTCCGGTTGTTCCCCGACTCGACACTCGCAGCCCGCCCGCCGAAATGGGTGGTGGTGGCGGCGCTGGTCGAGACGGGACGCGTCTGGGGACGGATGGCGGCCGCCGTGCAACCGGCATGGATCGAGTCAACGGGAGCGCATCTGCTCAGGCGCAGCTGGTCCGATCCCCACTGGCAGGAGGGTCGGGGATTCGTCGCCGCGCGCGAACAGGTGACGATATTCGGGCTGGTGCTCGCGGCCAATCGCCGCGTCGACTACGCCCGCGTGGATCCGGGCGGGGCGCGCGAAGTGTTTCTTCGCGAGGCGCTTGCGGCGGGCCGGCTGCGCACCCGCGGACACTTCCTGGCCGCGAACCAGCGGCTCGTGGACGAGGTGCATCTGCTGGAGGCGAAGCTGCGACGCCGGGAGCTGCTTGCCGGCGACGAAGCACTGGCGGCGTTCTATGCTGCGCGGGTGCCGGCGGAAATCTGTTCGATGGCCGCCTTCGAGCGCTGGCGGCGCAAGGCCGAGAAGAGCCGGCCGAACCTCCTCGAGATGTCCCTCGACGACCTGCTGACGGGAGCGCCCCTGCCGGCGGCGGAGGCCTATCCCGACAGTCTCGAGCTCGGCGGCAACCGGCTGCCGTTGCATTATCACTTCGACCCGGCGGCGGAGGAGGATGGCGTGACCGTGGACGTGCCGCGCCACCTGCTGCCGTTACTCGACGAAGATCGCCTCGAGTGGCTTGTTCCGGGGTGGCTGGAGGAGAAGGTGATCGCGATGCTGCGCGCCCTGCCCAAGGCCGCGCGCCGCCGGATCGTGCCTGTGCCGGATCATGCGAGGCAATGCCTGGCCCGGCTGCAGCCCGGGGTCGGACGGCTTCGCGCAGCCCTGGCGGAGACGCTGCGGCAAACGGCGGGCGTCGAAGTCGAACCGGAGACCTGGGCGGAAATGGAGCTCGAGCCCTGGTTGCGCTTCCGGGTCCGGGTGCTGGATGAGGGCGGTGACGCGATTGCGGCTTCGCGCGATCTGCAAGAGCTGAAGGAGCGCTATTCTCCCGGCAGCGGGCCGGTGCGGACACTGCAGGCCGAGGCCTGGGCCGGCGAGGGGTTTCGCGACTGGCGCTTCGGCGCGGTGCCCGAACGACTGGACGTGCGCCACGGGCGCACCCGGCAGCAACTCTTTCCCGCGATCCAGGACGACGGGTCCAGCGTGTCCTGCCGGTTGTTCAGCACGCCGGGAGCTGCCGTCGATGCCCACCGCCTTGGCGTCTTGCGCCTCTTCATGCTGGCGATGCCACAGCAGCACCGCGCGTTGTTGCAAACGGCACGGCGGGATCGCAGCCTGGTATTGCTCGGACGCGAGCTCGCCGCCGGCACCGACCTGCCTGAAGACCTCGTAGCCGCCGCGTTCTCGGGCGTGTTCCTTCCGGGGGAAGCCGCGGTACCGCGGGACGAGACTGCCTTCCGACAACGCCTCGAACAAGGCCGGTCAAGAGTCGTGCCGGAGGGGGAGCGCTTCCTCGGTCTCGCGGCGGAGATCCTCGCGCTGCATTCGTCCTGCCGCCGCGCGCTGGCGGCCGGACTCACCGGTCCCGGAGCACGCGAAGCGGCGGTGGATATCGAGAAGCAGCTGCAGCAGCTGATGTTTCCTGGATGTTTCCGCGTCACTCCACCGGAGCGCCTGCGTTCCATGCCACGCTACCTGCAGGCGATCATGGTGCGGATCGAGCGCCTTGCCATGGGCAAGGGTGAGGCCCGCCAGGCCCTGGAGCTGGCGTTGCCGAGGCAGCGACTGGAAGAAGGGTTCGCCACGAACTGGTCCAGCACAGCGGCAGCCGACGCCTTTCGTGAGTATCGCTGGATGGTCGAGGAGTACCGCGTGCAGCTCTTCGCCCAGCAGCTGGGCG
>CAYTXS010000076.1:0-10129 GCA_964441585.1 uncultured Thioalkalivibrio sp.
CGGTTGGAGAAGCCCTCCACCCGCGTGTACTCTTCGCCGAAACCCACGCAGCCGGATAACAGGACGATCGGCGAGGCGAAATGCATGCCGCAGAAATCCAGCGCCAGGGGGTTCTTGTCCGTGTCCACCGTCATGCCTGCTCCAGGTCGGTTCCTATGTTCCACGTGATTCTCTGGCAGCCGGAGATCCCGCCAAACACGGGCAATATCATACGCCTCTGCGCCAACACGGGGGCCTCGTTGTCACTGGTGGAGCCGCTGGGCTTCGCCCTGGACGAGCCGCGCCTGCGGCGCGCGGGCCTCGATTACCACGAGTTCGCGAGGGTGCGCAGCTTCGGCGCCCTGGAGGATTGCCTGGAGGCGCTGGGAGCGCCGCGGCTGTGGGCCTTCTCGGCGCGCGCGACGCAGTCCTACGCGGCGGCGCGTTTCGCCCCGGGCGACGCCTTGCTCTTCGGTCCCGAGACGCGTGGATTGCCGCCAGAGGTCATGGCGCAGGCGCCTGCCGGGCAGCGACTCACCATCCCCATGCGCGCAGGCAACCGCAGCCTGAACCTTTCCAACGCCGTGGCGGTTGCTGTCTACGAGGCCTGGCGGCAGCAGGATTTCGCCATGCCCGCTGGGGGTGACGTCCGCCCGGGTTGATCCGTCGGACCGACGTTCGCCGGGCCCCGCACCGCTTTCAACCGCCCGGGGCGAACTCCGATTTGAGTTCCCGCTTCATCAATGCGACGACCGCGGCCTGCGGCTCGGCCCCCTCGTAGAGGATGCGGTAGATCTGCTCGCAGATGGGCATCTCGACGCCCGCCTCCGCAGCGACGCCATGCACGGCACGAGCGGCGAGGACCCCTTCGACGACCTGCTGGATCTCCTGTTCCGCTTCCTTGATCGTCTTGCCGGCAGCCAGCGCGAGACCCATGCGGCGGTTGCGGGACTGGTCGTCGGTGCAGGTCAGGACCAGGTCGCCCATCCCCGCGAGACCCATGAAGGTCGCCGGCTCCGCGCCCAGCGCCTCGCCGAGGCGCGTCATTTCGACCAGGCCGCGGGTGATCATCGCTACGCGGGTGTTCGCCCCGAATCCCAGCCCGTCGCATATGCCGGCGCCGATCGCGAGCACGTTTTTCACGGCGCCCCCGACTTCGACACCGACGATGTCGGTCGAGGTGTAGGCGCGGAAGGATTCTCCCGAGAGGTTCCCGGCCAGCTGCAGTGCGTAGTCCGCGTCGTTCGAGGCGATGGTCATGGCCGTCGGGAGACCCATGCCGACCTCTCGCGCGAACGTCGGGCCGGACAGGACGGCCATCGCGGTGTCGCTGCCGAGCACTTCCCCGGCCACCTGGTGGGGCAGTTTCCCTGTTTCCAGTTCGAAACCCTTCGTTGCCCACGCGAGGCGGGCCCCGGGTTTCAGCAGCGGCTTCATGCGGGTGAGCACGGCGCGGAACGCATGGCTCGGCACGGCGACGACGATCACCGGCGACTGTTCGAGCACGTTCTCGAGGTCGGCCACGGCATGCAGGCTGGGAGGAAATTTCGCGCCCGGGAGATAGCGCACGTTCTCGCGGGCCGCCTCTATGGCGGCGGGATCGTCCTCCGCGCGGCCCCACAGCAGGGTCGGGCGTCCGCTGCGGGCGAACTGGATCGCCAGCGCCGTGCCCCATGAGCCGGCGCCGATGACCGCGATCGCCTGTGCTTCTCCCCTCTCACCCATGGCCGGATCAGTGGCTGGCTTCGGGTGCCGCGTCCGGCTGTGCGGGTTGTTCCTGCTGCTGCCGGCGGATTGCCTCGGCCGCCACGGCGTCGAAGTTCACCGGCTGCAGCTGCAGCGCCGGGAAGCCGCCCTTGGTGGACATGTCCGCGACCACCTCCCGGGCATAGGGATAGAGTTGCTGGGGGCAGAATGTGATCAGCGCGCGCTGCAGGTCTTCCGCCTGGAGGCCCTTCAGGACGAACACGCCGGCCTGCTCCACCTCGATCAGGAAGGCCGTCTTGTCGCCCTGCTTGGCTTCCGTGGTAAGGCTGAGGACCGCCTCGTAGGCGCCGTCGCCGAGTTCGCTGGTCTTGGTGGCGATGTTCAGCGAGACGTTGGGACGCCATTCGCCAGAAAAGATGGACGGGCTGTTCGGCGCTTCGAAGGAGCTGTCCTTCACGTAAACGCGCTGCAACGCCACGGTGACGGGATTCGTATCGATGCCGTCGGTTTTCTGCTCGGCCATGAAAGCTCCTTGAAAGTCGTTGTATGGGTTCTGAAAAAATCGCGGTTCGCGCCCCGAAGCCGACCCGCGGTGTCTACTGTTCCGCCTCGAGCACCTCGTCGAGCTGTCCGGCGGTGTCGAGCGCATACAGGTCGTCGAAACCGCCAATGTGGCGCTCGCCGATGAAGACCTGCGGCACGGTGCGCCGCCCGCTGCGTTCTTCCATTATGCGCCGCTCGGCCCGGTCCGTATCCACGAGGACGACCTCGGGGGTCACGCCCTTGGCCTCCAGCAACGCGATTGCCCGGGTGCACCAGCCGCAGTAACGGGACGCGTAAACGAGCACCGGGCGCATCACGACGCGTCCTTCTTGCGTTGCTTTCTTCCCGCGAATACGGGCAGGTTCTCCCCTTGCCAGGCGTTCAGCCCGCCGCGGAGGCTGCGCGCCGTGGTGATGCCGCGTTCAGACAGTTTACGCACCGCGCCGACCGAGGCGGAGCCATTGTCGCAATACAGCAAAAGGCCGCGCTCCTTGAGCTTCTCGAGCGCCGGCAGGTGCTGCTCGAGGTCGGCGAGCGGCACGTTTTTCGCGTCGAGAATGTGCCCCTTCTCGAACTGGGCCGGCGAGCGGACGTCCACGGGCTGGGCGCCTGCGTTGATCAGAGCGACCGCTTCGGGCGGCGTGACATCGGCGCCCTTGCGACCGGCGAGACGCATTTCGTAGGCGAACACGACCACGAACATGAGCAGCATGCCGCCGAACAGGAACGGGTGGCTTGCGGCGTATTGAAGTATGGAATCCATGAGAGCCCTGGTCCGGAAGGGAAGCCCGCAATTATACCTGCTTACGCCGGCCGGTCTTGCCCCATTCCGCCCATCCCCTACACTCGGGCCACCGTGAAAACTCCCCTCCGCTTCCTGCTCGTTCTTTTGCTGGCGTTCCATGCCGCCACGGGTCCTGCGACTGCGACGGATCGCGAGGCCGAGATCAGTCGCCAGCTGGAAGCGCTGAAAGCGCGCATCGCAGGCATCGAGGACGCACAGCGGCAATCCATGGCGCGCCGCGATCAGGCCTCCGCAGCGCTGCGTGACGCGGAAAATGCCGTGGCGTCCCAGTCACAAGCCTTGCGGGAAACTCGTCGGGAGCGCGACGCCCTCGAGACGCGGCGCGACGAACTGGCCGTGCAGCGCGGTGAACTGGCTGCCGGGCTGGAGGCCGACACCGAAGCGCTTGCAGCGGAGTTGCGCGCGGCCTGGATGACCGGCGGGGAACCGCGCTTACGCCTGCTGCTCAGCCAGCAGGATCCCGACGAGCTGGGACGCATGGCGACGTGGTACGGCTATTTCGCGCGCGACCGCGCGGCACGCGTCGAGCTATTACGCGAACGGCTCGCCGAACTCGCGGCCGTGGGTCAGCAACTCGACGAGGCTCGCCAGCGCCTCGCGGCGGCCGAAACGCGCCAGGCAGCGGCCGTGGCGGCGCTCGATGCGGCGCGAGTCGCCCGCGCTCAGGCGCTGGCCGAGCTCGATGCAGACGTGGCGCGACAGGACGAGGCCGCGGCCCGGCTGCGCGAGGAAGCCGCGGCGCTCGAGACGTTGCTCGAAGAGTTGCGCTCCGCGGTGGCTGACCTGACGATGCCCGATGTGGCGCCGTTCGCCGGGCAGCGCGGGCGTCTCGAATGGCCCGTTGAGGGATCTGTCTCCCGTCGCTTCGGCGAACGCCGGGGGGAAGGGCCGCCGTCCAACGGGGTGTTGATCAGAGCTCAGCGGGGTACTGATATCCAGGCCGTGTGGCACGGCCGCGTCGCTTACGCGGACTGGCTACCGGGCCTAGGCCTGCTGCTGGTGCTCGAGCATGGCGACGGCTTCATGAGCCTGTATGGCCACAACGAGGTGCTGTATCGCGCTGTCGGTGACTGGGTGGCGGCCGGCGAGGTGCTCGGCCAGGTCGGCGACAGTGGCGGCCGCGACGCGGCCGGGCTGTATTTCGAGATTCGCAACGGCGCGCAGCCGGAAAACCCCGCCGCGTGGCTCCAGTCGGCTGGTAACTAGCGCTTGAAGATATTCAAAAACAGGGGCATAGCAGCTTCTGCATACAAAATACTTTATTTTTGCGGTCGAGCGCTTGGCTCGGTCTCGTGTTATTCCCCGAGCGCACCTGGTGCGGGTCGGCGCGACCGTCGACAGCGTTGCCGCCGCAGACGTTGATTTCTGTTATTTTCAGCCGATGGACACTGGCGGGACGGAGCAATGAAGGCCTTGATGCTGCGCGGATTGTTGGCGGTCTGGCTCGGCGTCGTGCTGGGCCTTTCCGTCGGCCTCGCGCCGCTCGTGCTCGCCGAGCGGGACACCGGCGCAGTGTCCTCCCTCCCTTGGGACGAAGCCAGGCTGCTGGCGGAAGTCATCGAGCGAGTGAAGCGCGACTACGTGGACCAGGTCGAGGATCATGACCTGATCGAGGCAGCGATCCGGGGCATGATCGCGGACCTCGATCCGCATTCGGCTTTCCTGGATCCGGGTCAGTACCGCGACGTGCGGGTGAATACCAGCGGCAGTTACTCCGGTGTCGGGATCGAGGTGTCGGCCGCGACCGGCAGCATCGTGGTCGTGGCGCCCATCGACGGGGGTCCGGCCGCCGCCGCTGGCATCGTCGCGGGCGACGTGATCTTCTCGGTGGACGGGATGCCGGTGAGCGGCGCCGACCTGGATGACACGATCGACCGCATGCGGGGTCCGGCCGGCACGCCGGTGACGCTGGGTATTGTGCGCGAGGGGCAGCCCGATGCACTGCTGGTCGAGTTGCGGCGCGGGCCGGTCAACGTGCGCAGCGTGCGCGCCGAGATTCTGGACAGCGGCGAAGCCTATGCAAGGATCAGCCACTTCACCGATGCGACGCCTGCCGACCTGGCCGCGGCGCTGGGATTTCTTGAGGACCAGATCGGCGGGCCCCTGCCCGGGCTGGTGCTCGACTTGCGCAACAATCCGGGCGGCGTGCTGGACGCGGCGGTCCAAGTGGCCGACGCGTTTCTCGACAGCGGCCTGATCGTATCGGCCGAGGGAAGGACGCCTGATGCACGCTTCCGTATGGAAGCCCGGCCGGGCGACCGCCTCACAGGGGCGCCGATGAGCGTCCTCGTGAACGGTGGCTCCGCGTCCGCTGCAGAGATCGTGGCCGGGGCGCTGCAGGATCATCGCCGGGCCGCGATCGTTGGCCAATCGACGTTCGGCAAGGGCTCCGTGCAGACCATCATGCCGTTGTCCGACGGCCGGGCGATCAAGTTGACCACGTCGCGCTATTTCACGCCTTCGGGGCGCACGATCCAGAGTCACGGCATCACGCCGGATGTGGTCGTCGAACCGCTCGGCGCCGAGGGCGACGACGTGCAACTCCTCTCGGCGGTGGCAAGCCTGCATGGCCGCCGACTGGCCTACGGTGCTACCGCACTGCCGCTCGAATCGCGCCAACGATAAGCCGCCGTGCCCTCGTTTCTGCAGCTGCTATCCAAGGACCGTGTTGCGCCAGTGGAGCAGGCCGAGTTTCGGGGCCTGGCGCGCAACACCTCCGACGGCGCGTGGCTACTGCTCGCCCTGGCCGCGCTCTATGTCGTCGTGCCGGGCAGCGAACTGTTCCGTCCCGGATTGCTGGGCGTCGCGTCCGTCATCTACCTCGTTTTCCAGGTCGGCTTGCGCCTGCTGCCGCGCTTCCGTCGCGAAACCCACGCCAAGGTAAGCGTCGAGCTGCTGGTGATGATCGTCTTCATCACAGTGTTCCTGTTTTCGGTCCGGACACATCCGAGCCTTTTGCTGGCCCTTTACCTGTTGCCAGTGATCATCGCGGCACTGGCCCTTGGCCGCTGGCCCACCCTGCTCGCCACCGTGCTCAGCGCGACGGGCTTTTTGCTCGCCAGCCTGCTGCGCGACCCGGCCAGCCTGCCCGCGGGCCACGAAATCGTCGAGCTCGGTATCAGTCTCGCGCCGTTCGTGCTCGTCGCCTACGTGACGGCCCTGCTGGCCCACGAGATCGATACCGCCAAGCAGCGCATCCGGACGCTGTCGGAGACCGACGAGTTGACGGGACTGTCCAATCTGCGGGCGTTCTCGCGCCTGCACCGCCAGGAACACGAGCGCGCCATCCGCCACCACCGCAGCTACGCGATCATCGTCATGGATCTCGACGGCCTCAAGCAGATCAACGACAGCTTCGGCCACGAAACCGGCGATCGCGCCATCATTCTTTTTGCCAACGTGATCGCGCGACTGATCCGCACGACGGATGCCGCGGCGCGGCTCGGAGGCGACGAGTTCGTCGTGTTGCTGGCGGAGACCGACGCCGAGCACGCCAGGCGGGTCATGCACCGGATCCGGTCCGCGGTGGAGCGTTGCTCGATCGAGGTCTCCGGGCGGATGGTCCGCCTGTCGGTCAGCGTCGGCGCGGCCAGTTTTCCCTTCGATGGCCAGGAAACGCGCGCGCTGATCGCTGCTGCGGATGGCGCCATGTATGCCGACAAGCAAGCACGCGCCGCGGCTCCGACCGAAACCGAGGCTCCGCAGCCGGAAGTGGTTTAGGCTGTTGCGCTTTCCATGCCACTGACCGAGGAGATTGCCGATGACCGGGGTGTTGACGCTGGCCTGGCTGCACTATCTGGCCATGATGTTTCTTGCCGCCGCACTGGTGGCCGAGCACCTCCTGTTCTCGCCGCGTCCCGACCTGGCAACGGCGCGCAAGATCGTCATCGTCGACATTATCTATGGCGTGTCGCTGCTGGTGGTGCTGCTCACCGGCCTCGGGCGACTCTCTCACGGCGGCAAAGGCATTGCCTTTTACATGCAGAACGGCGCTTTCCATGCGAAGTTCACGCTGTTCGTCGTGATGGCCCTGGTCTGGATCTATCCCGCGATGAAATTCATCGGCTGGCGGCGGGCTATGAAGTCGGGCACCGCCCCATCGCTCGGCGAGGCCGAGGGGCGCCGCCTGCTGATGGCCATCCGGATCCAGTTGTTGATCCTCATCCTGCTCCCGCTGCTCGGGGCGATGATGGCGCGCGGCTTCTGGTTCTGAGCCGGGCATCGGCCTGCGATCGGACATGCCGGTTCCGGCCGACCCGGTGAACGTGCTTCCCGAAATCCGCGTGCTGCACCTGCTCGACGGCGCGGTACGCGCCAGGGGCGTTGCCGTGATCATCGACGTGTTCCGGGCGTTCAGCCTCGCGCCGTACGCCTTCATGCAGGGCGCCGCCGCCATTTTTCCAGTCGGCACGCCGGAGGAGGCGCTGGCGATGAAGACGGCTGACCCGGCCCTGCTGTTGGTTGGTGAGCGCGACGGCAAGCCGTTGCCGGGTTTCGATTACTCCAATTCCCCCGCCGCCGTGCGCCGGGCCGACCTGGCCGGCCGACGACTCGCGCTGCGCACCAGCGCCGGCATCCAGGGCCTGCTGGCAGCCGACCAGGCGGACGAGGTCATCACCGGCAGTTTCGTGAATGCGCTCGCGATCATCGCCTGGCTCCGGCATCGCGCTTCGCCCCTCATCTCACTGGTGTGCATGGGCTGGAACGGCAGTGAGAGAACGGCCGAGGACGCGGCCTGCGCCGAGTTTCTCGCGGCTGGCCTGCGGGGCGAGTCGCCCGATCTCGAGCCGATCCGCCGCCGCTTGCGCGAAGATCCGTGTGGAGCCAAGTTCTTCGACCCGGCCCGGCCCTGGTTCCCGGCCGAGGATTTCGACGCATGCCTGCAGCTTTCGTCGTGGCCGTTCGTTCTGCAGCGCAGCCACGACGCTGGGGGTCGCATGTGTCTGGCGCCCGTGCCGGTATCGGGAACGGCCCGGATCTCGGGCGAACGCTATAGTGGTGAAGCTTGCCCCGCCCCGGGGGGCGCGATTCGGGACCAGAAATGAAAAAACAGGAAAACAAAAAGAAAGCCGTCGATTCGGGCGCAGCGCTCTGTCCGGTGCACACGCCGGGAAGTGTCTATGCGCCGCCGCCCGGTCATCCGAAAGGCTGGTACACGCGGGAAGGCCGCCTGAAGCGCAAGGCATACGAGGGCGAACTCGCCACCCTGCAGATCGAGCTGGTGAAGCTCCAGGAGTGGGTGCGGCACAAGAAACTCAAGCTCGTCGTGATCTTCGAAGGTCGCGATGCGGCGGGCAAGGGCGGCGCGATCAAGCGGATCACGGAGAAGCTCAACCCACGCGTATGCCGGATCGCGGCGCTCCCCACGCCGACCGAACGGGAACGCGGCCAGTGGTATTTCCAGCGCTACGTCTCGCATCTGCCGACCGGCGGGGAGATCGTGCTGTTTGATCGCAGCTGGTACAACCGGGCCCTCGTGGAAAGGGTGATGGGCTTTTGCGACGACGAGGAATACCGGGAGTTTGCGCGGACGGTGCCGGAGTTCGAGCGGATGCTGGTGCGTTCCGGCATCCTGCTGATCAAGTACTGGTTTTCGGTCAGCGACGAGGAGCAGGAGCGGCGTTTCCAGGCGCGCATCCACAGCGCCGAGAAACGCTGGAAGCTCTCGCCCATGGATCTCGAATCCCGTCGTCTGTATCGCGAATATTCCCGGGCCAAGGACGACATGCTGGAGTTTGCCGATATTCCCGAGGCTCCCTGGTGGATGATCCCGGCGGACGACAAGCGCCGCGCACGACTGAATTGCATCTCGCACCTGCTGTCGTCGGTTCCTTACGAGGATGTCATGCCGGATCCGCCGTCGTTGCCGCCGCGCGTCGAACATGACGATTACGACCGGCCGCCGATCGAGGAACGCAACTTCGTCCCGATCGTCTACTGAAGACGGCTTGGCGATATCATATGCAGAGTCCGTTGATGAACTACTCAAGGAGATGACATGGCAAGCGAGGGTTACCACGAGGCCGTCGGAGAATTGTCCGATGAAACACGGGATATGCATCGCGCCATCGTGTCGCTGATGGAAGAGCTCGAGGCCGTGGATTGGTACAACCAGCGCGCGGATGCGTGCAAGGACCCGGAACTCCGCGACATCCTCATCCACAACCGTGACGAGGAGAAGGAACACGCCGCAATGGTGCTGGAATGGATCCGGCGTCGAGATCCCTATTTCTCCAAGGAACTGAAGGAACGCATGTTCACCGAGGGACCGATCGGCCACGGGGATGAAGAACACTGAGCACGCCCATGGAAGACGGCACGAGCAGGTCGCCGCCACAGGAAAACGTCTGGGCTTCGCTGGGAATCAACATCGTGATCCCGGCGGTGATCCTGATGAAATTCTCCGGGGCGTCTGCGCTGGGTCCCGTCGGCGGTCTGGTGGTGGCGCTGGCATTTCCGCTCGGTTACGGGATCTACGATTTCCTGCGGCGCCGCGAATGGAACTTCGTGTCGGTCCTGGGCTTCGTCAGCATCCTGCTGACCGGCGGGATCGGCCTCTTGGAGCTCGACCCGAAATGGATCGCGGTCAAGGAGGCCGCGGTCCCCGCCACCATCGGCGTCGCCGTCCTGCTGTCGCTGCGCACCCGCTTTCCGATCATCAGGACGTTCCTGTACAACGACAAGGTCATCCACGTGGCGGACGTGGACGCCGCGCTCGACCGGGCCGGCAACCGTGCAGCCTTCGATCAGACCCTGGTCCATGCCTCGTGGATGCTCGCCGGCTCCTTTTTTCTCTCGTCCGTGTTGAACTTCGTCCTCGCGAAGCTGATCGTGAAGAGCCAGCCGGGCACCACCGCGTTCAACGAGGAGCTGGGGCGTATGACGGCCCTGTCCTACCCGGTCATCGTCATACCGTCTATGCTCATAATGATCGCGACGCTCTGGTACCTGTTCCGCCGGATCCAGCGATTGACCGAACTCGACCTGGAACAGATTCTGAAGACCTGAGGAGAGCCGCATGAACGGATTTCTCGTCCGCATGCTGATCACCGCGGTGTCGCTGTGGCTGGCCGCCCTGATCGTGCCGGGCATGCA
>CAYTXS010000077.1:0-10076 GCA_964441585.1 uncultured Thioalkalivibrio sp.
GTGTCTGTTGACACCCCAGAGCCCGCGTTTAATAATACGCGGCTTGCGCTTTTGGGGAGGGGTACCCAAGCGGTCAACGGGGGCAGACTGTAAATCTGCTGGCTCAGCCTTCGGAGGTTCGAATCCTCCCCCCTCCACCACGGGCCTTGCAGCCCACTCTGGTGAGGAAATGGGCAGGGACGAGCTGGCAGAAAGGTGGAGGCAAGAGCACGCGCGGGCGTAGTTCAACGGTAGAACCTCAGCCTTCCAAGCTGATGATGTGGGTTCGATTCCCATCGCCCGCTCCAGACAGGGGAGCCGTTGCCGGGGAGCAGGCGGTAGACAACAGGATCGAGGCCCACATAGCTCAGTCGGTAGAGCACTTCCTTGGTAAGGAAGAGGTCACCGGTTCAAATCCGGTTGTGGGCTCCAAGTTGCAGGCATTGAACGAAGCGGGCGGACCGTCCAAGAGGCGGCGCCGGCATGGCAAACAAACAGATTAGTCCGGAGTCGAGCACCGATGTCCAAGTCGAAATTCGAGCGTACGAAGCCGCATGTGAATGTGGGGACGATTGGCCATGTTGATCATGGCAAGACGACCTTGACGGCGGCGTTGACGAAGGTGATGGCGGAGAAGTTTGGTGGTGAGGTGAGTGCTTACGACCAGATTGACAAGGCGCCGGAGGAGAAGGCGCGCGGCATCACGATTGCGACGGCGCACGTGGAGTACCAGTCGGAGGCGCGTCATTACGCGCACGTGGACTGTCCGGGTCATGCGGACTACATCAAGAACATGATCACGGGTGCGGCGCAGATGGACGGTGCGATCCTGGTGGTGTCGGCGGCGGACGGTCCGATGCCGCAGACGCGCGAGCACATTCTGCTGGCGCGCCAGGTGGGTGTGCCTTACATCGTGGTGTACCTGAACAAGGCG
Organism: uncultured Thioalkalivibrio sp.; assembly: GCA_964441585.1. Classification (GTDB taxonomy): domain Bacteria; phylum Pseudomonadota; class Gammaproteobacteria; order Steroidobacterales; family XN24; genus XN24. The sequence goes on from CAYTXS010000077.1 coordinate 914, forward strand.
GACATGGTGGACGATGCTGAGCTTCTGGAGCTGGTGGAGCTCGAGGTTCGGGATCTGTTGAGCACGTATGAGTTCCCTGGCGATGACACGCCGATCATCACGGGTTCGGCGCTGAAGGCGTTCGAGGGTGATGACAGCGAGATTGGCGTGCCGTCGGTGCTGAAGCTGGTGGACGCGATGGACAGTTACATTCCGGAGCCGGAGCGTGCCATTGATGGTGCGTTCCTGATGCCGATCGAGGACGTGTTCTCGATTTCGGGGCGCGGCACGGTGGTGACGGGACGTATCGAGCGCGGCATCGTGAAGGTGGGAGACGAGGTGTCGATTGTGGGCATCCGTGACACCACGAAGACGACGGTGACGGGCGTGGAGATGTTCCGCAAGTTGCTGGACCAGGGCCAGGCGGGCGACAACGTGGGTGTGTTGCTGCGCGGCACGAAGCGTGACGACGTGGAGCGTGGCCAGGTGCTGGCGAAGAGCGGTTCGATCACGCCGCACACGAAGTTCCAGGCCGAGGTGTACATCCTGGCGAAGGACGAGGGTGGTCGTCACACGCCGTTCTTCAAGGGCTACCGGCCGCAGTTTTATTTCCGCACGACGGACGTGACGGGGATGTGCGAGTTGCCTGAGGGTGTCGAGATGGTGATGCCGGGTGACAACGTGCAGATGGTGGTGGAGCTGATTGCGCCGATCGCGATGGAAGAGGGCCTGCGCTTCGCCATCCGCGAGGGCGGTCGCACCGTCGGCGCCGGCGTGGTCGCAAAGATTTACGAATAAGCCCGACCGGGCTCACTGGATAGAAGACCATGGCAAACCAGAACATCCGCATTCGGCTGAAGTCCTTCGATCACCGGCTGATCGACAACTCGGCCCGCGAGATCGTCGAGACCGCGCGGCGCACGGGCGCCGCCGTCCGGGGGCCGATTCCCCTGCCGAGCAAGACGGAGCGCTTCACCGTCCTGGTCTCCCCGCACGTCAACAAGGACGCGCGCGACCAGTACGAACTGATCACGCACAAGCGCCTGATGGACATCCTCGACCCGACGGACAAGACCGTCGACGCCCTGATGAAGCTGGAATTGCCGGCTGGCGTGGATGTGCAAATCAAGTTGAACTGACGGGGCGTCCCGAGTATAGTAGCGGGCTCCCTGCGGCCTGGCATGGATCAATGTGCCAGGCCGCTGATTTGAGGATGCCGCGGCATCTGTTTCCGCCTTCGCAATTGGCAGGCCCGCTTTTCGGGTTGCGGCGCAGGCGGTACCGAACCAAAGTGCAGCGCCGGCCAAACGAAGTCGGTGCGGTGATAGAGGAATAGACAAGATGGCGATCGGTCTCGTTGGCCGCAAGTGCGGCATGACCCGCGTGTTCACGGAAAACGGTGCCTCGGTGCCGGTGACCGTGATCGAGGTGCTGCCCAACCGGGTGGCCCAGGTCAAGACGGCAGACACGGACGGCTACCGCGCCGTCCAGGTGACCACGGGCAGCCGCAAGCCTTCGCGCATCACGAAGGCGCAGGCGGGCCACTACGCCCGTGCCGGCATCGAGGCCGGTGTCGGCCTGTGGGAATTCCGCCTCGGGGCGGACGAGGGTGCGGATCTGGCGCCCGGCGCAGAGATCAAGGTGGACAGCTTCACCGACGGCCAGGTCGTCGACGTGTCTGGCATGACGATCGGCAAGGGCTTCGCCGGAACCGTCAAGCGCCACAATTTCCACATGCAGGACGCGACCCACGGCAACTCGGTGTCGCACCGCGTGCCGGGCTCGATCGGCCAGAACCAGACGCCGGGCCGCGTCTTCAAGGGCAAGAAGATGTCCGGCCACATGGGCGCGGTCAATCGCACAGCACAAAATCTCACCGTTTTCCGCGTCGACGCGGAGCGCAATCTCCTCCTGATCAAGGGCGCCGTGCCCGGCGCGCGCAATGGCCGCGTCATCGTGCGGCCGGCAGCCAAGGCGCGGGGTTAAGAACATGGCGATGAAACTCCAGCTGCATGGCGCGGCGGGCAAGGACCTGCAGGTTTCCGAGCTGGCTTTCGGCAAGGAATTCAACGAGTCCCTGATCCACCAGGTCGTCACGGCATTCATGGCGGCCGGCCGGTCCGGCACCAAGGCGCAGAAGACGCGCTCAGAAGTGTCGGGCGGTGGCATCAAGCCCTGGCGCCAGAAGGGCACCGGGCGCGCGCGCGCCGGCACGACCCGCAGTCCGATCTGGGTGGGCGGCGGTCGCGCCTTTGCTGCGAAGCCGCGCAACTTCGAGCAGAAGGTCAACCGGAAGATGTACCGCGGCGCCATGCGCTCGCTGCTCTCCGAGCTGGTCCGCCAGGACCGGCTGATCGTGGTCGAGTCGCTGGAACTGCCGGAAGCGAAGACGAAGCTGTTCGTCGAGCAGATGAAGAGCCTCGGCGTGAACGGCGGATTGTTCGTCATCGAGGCGTTCGAGGAGAAGCTCTGGCTGGCCTCGCGCAACCTGCCGCATGTCGAAATGCTGGAGGCGTCCGCGCTGGATCCGGTCAGCCTGTTGCGCCACGACAGTGTCGTGATCACCGTCGCCGCACTGCGCCGCATCGAGGAGAACCTGGGATGAATCAGGAGCGCCTGATGACCGTGCTGCTGGAGCCGCACGTGTCCGAGAAAGCCACTCTGGCGTCCGAGCAGGGCAACCAGGTCGTGTTCAAGGTCCGCCGCGACGCCACCAAGGCGGAGATCGGCAAGGCCGTGGAGCTCATGTTCGAGGTCAAGGTCGAGGGCGTACAGATCGCCGTGGTCAAGGGCAAGACCAAGCGCTTCGGCGCGATGATCGGCCGCCGTTCGGACTGGAAGAAGGCCTATGTCAGCCTGGCTGCAGGCCAGACCATTGATTTCCTGGGCGGCGAATAAGCCGGCCGTGCGAGGACAGGACTGAGACTCATGGCAGTACAGAAAGCAAAACCGACTTCCGCAGGGCGACGTTTCGTCGTCCAGGTGAAGACGCCCGGCCTGCACAAGGGCGAGCCGTACGGGCCGTTGCTGGCCAAGAAGAATCGCACCGGCGCGCGCAACAACGCGGGTCGCATCACCGTGCGGCACCAGGGCGGTGGTCACAAGCAGCGTTACCGGATCGTGGATTTCCGCCGCGACAAGGACGGCGTGCCAGCCCGTGTCGAGCGGCTGGAATACGATCCCAACCGCAGCGCCCACCTCGCTTTGCTGCTGTATGCGGACGGTGAGCGTCGTTACATCATCGCGCCCAGGGGCGTGACTGAGGGCGATCCGCTGATGTCGGGTCCCGAGGCGCCGATCAAGCCGGGCAACGCGTTGCCGCTGAGGAACATCCCGGTGGGCTCCACGGTGCATTGCGTCGAGATGAAGCCTGGCAAGGGCGCGCAGATCGCGCGCAGCGCCGGCACCTCGGTGATGATCGCCGCGCGCGAGGGCATGCACACCACTCTGCGGTTGCGCTCCGGCGAGACCCGCAAGGTGCACATCGACTGTCGCGCGACGGTCGGAGAAGTCGGCAACGGCGAGCATTCCCTGCGGAAGCTCGGCAAGGCCGGCGCAAGCCGCTGGCGCGGGGTCCGTCCGACGGTCCGCGGCACGGTGATGAACCCCGTCGACCACCCGCATGGTGGTGGCGAGGGACGCAATTTCGGCAAGCACCCGACGACGCCGTGGGGTGTGCCGACCAAGGGTTACAAGACCCGCAAGAACAAGCGGACCGACGCGATGATCGTTCGTCGCCGCGGTCGCAAGTAAGGGAACGGAGAGGTTTAGCCGTGCCACGTTCGATCAAGAAGGGACCTTTCGTCGAAGCCAGCCTGCTCGCCAAGGCGCGCGCTGCGCAAGACAGGAACGACCGTCGGCCGATCAAGACCTGGTCGCGCCGCTCGATGGTCGTGCCCAATATGGTGGGGCTGACCATCGCCGTCCATAACGGCCGTCAGCATGTGCCCGTGCTCATCTCGGAAAACATGGTCGGGCACAAGCTCGGCGAGTTTGCCCAGACGCGGACCTTCAAGAGCCATTCGGGCGACCGGAAGTCGAAGTAGGAGTCATTGAGATGCAGGTAGCAGCCAGGCTTCGCTATGCCAGGATCTCGCCGCAGAAGTGCCGGCTGGTCGCGGACATGATCCGTGGCAAGTCCGTAGGCACCGCGTTGCAGACCCTCCAGTACACGCCGAAGAAGGCGGCGCACATGGTCAGGAAAGTGCTCGAGTCGGCGATCGCCAATGCGGAGCACAACCACGGTGCCGATATCGACGAGCTGAAGGTTTCTTTGGTCATGGTCGACGAGGCGCCGACGCTGAAGCGCTTCCGGGCGCGCGCCAAGGGGCGTGGCAACAGGATCATCAAGCGCAACAGTCACATCACCGTCCAGGTGGCAGACGAGTAGCACGGGAAAGTTATTCATGGGTCAAAAAGTACATCCAGTCGGCATTCGTCTCGGTATCACGCGGGAGTGGGACTCCCGCTGGTTCGCCGATACGAAGAACTTCCCCGAGTACCTGCACACGGATCACAAGATCCGCGGGTTGCTGCGCAAGCGCCTGTCGCAGGCCTCCGTCAGCCGTATCCAGATCGAGCGTCCGGCCCGCAAGGCCCACATCACCATCCACACGGCGCGGCCGGGGATCGTGATCGGCAAGAAGGGCGAGGACATCGAGAAGCTGCGTCGCGAAGTCGCCGACATGCTGTCGCTGCCGATGGGCGACGTGCGCATCAACATTGCCGAGATCCGCAAGCCGGAGCTGGACGCGCAGCTGGTGGCCGAGGGAATCGCCCAGCAGCTCGAGCGTCGCGTGATGTTCCGCCGCGCCATGAAGCGCGCCGTGACCAACACCATGCGCCTCGGCGCCCAGGGCGTGAAGATCAAGGTCGGCGGGCGGCTCAACGGTGCGGAAATCGCGCGTTCGGAGTGGTACCGCGAGGGCCGCGTGCCCCTGCACACTTTCCGGGCGGAGATCGATTATGGCTTCGCCGAAGCCCGGACCACTTACGGCGTGATCGGCGTCAAGGTCTGGATTTTCAAGGGCGAAGTGCTCGACAAGCCTGCGCCGGCACCGGCCGAAGTCGCGGCGAGCTAGGAGTACCGGGATGCTGCAACCGAAACGCACCAAGTACAGGAAACAGTTCAAGGGACGTAACCGCGGCCTCGCGCAGCGTGGCGCAGACGTGTCGTTCGGCGAGTTCGGCCTCAAGGCCACGACGCGCGGACGGCTCACGGCCCGGCAGATCGAGGCGGCGCGTCGCGCGATGACGCGTTACGTGAAGCGCGGCGGGAAGATCTGGATCCGTGTGTTTCCCGACAAGCCGATCACCAAGAAGCCCCTCGAGGTCCGCATGGGCAAGGGCAAAGGCGCCGTGGAGTACTGGGTCGCCCAGATCAAGCCCGGCAAGGTGTTGTACGAGATGGAAGGCGTGAGCGAGGAAGTGGCGCGCGAGGCGTTTCGCCTGGCCGCGTCCAAATTGCCCTTCGGTACCTCTTTCGTGTCCCGGCAGGTGATGTGATGGAAGCGAAAGATCTGCGTGGCAAGACACCGGTCGAGCTGAAGGAGGAGCTGCTGAAGCTTCGCCGCGAGCAGTTCAACCTGCGGATGCAGCGGGCGACCGGCCAGATGGCGCGGCCCGACCAGTTCGGCAAGGTGCGCAAGGACATCGCGCGAGTCAAGACCGTCCTCGGCGAGAAAAGCCGGGACGAAGCAAAAGGTAAGGCGTGATGAGCGAGACCATCGAGAACGGAACCGAAAGCACGGTCCGCATCGTGACCGGCAAGGTCGTGAGCGACCGCATGGACAAGACGGCGGCCATTTCGGTGGAGCGCCTGGTGAAGCATCCGCTGTACGGCAAGTACATTCGCCGTACGACGAAGGTGCTCGCCCACGACGAAAACAACGAGTGCCGCATCGGCGACACGGTGAACATCGCCGAGACCCGGCCCCAGTCCAGGCGCAAGGCCTGGCGGGTGGTCGAGATCGTCGATCGCGCCACTGTGCGCTGAACGGCAGCAGGACGACTTAAGAGAGTGCAGTCATGATCCAGATGCAGACCGTCCTGACGGTGGCAGACAACAGCGGGGCGCGGCGCGTCCAGTGCATCAAGGTGCTGGGTGGCTCCAAGCGGCGCTACGCGGGTGTCGGCGACGTGATCAAGGTGAGCGTCAAGGACGCGATCCCGCGCGGCAAGGTCAAGAAGGGCGAGGTGTACAACGCGGTCGTGGTGCGTACCCGCAAGGGTGTGCGTCGTCCGGACGGGTCCCTGATCCGCTTCGACGGTAACGCGGCCGTGCTGCTGAACGCCAAGCTCGAACCGATCGGCACGCGTATTTTCGGACCCGTGACCCGCGAGCTGCGGACCGGGAATTTCATGAAGATCATCTCGCTCGCGCCCGAAGTTATCTAGGCGCCGGGGAGCAAGGCATGAACAGGATCAAGAAAGGCGACGAGGTCATCGTCATCACCGGCCGCGACAAGGGCCGTCGCGGCACCGTGCTGCGCGTGTTCGAGGATGACCGTGTGCTCGTGGAAAACATCAACGTCGTCAAGAAGCACACGCGGCCCAACCCGCAGCGCGGCGTGGCCGGTGGCATCGTGGAAAAGGAAATGCCCCTGCAGGCGTCGAACGTGATGTTGTGGAACCCGCTCGCCAAGAAGGGCGATCGTGTCGGGATCCGGACGCTGCAGGACGGCAAGAAAGTCCGGTACTTCAAGTCGAACAACGAGGTCGTGGACGTCTGACGGCGTCCGGGTGAACTATGGCCAGGCTTAAAGAACATTACGAACAGAAACTGCTGCCCGCGCTCATGGAGCGACTGGAGCTGAAGAATCCCATGGAAGTGCCGCGGATCAGCAAGATCACGGTGAACATGGGTGTCGGCGAGGGGGTTGCGGACAAGAAGATCGTCGATAACGCCGCGCGCGACATGGACGCGATCGCCGGGCAGAAGTGCGTGATCACCAAGGCCCGCAAGTCGGTGGCCAGCTTCAAGCTGCGCGACGGCATGCCCGTTGGCTGCAAGGTCACCTTGCGCCGCGAGCGCATGTACGAGTTCCTCGATCGGCTGATCAACGTGGCGATCCCGCGCGTGCGCGATTTCCGCGGCCTGTCGGTCAAGTCCTTCGACGGCCAGGGCAACTACAGCCTCGGCGTGAAGGAACAGATCATTTTCCCCGAGGTCGATTACGACCAGGTCGATGCGATCCGGGGCATGGACATCACGATTACGACGACGGCGAAGAACGACGTGGAAGGCAGGGCACTGCTCGAAGCGTTCCAGTTCCCGTTCAGGAAATAGAGGACCGCAAGTCTATGGCCAAGAAATCCATGATCATGCGCGAGAAGCGTCGCGAGAAGCTGGTGGCGAAGTATGCCGCCAAGCGCGCCAAGCTGAAGGCGATCGTCATCGACCCGAACTCGAGCGACGAAGAGCGGCTCGAGGCCGTGGCGAAGCTCGCCGGGATGCCGCGCGACGCCAGCCCGACGCGGCTGCGCAATCGCTGCGCGATCACGGGCCGGCCGCGGGGTTACTACCGGAAGTTCGGCCTCGGGCGCAACAAGTTGCGCGAAGCCACCATGAGTGGCGAGGTTCCCGGGCTGCGCAAGGCCAGCTGGTAAGCGCGAGAGACAGGCTGAGGATTCATTAAATGAGCATGACCGATCCCATCGCGGACCTCCTGACGCGGATTCGTAACGGCCAGAAGGCCGGCAAGGCGCAGGTGCGCATGCCGTCCTCGGGCGTCAAGAAAGCCATCCTGAAAGTGCTTCAGGACGAGGGCTACATCGACGGTTTCAGTGTCGAGGACGGCGGCAACAACAAGGAAGAGCTGCTCGTGACGCTGCGCTACCACGAGGGGCAGCCGGTCATCGACCAGCTCAAGCGGGTCAGCAAGCCGGGTTGCCGGGTCTATCGCGGCAAGGACGAGCTGCCGACGGTGTTCGGCGGACTCGGGGTTGCGATCGTGTCGACCTCCGACGGCCTGATGAGCGAGCGGGAAGCCCGCGCCAAGGGTCGCGGTGGTGAAGTCATCTGCGTCGTGTCCTGATCGGCACGGCCAACGAACTGCGAGATAGAACGATGTCCAGAGTCGCCAAGGTACCGGTTCCGCTGCCCAAGGGCGTCGAGTTCAAGCTCGATGGCCGGCGCGCCGTGGTCAAGGGTCCGAAGGGAGAGCTTTCGCTCGATATCGACCCGTCGGTCGAGGTCGCCCAGGAAGGCACGGAGCTGCAGATTCGTACGCCGGGAGCGGAGAAGCCTTACGGCGCGATGGCCGGCACCGTGCGGGCGCTGCTCGCCAACATGGTGCAGGGCGTATCGGAGGGTTTCCAGAAGAAGCTCGAGCTCATCGGTGTCGGTTACCGCGCGCAGGCGCAGGGCAAGGTGCTGAACCTGACGCTGGGATTCTCGCACCCCGTGGCCTACCCGGTTCCGGAGGGCATCACGATCGAGACGCCCAGCCAGACGGAAGTGCTGGTCAAGGGCATCGATCGACAGAAAGTCGGCCAGGTGGCGGCGGACATCCGTCGCTATCGCCCGCCCGAGCCGTACAAGGGCAAGGGTGTGCGGTACTCGGGAGAGCGTGTGGTCATGAAGGAAGCGAAGAAGAAGTAGGGCGGGCGAGAAATGGAAAAGAAAGTTTCACGCATTCGGCGCGCGCGCCGCGCCCGGTCCAAGATCCGGGAGCTGGGGTACAACCGCCTCAGCGTCCATCGCACGCCGCGTCACATCTACGCGCAGATCATTTCGCCGGATGGCGGAAAGGTGCTGGCCGTGGCGTCGACGCTGCAGCCTGCGGTGCGCGAAGGGATCGAAAAGACAGGCAATATCGCAGCCGCCGTGGCCGTTGGCCAGGCGATCGCCGAGGCGGCCAGGGCCGCCGGCGTGAGCAAGGTGGCTTTCGACCGCTCGGGGTTCCGCTACCACGGCAGGGTGAAGGCCCTGGCCGATGCGGCCCGCGAAAACGGTCTCGAGTTCTAGGCAGACGCCCGGGGACAGTTGAACAATGGCAGCACCAGAAAGAAACAGCGCCGGCGACGACTTCATTGAGAAGCTCGTCACCGTGAACCGCGTGGCGAAGGTCGTGAAGGGGGGTCGCCAGTTCGGCTTCACCGCCCTCACCGTCGTGGGCGACGGCTCCGGTCGTGTCGGCTACGGTTACGGCAAGGCGCGCGAAGTGCCCGTGGCGATCCAGAA
>CAYTXS010000078.1:0-10071 GCA_964441585.1 uncultured Thioalkalivibrio sp.
AGGACAGCGTACGCATGAACGCAATGACTCGAACTCTCGCCGCCCTGCTGCTGGTCGCGCTGACGGCGGCCCCGGCCGCCGCGCTGGCCGAAACCCGCATCGGCGTCGTCAAACTGAACATGCTTTTCGAGGAGGCGCCGCAGGCGATGGCACTGCAGCGCTCGCTCACCGAGGAGTTCGCCCCCCGGGAGCGCGAGCTCCGCGCCAAGCGCGAAGAGCTGGTCGCGATCGAGAAGCGTCTCGAAGAGGGGCAGGACTTCATCTCGGACGATGAGCGTCGCCGTCTCGAGCAAAGTTTCCGTGACGGCCAGCGGGATTTTCAGCGCGCCCAGAACGAGTTCGTCGAAGATCTGAACCTGCGGCGCAACGAGCGGCTCGGCGAGCTGCAGCGCCTCTTCATCACCGAGATCCAGGCTTACGGCCAGGCCCAGGGCTACGACCTGGTGCTGGTGGAAGGCTTTATCCACGCGAGCGATACCATCGACATCACCCGGCAGGTGCTGCAGGTCTTGCAGCGCCGGCACCAGGGCGGTTGAGCGCGGCCACCTCGCCATGGCGCTGAGTCTCGGCGAGCTCGCCGTCCGCCACGGCCTGGAGCTGCGCGGCGACCCCGAGACGCGTGTCGCGCGGGTGGGGACCCTGCAGAACGCAGGGCCGGATGCGGTGTCGTTCCTCGCCAATCCCCAGTACCGCAAGCAATTGTCCGAGACGCGGGCGGGCGCGGTGATTCTTTCTTCCGAGTTCGCGCAGGAGTGCCCCGTCGCGGTGTTGCTCTCCTCGAATCCTTACGCGTCCTACGCGCGGATCGCCGCGGAGCTCCACCCGGGACCGTCCGTGACGCCGGGCATCCGGGCGGGCGCGGTCGTCGACGGCAGCGCCCGGGTCTCGCCGGATGCATGCGTCGCTTCCGGCGCCGTGATCGAGGCCGGCGCGGTGATCGGCGCGGGCGCCTATGTGGGACCGAACTGTGTCGTGGGCGAAGGATCGGAGCTGGGTGCCGGCAGCCGACTCGTGGCGAACGTCACCGTGTGTCACGGCGTGCGGCTGGGTGCTCGCGTGCTGGTGCACCCGGGCGCGGTCATCGGCGCCGACGGTTTCGGTCTCGCGCGTGAACCGGAGGGCTGGATCAAGGTGCCCCAGGTCGGCGGGGTCGCGATCGGCGACGACGTCGAGATCGGCGCCAATACCACCATCGACCGGGGTGCGATCGAAGACACCGTGATCGAAGAGGGCGTCAAGCTGGACAACCAGATCCAGGTGGCGCACAACGTCCGTATCGGGGCCCACACGGTGATCGCCGGTTGCGCCGGCATCTCCGGCAGCACGACCATCGGCCGGAACTGCATGATAGCGGGCGCGGTCGGCATCGCCGGGCATCTCCACATCGCGGACGGGACGGTCGTGACGGGGCTCACACTCGTGAGCCGCTCGATCCGCAAGGCAGGCGTATACTCAGGCGCCCTGCCACTGGACGACGCGGCCCGCTGGCGGCGCAATGCGGCGCGGTTTCGCCAGCTCGACACTCTGGCGAAGCGCGTGACGCAACTTGAACGCGCGGAGGGCGATGCAGGGCACGGGCGCGACGGCACAACGGCCGAGGACGGCAACGACGGTGATGGAGAACGTAATGGTTGACGACGGCACACTCGATCTGCAGCAGATCCTGGTCTACCTGCCGCATCGTTATCCTTTCCTGTTGATCGACCGCATCCTTTCCCACACGCCCGGGGGAGAGATCACGGCACTGAAGAACGTGACCTTTAACGAGCCTTTTTTCCAGGGCCATTTCCCCGGCCGGCCGATCATGCCGGGCGTGTTGATCATCGAGGCGATGGCCCAGGCCGCCGGGGTGCTGGCATTCCGCACGGCCGGCGTCGAACCGACGAAACACTCGACGTTTTATTTCGTCGGCATCGACGGAGCGCGGTTCCGCGCGCCCGTGGTGCCCGGCGATCAACTGGTGCTCAAGGCGACGATCGAGCGTCGCATCAGGACGATCTGGCGTTTTCGCACCGAGGCGAGCGTGGCCGGCAAGGTGGTCGCTTCCGCGGTGATGATGGTGGCGCCGGAAGGAGGCAAGGAGTGATACACGAGACCGCGATCATCGCGCCGGATGCGCGGATCGACGAAACCGTTTCCGTCGGACCCTATTCCATCATCGGCTCGGGAGTCGAAATCGGTGCCGGCACCTCCGTGGGTCCCCACGTGGTGATCCAGGGGCCGACCGTGATCGGTCGCGACAACCGGGTTTTTCAGTTTGCCTCGATCGGTGACGAACCCCAGGACAAGAAATACGCCGGCGAACCGACGCGCCTCGAAATCGGCGATCGCAACACTATCCGCGAGTGCGTGACGATCAATCGCGGCACCGTGCAGGACGAGGGGGTCACCCGCGTCGGCGACGACAACTGGATCATGGCATATGCCCACATCGCCCACGACTGCGTGGTGGGCAACAATGTCATCCTGGCGAACAACGTCGGCCTGGCCGGTCACTGCCGCGTGGACGACTGGGCGATCTTCGGCGGCTTCGCCGGGCTGCACCAGTTCTGCCGCGCCGGGGCGCATTCCTTTCTCGGCAAGTACGCCGGCGTCAGCCAGGACGTGCCGGCCTACGTCATGGTCGGCGGCTCCCCGCCGCGACCCCACGGCATCAACGCCGAGGGCCTGAAACGGCGCGGTTTCAGTGCCGCACAGATTGCGAACATCCGGCATGGCTACAAGCTGCTTTACCGCAGCGGGCTGAAGCTGTCCGAAGCGCTCGCCGAGATCGAGAAGCTCGCCGCGGAGCAACCCGAACTGGAGATCTTCGCGGCCTCCATCCGGGACGCCGCGCGCAGCATCGTGCGCTAGCCGGGGGCCCGATGCCGGCCAGCAGCGAGCATTCCCTGGAGTCACGGCAGGGCGGCCTGCGCGTCGGCATCATGGCCGGCGAGGCCTCCGGCGACCTGCTGGGAGCGGGGCTCGTGCACGAGATCCGGCGCCGCTATCCCGATGCGACATTCCACGGCATCGGCGGGCCGGCCATGATTGCGGCCGGCGTGGACAGCTGGGTGCCGATGGAGCGCCTGTCCGTGATGGGCCTCGCGGAAGTGATCCGGCACCTGCCCGAGCTGCTGCGGATCCGCAGGCAGCTGGTGCGAGGTTTCCAGGCCCTGCGCCCCGACGTCGTCATCGGTATCGATTCGCCGGATTTCAACCTGCGCGTGGAGCGCCAGTTACGCGCCGCCGGCATCCGCACGGTGCACTACGTGAGTCCTTCCATCTGGGCCTGGCGTGCGGGCCGCATCGATGCGATCGGCCAGGCGACGGACCACGTTCTCTGCCTGTTGCCGTTCGAGCCCGAGCTGTATGCCGTAAAGGGCATTCCCGCCACCTTCGTAGGCCACCCGATGGCCGACGCGATTCCGCTCGAGGTCGACCAGGCCGCCAGCCGTGAGGCGCTCGGCATCGCCGATGCGCCTGGCGCGCGCGAGCTGGTCGCGCTGCTGCCGGGCAGCCGCATGGGGGAGGTGGAACGGCTGGGTGGAGCATTCGCCGCGGCGGCCGCGCTGCTGGCCGCGCGCCATCCGGGGCTCAGGTTCATCGCGCCGCTGGCCTCCGCAGCCATCCGGGCGCGTTTCGAGGCCTTGCTGGCCGCGCATGCGCCGGGCCTCGAGGTGCGGAGAGTGGACGGACGCTCCCGCGAGGTGATGGCCGCGGCCGACCTGGTGCTGCTGGCCTCCGGGACCGCTACGCTGGAGGCCGCCCTGCTGAAGCGACCCATGGTGATGGCTTATCGTGTCGCTCCGTTGACCGCGTGGACGATCAGGATGCTGCGGCTCATGAAGACCCGGCGTTTCGCCTTGCCGAACGTGCTGGCCGGGGAGGACCTGGTGCCCGAACTGCTCCAGGAGGCTGCCAACCCCGAACGCATCGCGCGCGAGGTCAGCACGCTGCTCGGCGATGCCGCCCGTCGCACCCACGTCGTCTCGCGGTTCGCCGAGCTGCACGAGAAGCTGCGCCAGGACGCCGACCGACGCGCTGCAGAGGTCGTGTTGCGTCTCGTGAATCGCTGGCCGGTCGCTCCGGAGGGCGGGCGTCCGTGAGCGGCGAGTTCATCCACCTTCGCGTGCACACGGAATATTCGCTGGCCGACAGCGTGATCCGGGTGGGGCAGCTGCTGGACCGCGTGGCCGAACTCGGCATGCCGGCCGTGGCGGTGACCGACCAGGTCAACCTGTTCGCCATGGTGAAGTTCTATCGCGGTGCGTTGCAGCGGGGTATCAAGCCGCTGGTCGGCGCGGACCTGTGGATTGACGAGCCGGGCGACCCGCGTCATCCGACCCGGCTCGCGGTGCTGTGCCGGGACAACGCGGGTTACCGGAACCTCTGTCGGCTGCTGACGCGGGCCTACCTCGAGGGCCGCCGCCTCGGGCAGGTCCTGCTGTCGCGGGAGTGGCTGACGCCGGAAGCCTGCAGCGGGCTCATCGCCCTGTCCGCCGCACGGGAGGGCGACATCGGGCGCGCGCTCGTGTCGGGACGACGCGACACGGCGGCGGAGTGCCTGGCCTTCTGGCGCGCGAGGTTTCCCGACAGCTTCTACCTCGAGCTCCAGCGCACCGGGCGCGAGGGCGACGAGTTCCATGTCGCCGAGGCCGTGGCGCTGGCCGCGGAGAGCGGCACCCCGGTGGTCGCCAGCAACGATGCGCGCTTCCTCGACAGCACCGACTTCGACGCCCACGAGGCGCGTGTCTGCATCCACCAGGGCCACATGCTGAGCGATCCGCGGCGTCCCCGGGATTACAGCGAGGCGCAATATCTCAAGCCGCCGGCGGAGATGGCGACGTTGTTCTCCGACCTGCCGGAGGCGCTGGAAAACAGCGTGGAGATCGCGCGGCGCTGCAATCTCGAACTGGAGCTCGGCGAGACCTTCCTGCCGGACTTCCCGGTACCGGCCGGCGAGACGGCGGCCAGCCACCTGCGGGCACTGGCCGGGACCGCCCTGGCGGAGCGGCTGCCGACATTGCTGGCAGCCGTGCCCGGTCATACGCCGGACGATTACGAGGCGCGGCTCGCGCGCGAACTCGACGTCATCTGCGACATGGGCTTCCCGGGCTACTTCCTCATCGTCGCCGACTTCATTCGCTGGGCGAAGGAGAACGACATTCCCGTGGGGCCGGGTCGCGGTTCCGGCGCGGGCTCCCTGGTCGCCTTCGTGCTCGGAATAACTGATTTAGATCCATTGCGTTACGATCTTCTCTTCGAGCGATTTCTCAATCCTGAACGAGTCTCGATGCCGGATTTCGACATCGACTTCTGCATCAACGGCCGCGACCGCGTCATCGACTACGTGGCGCAGCGCTACGGCCGCGACAGCGTGGCGCAGATCATCACCTACGGCAGCATGGCGGCGAAGGCCGTGGTGCGCGACGTGGGCCGGGTGCTCGGGCATCCCTACGGATTCACGGACCGGATCGCGAAGCTGATTCCCTTCGAGGTGGGGATGACGCTCGACAAGGCGCTCGGCCAGGAGCCCGAGTTGAAGCGCCTCTACGAGACCGAGGACGAGGTGCGCGGCCTGCTCGAGTTGGCAAGTTCCCTCGAGGGGCTGGCGCGCAACGCCGGGCGTCACGCCGGCGGGGTGGTGATCGCGCCCACCGTGCTGACCGATTTCACCCCGCTGTACTGCGAAGAGGGCGGCGAGGCCCCGGTCACCCAGTTCGACAAGGACGACGTGGAGGCCGCCGGGCTCGTCAAGTTCGACTTCCTCGGCCTCCGGACGCTGACGATCATCGACCGCGCCGTCAAGAAGGTGAACGGGCTGCGCGCCGCCGCCGGCGAAGCGCCGCTGGACATGGCCGCGCTGCCGCTCGACGACGGGGCGACGTTCGAGCTGCTGCGGGCCTGCCGCACGACGGCGGTCTTCCAGCTCGAGTCCCGCGGCATGAAGGACCTCGTCAAGCGCCTGCAGCCCGACAGCTTCGACGACATCGTCGCGCTGGTGGCGCTGTTCCGCCCCGGCCCGCTGCAGTCGGGCATGGTGGACGACTACATCAACCGCAAGCACGGCCGCCAGGACGGCCCGATCGATTATTTCCATCCCGAGCTGGCGCCGGTTTTGAAGCCAACCTACGGCGTGATCCTCTACCAGGAACAGGTGATGCAGATCGCTCAGGTGCTGGCCGGCTACAGCCTCGGCGCCGCCGACTTGTTGCGCCGGGCCATGGGCAAGAAAAAGCCCGAGGAGATGGCCAAGCAGCGGTCTATCTTCGTCGACGGTGCCGTCGCGCGCGACGTAGATCGCGGCACCGCGACCCACATCTTCGACCTCATGGAAAAATTCGCGGGCTACGGCTTCAACAAGAGCCACTCGGCCGCCTACGCCATGTTGTCCTACCAGACGGCCTGGCTTAAGGCGCACTACCCGGAGGCCTTCATGGCCTCGGTGTTGTCCACCGACATGGATCACACCGACAAGATCGTCACCCTGATCGACGAATGCCAGCACATGGACCTCGCCGTCGAGCCGCCGGACGTCAACGAGTCGGGGCATGCTTTCGACGTGGCCGGAAAAGGCCGCCTGCGTTACGGCCTGGGAGCGATCAAGGGCGTCGGCCAGGGAGCCGTGGAGGCAATCATCAGCGAGCGGCAGAGTGGCGGGCGCTTCGATTCGCTTGCGGCGTTCTGCTCGCGCATCGACCTGCAGCGGGTCAATCGCCGCACCATCGAGGCGCTCATCCGTGCGGGAGCGCTGGACAGCATTGGCCCCAACCGCGCGACGCTCGCCCACCGGCTGCCCGGCGCGCTCGGTCGCGCCGAGCAGAGCGCGCGGGCCGCCGCCGCGGGACAGGACGACCTGTTCGGCATGGCGGCGACACCGGGCCCTGCGGCCGCCGCGCCGGTCGACGAGGGGGACGCGTTGCCCGAGTGGAGCTCGGCGGAACGGCTGGCGGGTGAGCGTGACACCCTGGGCCTGTTCCTGACCGGCCACCCGATCGACGAGGTCGAGGCGGACCTCAAGGCGCTGACCAGTGCGCGGATCGCCGATCTCGCCGCGGACCGGCCCGCGGAGGGCGAGCGCGGCTACGGCATGGGACGGCGCGAGGCCGTGGTCGGCGGGCTGATCGTGGACATCCGGCGGCGCGGCAATCGCGTGACCGTGGTGCTGGACGATCGCAGCGGGCGGCTCGAAGTGACGATGTTCGAGGAAACCTACCAGCAGTGCCGGCACGTCATCGCCAAGGACACCATCGTAATCGCCGAGGGCCAGCTGCGCTTCGACGATTTCATCGACGACTGGCGCCTCACCGCCAAGCGCGTGATCGATCTCGATACCGCCATGCAGGAACGCGGCCGGCGCCTCCTGTTGCGCTGCGAGGAACTCGGCGGCGCGCAGTTCGTCACCGAGTTGCGGCACGTCCTCGAGCCGTTTTGTGGCGGGCGCTGCCCGGTGATCGTGGTGTACACGGGGTCGCAGGCCGCCGCGCGCCTGCACCTCGGCGAGACCTGGCGAGTGCGGCCGAGCCTCGAGCTCGTCCACCGGCTCGGCGCGCTGGTCGGCGGCGCGAACGTGCGCCTTGAGTACGGCCTGGGCGCTGATGGTTCCGCGGGAGTGTGTTAGCTTTGGCGCCTTGGCCGGCTGCTTTCCGACCCCTATGAACCTGAATTTCCTGGATTTCGAACAGCCCATCGCCGAGCTCGAGGCGAAGATCGACGAGTTGCGCTTCGTAGGCGACGACTCGCAGGTGAACCTGTCGGCCGAGATCAAGCGGCTCAAGACGAAAAGCGAGACGCTGACGCGCAACATTTTCGCCAGCCTCAGCAGCTGGCAGGTGGCGCAGGTGGCGCGCCATCCGCAGCGTCCTTACACGCTCGACTACATCGAGCGGCTCTGCACCGACTTCCAGGAATTGCACGGTGATCGCAGTTATGCGGACGACCCGGCCATCGTCGGCGGGCTGGCGCGGCTGGACGGGCGGCCGGTGGTCATCATCGGACAGCAGAAAGGCCGAGATACGAAAGCCAAGGTGCACCGCAACTTCGGCATGCCACGGCCCGAGGGATACCGCAAAGCCCTGCGGCTGATGCACCTCGCGGAGAAGTTCGGCCTGCCCGTGATCACGCTCATCGACACCCCCGGCGCCTATCCGGGCGTCGGCGCCGAGGAGCGCGGCCAGAGCGAGGCGATCGCGCGCAACCTGCTCGAGATGTCCGGCCTCAAGACGCCGATCGTCGCCGTGGTGATCGGCGAGGGCGGTTCCGGGGGGGCGCTGGCGATCGGTGTGGCGGATCACGTGCTGATGCTCCAGTACAGCATCTACTCGGTGATCTCGCCCGAGGGCTGCGCCTCCATACTGTGGAAAAGCGCGGAGAAATCGGCGGACGCCGCAGAGGCGATGGGGATCACGGCCGACAAGCTGCACGACCTCGGCCTGGTGGACGAAGTCGTCCGGGAACCGCTGGGCGGCGCGCATCGCGATTTCGATGCGATGGCGGAGACACTGCGTGGGGCGATCAATCGCTACCTGGTGCGACTGGACAGTCTGCCGCTGGATGAGCTTCTGACGACGCGCTATCAGAGGCTGGTCAGCACCGGGGTATTCCGCGAAGGCTGAAGCGCTGTCATGGCGGGCGCCGCGCGACGCGCTGCGGTGGCAGAATGGCGGGCGTGCGCACGCTTGCAACCGACACCCTCTGGACCGAGCTGTCTGCGATCGACCCGCAGGTCGGTAAGCGGCGCCTGCGCGTCGCACTGAGCGGCGGGCTCGACTCCACCGTGCTGCTCGAGGGCCTGTGCCGGCTGCGTGAGAAACTGCCGCCGGACGGCCTGCGGGCCGTCCACGTGCATCATGGACTGCACCCGGACGCCGATGCCTGGGCCCGCCACTGCGAAGCGCTCTGCGCGCGCCTGGACGTGCCGCTGGAGGTGCTCGAGGCCGACGCGAGGCCGGCTCCCGGCGAAAGTCCCGAGGCGAAAGCGCGGGCCGTTCGCTACGCGGCGCTGGCAACGGCGCTGTTGCCCGGCGAGGCGCTGCTCACGGCACATCATGCCGACGACCAGCTCGAGACCGTGCTGATCCAGCTGCTGCGGGGAGGCGGGGTGGCCGGGTTGGCCGCGATGCCCGCGGTCGCGACATTCGGTCCCGGCCTCCACCTGCGCCCCCTGCTCGCATTCACGCGGGCCGATCTGGCCGACTGGGCGGCGCGCGAAGGGCTCTCGGGCTGGCTCCGTGATCCTGCCAACGAGGAGCTGCGCTACGCGCGGAACCACCTGCGCAGCGAGGTGCTGCCGGCGGTGCGCACGCACTGGCCGGGGGCGGCGGCCGCGGTCGCGCGCAGCGCGCGCCATTGCGCCGAGGCTGCCGGCCTGCTGGAGGAGCTGGCGGCGCTGGATGCGGTAACGGGCGTGGCGGGCACGGCGATTCGCATCCCGGCGCTGCGCAGCCTGTCGCCGGCCCGGCGCCGCAACCTGGTGCGCTGGCAGGCGCGCCGGCTGGGCCTGGCGGTGCCGGACGAAAGCCGGTTGACGACCCTGCTGGAGCAGGTGCTGGAAGCGGCGCCCGATGCCCGGCCGCAGGTCGAGTGGGGCGAGGTCGTCGCCCTGCGCCACGACGAGCTTCTCTGGCTCGCGCCAGCCTCGTCCTTGCCGCTGCCTGCCAAAGACATCGACTGGCCGGACCCTCGCGCGCCGCTGGTGCTCGGTGCGGGCCTCGGGCATCTCGCGCTGGTGCCGAGCGAATGGGGCGGACTGGGGGAGGCGGCGCTGGCCGCGGGACCATGGCGGGTGGTGCCCCGGCGCGGTGGAGAGCGCCTGGCCCTGCCGGGTCGGCCAGGACACCGCGCGCTGAAGAAACTGCTGCAGCAACAGGGCATGCCGCCGTGGATCCGGGCGCGCCTGCCGCTGGTGGAGATCGGCGGACGCCTGGCCGCAGCGGGCGGCCTCTGGGTGGACACGGCTTTCTGGGCGCCGCCGGGCGAGCCCGCCTGGAGACTCGAATGGACCGGTTCCGCCCTGCCGGGGCACGAGACTTTCATTGTCGGCGAGCGGGGCTTCTGCTAGTCTGACTTCCCGTCGTTTCCACGCGCCGA
>CAYTXS010000079.1:0-9990 GCA_964441585.1 uncultured Thioalkalivibrio sp.
GCCGATGCCGCCGGTGAGCTGCTTGACGATGCCGGCCTTGCGTTGCTGCATCTGCTCCAGGTCGAGTTCCACGCCGCCGGCACGGATACCATGTACCTCGAACTCGTGTCGGGCCCGGTGGAACAGCTCGGATGACTCCAGCAGCGCCTTCGAGGGAATGCACCCAGCATTGAGACAGGTGCCGCCGAAGGCGCGGCTGCCGTCGTAGTTCTGCCAGTCATCTATGCAGGCGGTACGCAGTCCGTGCTGCGCAGCACGGATTGCCGCAGGATAGCCGCCCGGCCCGCCGCCGATCACGATTACGTCGAAACTTTCGCTCATCTTCTTACCCGGTGGATGATTTCACAGCTGGATCAGCAGGCGTGCCGGATCCTCGAGACTCTCCTTCACGCTGACCAGGAACTGCACGGCCTCGCGGCCATCGATGATCCTGTGGTCATAGGTCAGGGCGATGTACATCATCGGCCGAACGCGAATCTCACCATCCACGACCATGGCGCGGTCCTGGATCTTGTGCATGCCGAGGATCGCACTCTGCGGCGGATTGATGATCGGCGTCGACATCAGCGAGCCGAACACGCCGCCGTTGGTGATCGTGAAGGTGCCACCGGTCAGGTCATCCACACCGATCTTGCCGTCGCGCGCCCGCACGGCGTACTCGCCGATGCTGCGCTCTATATCGGCAAAGCTCTTGAGGTCCGCATCCCGCAGGACCGGGACCATGAGGCCTCGATCCGTGGAGACCGCGACTCCGATGTCGTAGTAGTCGTGGTAGATGAGGTCGCTGCCTTCCACGGACGCATTGACGACCGGGAACTTGCGCAAGGCCTCGATGGCCGCCTTGACGAAGAAACTCATGAAGCCGATGCGCACCCCGTGCTTCTTCTCGAAGCTGTCGCGGTAGCGCTTGCGAATCTCCATCACCGCGCCGAGGTCAACTTCATTGAAGGAAGTGAGCATGGCGGCCGTGGCCTGGGCATCGACGAGCCGCTCGGCAATCCGGGTCCGCATGCGGGTCATCGGAATGCGTCGCTCTTCGCGGGCGCCATGCGCCGCGGCGGTCGGCCTGGACGGGGAAGCGTCGGCCTCGCCTGCGCCGGGCTTGCCTGCCGGGCGCTCCAGGAAGGCCATGACATCCGCCTTGGTGATCCGGCCGTCGCGCCCGGTGCCCGGGATGGCGGCGGGATCGAGCCCGTGCTCATCGACGAGCCGGCGGACCGACGGGCTGAGCCGGCCCGCAGCCTTGCCCGGCGCCTCCTCGGCTTTCTCGCCCTCGTCGCCTTCATCCTCGTCGGTCTCGTCGGTCGCAGTCTCGGCCGCGTCGTCAGCACCCGCGGCAGCCGCCGGCGCCGCGCTCTCATCCTTGCCACCGGCCTCACCTTCCTCGAGGATCGCGAGAATCTCGCCGGCGGTCACGGTGGTCCCGTCCGAGATGCGGATTTCCTTGAGAACTCCGTCGGCCGGCGCTGGGACTTCGAGAACGACCTTGTCCGTCTCGAGATCCGCGAGATTCTCGTCGCGGCTGACGCGGTCGCCGGCCGACTTGTGCCATGCGACCAGCGTCGCGTCCGCGACCGATTCCGGCAGCTGCGGCACCTTCACTTCCATGCTCATGCTTTTTTCCTGGTGGCTTTCTTGGGATTCGAACGACGACCGGCAGTCTTGCTGCCGGCCAATGCGGCGTCCACGAGCGCCTCCTGCTGCTGATTGTGCAGCTGATAGTAGCCGGCGGCCGGTGCGGCCGCGCCCTTGCGGCCCGCGTAGAACAGCTGGTGACCATTGTGCAGCGGTTCCTGCAGGCGATGCCGGATCTGGTACCAGGCACCCTGGTTCTGCGGCTCCTCCTGGCACCAGACGACGTCACGGAGCGCAGGGTATTCCTCTATCAACGCAGCATAGCGGCGGATCGGGAAGGGATACAGCTGCTCGATCCGCACGATGGCGACATCATCCAGCTCTCGCTTGCGGCGCTCCTCGAGCAGGTTGAAGTACACCTTGCCGCTGCACAGGACGAGACGGTTCACCTTGGCGGGGTCGATGGCGTCGCTTTCCGGCACGATGCGCAGGAAGCGACCCTCCGACAGCGCCTCGAGCGGCGAGACGGACAGCTTGTGGCGCAACAGGCTCTTGGGCGTAAGCACCACCGTCGGCTTGCGGAAGTTGCGGACCATCTGGCGACGGATGAGGTGGAACATCTGCGCCGGCGTCGACGGGACGACGACCGACATGTTGTGCTCGGCGCACAGCTGCAGGAAACGCTCCAGCCGCGCGGAGGAATGCTCAGGGCCCTGGCCCTCGTAGCCATGCGGCAGGAACAGCATCAATCCGCAGTAGCGACCCCACTTTGTCTCGCCGGAACTGATGAACTGGTCGATCACCACCTGTGCACCATTCACGAAGTCGCCGAACTGCGCTTCCCAGATGACCAGGGTGTCGGGGTTGGTCGTGGCATAACCGTACTCGAAGCCGAGCACGGCTTCTTCCGAAAGCAGAGAGTCGGTGATCATGAACCGGCGCTGGTCAGGCGAGACATGGCTCAGCGGCACGTAGGGTTCCCGGCCGTGCTGGTCGTGCAGCACCGCGTGGCGATGGAAGAACGTGCCGCGGCCGCTGTCCTGCCCCGTGAGCCGGATGTCGAAACCATCCGTCAGCAGGCTGGCATACGCCATCGTCTCGGCGAATCCCCAGTCCATCGGTATCTCGCCGTTCGCCATGCGCCGTCGGTCCGTCATGATGCGCTCAACCCGCGGATGGAGCGTGTGCTCGGTGGGCACGGTGACGATCGCCTCGGCGTACTGCGAAACCTGCTCCGCGCTGATCCGGGTGCGCACGGGCTGGCTGAAATTCACTTCGTCGAACCGCGTCCAGTCCACGGTGAACTTGTTGCCGACGAAACCCAGCGAACTGGATACGACCCGTCCTTCGTCGAGCCCCTGGCGGTAGGCGTCGACCATGGCCTGGGCTTCGTCCGTGCTGACCACCCCGGCTTCGGCCAGGCGCTCGACGTAGATCTGCCGCACCGTCGGATGGTTGCGCACCACGGCATACATGCCGGGCTGCGTGGCGGCGGGCTCGTCGGCCTCGTTGTGTCCATGACGCCGGTAACAGACCAGGTCGATGACCACATCCTTGCGAAAGCGCTGGCGATAATCGAAGGCAAGCCGGCCGACCAGGGTCACGGCGTCCGGGTCGTCGCCATTCACGTGGAAAATGGGTGCTTCGATCATTTTGGCCACGTCGCTGCAGTGCGGCGTCGAACGGGCATCAAGGGGATGGCTCGTGGTGAACCCGATCTGGTTGTTGCAGATGACGTGCACCGTTCCGCCCGCCGCGAAACCGCGCGCCTGCGACATCTGCAGGGTCTCCATGACGACGCCCTGGCCTGCGAAAGCCGCATCGCCGTGGATGAGGATCGGCAGGACCGTCGAACCGTCCGTATCCTCGCGACGGTCCTGGCGAGCGCGGACCGAGCCGACCACGACGGGATTGACGATCTCGAGATGCGAAGGGTTGAACGCCAGGGCGACATGCATGTGCCCGCCGGGGGTCTTGATGTCGGACGAGAAGCCGAGATGGTATTTCACGTCGCCCGAACGGCGCTGCACCTGGGGGTCGTAGGCGCCCTCGAATTCCGAAAACAGCTCTTTCGGCGGCTTGCCGAGCACATTGACGAGCACGTTCAACCGCCCGCGATGCGCCATGCCGATGACGACCTCTTCCATGCCCTGGGCGCCGGCCTGCTGGATGATGTCGCCCACCAGCGGGATCATGCTCTCGCCGCCTTCCAGCGAAAACCGCTTCTGGCCCACATAGCGCGTGTGGAGGTAGCGTTCGATCCCCTCGGCCCCTGTCAGGCGCTCGAGAACGTGGCGCCGCTCGGCGGCGTCCAGCGTGCCGCCCGCGGCCGCCTCGAAGCGCCGCTGCAGCCACAGGCGCTCCTCGGTGTCCGTGATGTGACCGAGTTCCGCGGCAATCGTCCCCCGGTACACCTGCTCGAGGCGCGCGCGGATCTCGCGGAACTTCAGCCGATCCGCGCCGCCGAAGCCCGCCGTGGCGAAAACGGTCTCGTCGTCCGCCGGACCGAGCCCGTGAAAAGCCGGATCGAGTTCAGGCAAGGGTTGGGGGCCGACGCGCCCGAGCGGATCCAGACGGGCGAGCCGATGGCCCCGCAGGCGGTAAGCTTCGATCAGTCGCAGCACCGCCGCCTGCTTGTCGAGAATGCCCTCGGGCAAGCCGCCCCCGATCGCGCGGGGTTGTGATGCCCGTGCTGCGAATTCCTGTTCCACGGGGCCGCGCGGCACGTCGCCGCCGCCGTTCGCGATTCCGTCGAACCATTGGCGCAGCGCAGGATCGACCGCCTCAGGGTCCTCGAGATACTGCTCGTAGAGCCCTTCGACATAAGGAGCGTTGCCGCCGAAGAGCGGGCTGGTCGCGTAGCGATCCTGCAGTGATTTGCTCATAAAGGGCTTGGGCCTTGAAATGGATGAGCCTGGAGACGCATTCTAAGCGAAGCGCCCGGTGGTTGGAACGCAAGGCCCGGCGCGGAGGCGCGTTCGATGCGATTTTTGCTCTTCCTGCTGTCTTCGGCGCTGAGTGTCGGCACACTCCCGGCCGCGGCGATGGACCTCCTGCCTCAGGAGCATGGCCTGCGATATGCGGGCCGCGAGAACGGTACGCCCGTGACCGTGGAGGTCACGCTGCGCGAACGAAGGGATGGCGGGCTGGACTACGTGCGGTGGGCCACCCCGACCGGCTGGAGGGGCTGGTTCGGCGAGCCGACGGTGATCCGCGTGCGCTACCGCTACGAGGACGAACGCCTCGAACTTTCGGGTTTCGTCGAGCATGACGTGCTGCGATCGCCGGATATCGCTCCCGATAAGATGCCTCCCGGCACGCTGGACAGCCTCGGCACGCGATTGCGGGCCCGGGCCGATCTCGCCCGGGGGACCGAAACGGCGACCTACGACGTCTGGCACGAAGGTCGACTGGAAAAATGGATCCTGAAAGTCGCCGGCCCGGAGCGCGTGACCACGCCTGACGGCACTTATGAGGCGCTGCGCTTCCGCCTCGGCACTGAGAGGCACTGGATCGAGGGCTGGTCGGTGCCTTTGCTGCTGTTCCATTTCGCCCGGATCGAGCGCTGGGAGGACGGGCGCAAAGTGGCGGAGCTGGCGCTTTCCGACAAGGAACTCTAGCCAGGCAGCGCTCCGCGGAATCGCAGCAGACCCGCCGCGGGCAGTAGCCGTCCTGGTGCGCCCCGGGCAGGATTCGAACCTGCGACCTACCGCTTAGGAGGCGGTCGCTCTATCCCCTGAGCTACCGGGGCCGAGGGACCCGCATTGTGCCATCGGGGCGGAGTCGCTCACAAACGCGCGTCGCCATGCGTCTCCCGGGGTCGCGCGGCCTGGTTACGCAGTCGGGCCCGATACGCCGCAGGCCCGATGCCTTCGCGACGCAGGAACAGCCGCCGCAGGTTCTCCGCGCTGCCCAGTCCGACCAGCGACGCGATGCGCTGCAGACTCAGGTCGGCCTCGGCCAGCAGGCTGCGGGCTGCCTCGAAACGGGCGCGTTCGACGAACTTTTTCGGCGTCACGCCGAACTCCTGCTGGAAGCAGCGACTGAAATGCCGCGTGCTCATTTCCATGCGCGCGGCCAGCGCATCGATCGACAAATCCTCGTCCAGGTGCTGGACCAGCCAGGTCGCCAGGCTGCGAAAGCGCCCATCGGCAAATGTCGCGTCGGCGGCAAGCAAGACCCTGATCTGCGCCCGGGCCGCCGGTCGTTGCAGGTAAATGACGAGTTGCTCGGCAACCTCGTTCGCCAACGGGCGGCCCCAGTCGTCCTCCACCATGGCCAGCGCCATGTTCATTCCCGCAGTCACGCCGGCCGCCGTCCACAACTCGCCGTCCCGCACGTAAACGGCATCAGGGTCGATCCGGGCCGTCGGAGACAAGGCCGTCAATTCGCGCAGAAACGCCCAGTGCGTGGTCACGGACCGCCCTTCGAGCAACCCCGCCCGCGCCAGCAACAACGCACCGCTGCATACGGAACCGAAACGACGCGCGAGCGACATGCCCCTCGGTAACCAGTCCAGCAGATCCCGTTCCCGAAGCGCATTGCGCACGCCGGCCCCGCCGGACACCAGCAAGGTATCGACCGGGCCGAGCGTCCGCCAGGGACGCGTGCCGATGAATGCCAGGCCCGAAGAACTGGTGAGGGGTCCATCATGCCGGGCCAGCAGCAGCGTGTCGTAGGCCGGCGCGGCCACCATGCCGTGGTGCTGCAGGAGTCGCGAAGCGCAGGAGAACACTTCGAGCGGCCCGGCGACATCGAGCACCTGGACACCGTCGAATCCGAGCATGGCGATGCGCCGGGAAGGAGAAGGGGCTGGTTCCTGCATGGCACGTCCATCCGCTGACACGTTACGGAGTTTGCCACAGGGCGCGCCCTGTCCATCGTCCGGGCGGCGGGGGATAATGCCGGGGAAGATCGCTGCGTCGGGCCGCACCGAAGAAAACGGCGCCGGCGACCGGAAGAGCGCGAGGTGGGGATGGTGGAGCCGATCGGAATCGAACCGACGACCTCCTGGGTGCGATCCAGGCGCTCTCCCAACTGAGCTACGGCCCCCACGACAAGCACGGAATTGTATTGCATGGAACTCGTCATCCGCAACGCCGAAGACACCGACTGGGCGACCATCGCCGAGTTCAATCGCGCCCTGGCGACAGAGACCGAAGACAAGACTCTCGACTGGGAAACGCTTGTTAGCGGGGTGCGCCGCATCCTCGCCGACACTGGCAAGGGGCGGTATTTCGTCGCGGAAACCGAGGGGCGTATCGTTGGCGCCACCATGGTCACCTACGAATGGAGCGACTGGCGCGACGGCTGGATCTGGTGGATTCAGAGCGTATACGTGACCCCCGACCGCCGCGGCTATGGCGTGTTCGGCCGGCTCTACCGGCACGTGCTGTCCAATGCCCGGGAGGCAGGCGTCGGCACCGTCAGACTATACGTCCTCGGCAGCAATACACGGGCACGCGCCATCTATGAGAAGCTCGGCATGCACGAGACGGGTTACGCCGTGCTCGAAACCGCCACCGCCACGGACTGATTGCCACCGGAGAAAGCGATGCTCACAGCCGGCGAACGCGCCCCCGATTTCACCCTCCCCGACCAGGACGGCGAGCCGGTCACACTTAGTCAGCTGCTGGCTCGGGGTCCGCTCGTGCTCTACTTCTACCCGGCGGATTTCACGCCCGGTTGCACGAAGGAAGCCTGCACCATCCGCGACATGCACGACGAGATCGCCTCCGCCGGCATGCGGGTGGTGGGCATCGCACCGCAGGACGAGGCGAGCCATGCCCGCTTCAGGGAGAAGCACGCGCTGCCCTTCACGCTGCTGTCCGACCCCGACAAGCTCGCGATCCGTGCTTACGGCGTGGACGGGCCCCTCGGCGTCGGTGTGCGCCGCGCGACCTTTCTGATCGGCGCCGACGGAAAAATCCTGGATTCGGTGCGAGCCGACCTGCGAATCGGGCGCCACGAGGCATTCATCCGCGAAGCCATTGCGGCGGCGCCCGAGGGCAGCCGTGACTGATGCGTCTTGTGCGGCGGAGCGGAAGGCGCTGCCCGAGTGCCGTCCGCCAGCCGGTCTCAGTCGCCGATGACTGTCACCGTGAGGCGCCGACGATGCGGTGCATGGCGGTGTTCCCAGACATAGACGCCCTGCCAGGTGCCCAGTCCCAGGCGGCCCTCCGTCACCGGAATCGACAGGCTCGTCGAGGTCAGCATGGTGCGCACGTGGGCCGGCATGTCGTCCGGACCCTCGTCGTCGTGTTCGAAGCTCGGGTCGCCATCGGGTGCCAGCCGTGACAGGACGCGCTCCAGGTCGCGTCGGACGGCCGGGTCGGCGTTCTCGGTGATCAGCAGCGAGGCGCTGGTATGATGGATGAAAACGTGCAAAAGGCCGGTCGATACTCCCGAGGAACGCAGGCAGGTGGCGACCTGATCGGTCACTTCGACAGTGCCGCGGCCTTGGGTGGCGATCTCTAGAGTGGACTGGTAGGCCACGACCTGCTCCGGCGCGTGCTGATGGTGGTGTTGATTCTAGCCTGCCGCGAGAATCACTTGGGAAAACCCGCATGGCGACCGTCCGACCGGCCGTGCACGATGCGCTGACAAAAACCAAATGCATGGAGATCGCGCGATGAAATCCGTATTGCTGCTCTACATGAGCCAGGGCGGCCACACGGCCCGGATCTGTCGCAGAATCTGCGAGAGCATCGCGGCCAGCGGCGGCCGCGGCGAGATGATGGATATCACGGAAGCGACGCGCGAAGGGGTGTCGTGGGACGACTACGATGTGCTGGTGCTCGGCGCGCCGGTGTTCTACGGAACCTACGACAAGTCCGTGTTCGAATTCATCACTGCCCACCGGGACAAGCTGGAAGGGAAACCGAACGCCTTCTTCAACGTGTCCGTGGTCGCGCGAACACCAGAGAAGTCGACGGTCGAGGGCAACCGCTACATGCAGAAATTCCTCGAGCTCTCGGCCTGGAAGCCGGGGGATTTGAAGGTCTTTGCCGGCAAGGTGGATTATCCGTCATGGGGCTGGCTGGACACGCTGGCCATCCAACTGATCATGAAATACACAAAAGGCCCGACGGACCGCACGGCCGTGATCGACTTTACCAACTGGGATGACGTTTCGGCCTACGGACGGCACCTGCTGACGCTGGCCGGCTAGTAGCGCAGGGTCAAGAGGCGCGTGCCGCGCAGCCGTGAATAGCTGATCACCCACAGACCCGAGTAGTCCTCGGCTTCCACGACGCCGATCTTAACGCCCAGCTTGTCGGCGACGGATGGCACCGTGTTGCTGTGCCCGACCACGAGTACGACTTCCCCCCGGTGCCGCCACTTCAGGCGCCGTACCAGCCGCGAGACTTCGTCGGCCGGGATCTCCCTGAGCTCCATGCCCGCGGCCCGTGCCACGGGGATTGCCGTCTCCCGGGTCCGACGTGCCTCGCTGACATAGATGGCATCGATGCCGGTGCGCTCCAGCATATCCGCCAGGCGAGCGGCATGCGCCTCCCCCTGATCCGTGAGTCCGGGATCATCGGGTGCGGACACCTGTTCCGCATGGCGCACGAGAACCACGGTGGTCGTGCCCCACGAAACAAAGAGCCAGGCGAGCAGCACGACCAGCCCGAGGCCGGAAGCGATTGCCATGGCCAGCGGTGTGTAAAGCGGCCGCCGACGCAACCCGCGATGGTCTTTCTTCAGCTTGGTGCCCTCAATGACCGTCCTGTCCGTCGCGTTCCCTGTTTCGTTTGCGTTCCCGCTCTGCCACGACAGAGTACTCGCCTTCGATGACATCCTCGCGACGCTGCGACGCCGACCCAGGGCCAGCAGCGCGAGGCCCGGGGCCACTGCCTGCCTTGCCCTGCCTGATGGCTTTTTCAATCTGGCGCTTTGCCCACCAGATGCGCGCCGCCAGCACCACGGTGCCGACCAGGAAGAATCCCAGCGCAGCGAGGAAAAACACGGCGCCGAGGAACGCGGCTGCCACCAGGGCGGCCACGGCCGCGATACTGAACAGGATCCGCGCCACGATGCCCCGCGGGGAACCGGGACCGGGACCACCAATCTGGATTCGATACTGTTGCATGTCTCTAGTGTAACCAATCGTGTCCGACCCGCAGGACATTCCGCAGAGCCCGCCGGTCAGCGAATTCCGAACCTTGCAGTTCCGGCCGACCCTGCCGACAATGCCCCGGACCCGCGCGGAGAGGTGGCAGAGCGGTTGAATGCACCGGTCTTGAAAACCGGCAACGGGGCGACCCGTTCGGGGGTTCGAATCCCCCCCTCTCCGCCATCACTATTAGGCAGGACCATGCCGGGGGGATTTGAACCCCCGAACAAATAATCGCAGGTTCGAGGCCGAAGGCGGCGGCCCGCAGGGCCGTCTCATCCCCCCCTCTCCGCCATCAC
>CAYTXS010000080.1:0-9861 GCA_964441585.1 uncultured Thioalkalivibrio sp.
TTAAAACGCATAATTGTTTCTCCTGGATACGCTTTGGCTGAAGCGCGGAGCGTCCTCCCGGACGTCCGCTTGTTGAAATTTCAAGGGCCGCTCGCTGGTGCTGTATTCAAAAGTTCTAATATTAATAAGCGCGGTGCGACATGACCCTGGTCAAGTCTGAATGAGCTTAAGCGGTCGGCTGTCGTAGCAATATCAGGAAAACCAACATTAGGAAAAACCGCTATTGTGAGCAGCGGAACGTTTTCCTCGCAGGCACCAGACCGACGAGGGGGGTCACTAAAGAATTCGGTGCGCCGGCCGACTTTCTTCTGGTGTCGCGACCTGGATCCTGGAGATGAAGCGCCCCCCGTACCTGCATCTCGTCACGGTGGCCGGTTTATTACTGGCCGCCTTGACCGCGTGTACGCCGCAACCCCCGCTGAAGGTCGGCAGTCACGTCTGGCCCGGCTACGAGTTCATGTTCCTGGCCCGCGACGAGGGTTGGTTGTCTCCGGACCGGGTCGAGCTTGTCGAGATGTCGACCGCGAGCGAAAGCCTCCGGGCATTGGAGGAGGGGCGCCTCGAGGCGGCCGCATTGACGCTCGACGAGGTGCTCCTGGCGCGCGCGTCGGGTGTGCCCCTCAGCGTGGTCCTCGTATTCAACGTTTCAGTGGGAGCGGACAAGCTGCTCGTGCGGCCCGGCATCCGGACGCTTGACGGGCTGCGCGGTCGGCGGGTCGGCGTCGAGACCACTGCGGTCGGTGCGCTCGTTCTCTCGCAAGCCCTCGCGACGGCCGGACTGACGATGGCCGATATCATCGTGGTGCCGATCGAAGGTCCGCACAGGGCGGCCTGGGACACTTACCGACTGGATGGCCTGGTGACCTACGAGCCGACTGCCAGCCAGCTCATGCTGGAAGGGGCGAATAAGGTTTTCGACAGCACGGCCATGCCCGAATGGATATTCGGCGTGTTGGCGGTCCGGCGGGATGTGCTGGAGCAGAAGGGCGCGCAGGTGGAAGCGCTGATCGAAGGGCATTTCCGCGGCCTCTATGCGATGCGCCAGAGCCCGCAGGATACGGCCTATCGGCTGGCGTCCCGCCTGCAGCTCCCCGGTGACAAGGTGCTCGCAGCCTACCGCGGCCTCGTCCTGCCGGACCTCGCGGGCAACCGGGCTTTGCTGGATACGCGCGACGGGCGCCTGAACGCCGCCGCCGCAAAGCTCGTCGCATGGATGATTGCCAAAGGGCGTCTGCCGGCGTCCAAGAGTCTCGATGCACTGGCTACCGCCGAGTACCTGCGGTCCGGTTTCGAGCCATGAGGGCACTGTTGTGGCTGCTTCTCGTGTCGCTGGCGGCGCCGCTGACGTCGCACGCGGAGCAGACGCTCAACATCGGCGTGTTTGCCTATGGTGACAAGGCGCTGCTCCAGACGCGCCTGACGCCGCTTGCGGATTACCTGGGCGAATCGCTGCCCCGCTACGACATTCGCATGCTGGTTCTCGACCAGCAGCAGATCGGGACCGCCCTGCTCCGCCACGAACTCGATTTCCTTTTCACCAATCCGACCCACTACATTGCCCTCCGGGAATACAACGCCCTGTCAGGTGCGGTCGCGACGCTCGTGAATATTGAGAACGGCGTTCCGGTGCCCGCTCTCGGGGGCGTCGTGCTGGCAAGAGCCGGCCGCACGGACCTTGTCGACCTCGCCAGCCTGCGGGGGAAGACGGTCGCCATCACCGGGCGTCACTATCTGGGCGGCTATGCAGCGCCCGTGGAAGCACTGCGGGAAGCAGGAGTCGATCCGCTGGACGTGGACTTTGTCGCGCTGGGCCCGCCGCACGAAAACGTCATGCGCGCCGTGCTCGAGGGCGAAGTGGATGCCGGCTTCGTTCGCACCGGGATGATCGAACGCATGATTTCCGAGGAGCGACTGGAGGCGGATGCGCTGCAGGTGATTGCTCGCCAGCATCTGCCCGGATTCCCCTTCGCAGTATCGACGCGTCTCTATCCCGAATCGCCCTTCGTGGCCCTGCCGCATGTGGACCCGCAGACTGCGCGCCGCCTTACGGCGGCATTGCTGGCGCTGGAGCCGGGCGATCCGGCCGCGGTGGCGGCGGGGATTTACGGTTTCGCCGTGCCGGCGGATTACGCGCCCGTGGAACGCGCCATGCGGGCGCTGGGTCTGCCGCCTTTCGACATGACGTCTGCTATCGGCCTGAGCGATGTCTGGTCCAGCTTTCGGCTGCCGATCAGCCTGCTGGCGGTCGCAGTCTTCCTGGTACTGGCGCTTTCGGGGGCGCTCTCCGTCGCCAATCGGCGGATCGCGAGCGCGCGGCGGGAGACGGAGGTCTCGGCACGTTTACTGGAGCGGGAGCACTCGCAATTGCAGACGCTGCTGAATTCACTGCCGCAAGTCGTCTGGTTGCGTGATGCCGATGGCGTGCACCTCGGTTGCAATCGGCGCTACGAGCAGTTGATCGGCTGGTCTGAGCAGGCGGTGATCGGTCGAACGACCGCCGAGCTGGGCGCCTCACATCTGGCGGCCCTGGGGCATGATGTACCCGCGGGCCCCACGGTCACCGAGGCCGTGGTCCGCTTCGCCGATGACGGCCACGAGGAGCTCCTGGAGATCGCCCAGACCCCCGTGCTCGACCCTGGCGGGCGGGTCATCGGCGTGCTCGGCGTCGGCCAGGACATCACCGAACGCACGCGGCAACGTAACGAGCTGGTGTCCCAGCGTCGCCGCCTCGATACGATCATCCGGGGCACGCGCGTCGGCACCTGGGAATGGAACGTCCAGACGGGCGAACTCGTCATCAACGAACGCTGGGCCGAGATGATCGGCTATACGCTCGCCGAACTGCAGCCGATCACGATCACGACCTGGAATCGCTTCGTGCATCCGGATGACTTCGCCCGATCTAGCCGCTTGCTGGGGCGCCATTTCTGCGGGGAGGTCGACCACTACGAGTGCGAACTGCGCATGCGCCACAAGGCCGGACACTGGATCTGGGTGCTCGACCGTGGCGCCATCGCCAGCCGCTCGGAAGACGGTAAGCCCCTGCTGGTGGCGGGCACACACCAGGATATCAGCGCTCGTAAACGCGCGGATGCGGAGCGCCTAGAGATTCTCGAGCGCCTGCAGAACATCGCCGCCCACGTGCCCGGCGTGATCTACCAGTATCGCCTGCGGGCCGACGGCAGCAGTCATTTTCCCTATGCGAGCGCCGGCATGAGCGCGATTTACGGTGTAACGCCCGCGGCCGTGGCGGAAGATGCGACGCCCGTGTTCGATGCGCTGCACCCGGAGGACCGGTCCCGCGTGGCCGAGCGCATCCTGGAATCCGCGCGCCAGCTGGCGCCATGGTTCGACCAGTACCGGGTCTGTCTTCCCGACGGGCGCACGATCTGGCTGGAAGGCAGTGCCGCGCCCGTTCCCCAGGAAGACCAGGGCATCATCTGGCACGGACACATCCGCGATATCACGCGACTCAAGGCTCACGAGCAGGAGCTCCGCCAGATCGCGCATTACGACACCCTGACGGGCACCCCGAACCGCCGCCTGCTGATGGAGCTGTTGCAGCAGGCCGTGGCGCACGCCCGCCGCTCCGGCCGCCACCTGGCGGTGTGCTACCTCGATGTCGACGGCTTCAAGGCGGTCAACGATCGCCTCGGCCACGCCAGTGGCGACAGGCTGCTGGTCGAACTGACGGCACGACTCAAGACGGTGTTGCGGGGCGAGGACACGCTGGCGCGACTCGGCGGGGACGAGTTCGTGCTGTTGCTGAATGATCTCGAGGGCGTGCGCGACGCCGAGGCCGCGCTGCAGCGCGTGTTGGCGAAAGCCGGCGAACCCATCATGATCGCCGGGCGCAAGGTTACGGTGACCAGCAGCATCGGTCTCACGATGTTCCCGCCCGACGACCCCGAGCCGGACACGCTTTTGCGTCATGCGGACCAGGCCATGTACCGGGCGAAAAGTCTCGGCAGAAACCGGTGTCACGTGTTCGACCCCGACCAGGATCGCCTCAGCATGGCGCGCCGCAAGAGCCTGGACCGGCTGGAGCGCGCTCTCGATGAGGGCGAATTCACACTCTATTACCAGCCCAAGGTGAACCTGGAAGACGGTACCGTGGTCGGCATGGAGGCGCTGCTGCGCTGGCATCATCCGGCGCGCGGCGTTCTTTCGCCCGGCACCTTCCTCGGTCAGCTGGACGGCACCGAGCTTGAAATCCGCCTGGGGGACTGGGTCATCGAACGCGCACTGGCGCAGATCGATCGCTGGAACGCGGCTGGGATGGCGCAGGTCGTCAGCGTGAATATCAGCCCCGCGCACCTGCTGTTGCCGGATTTCGCACAGCGCATCGAACAGGCGCTGGCACGTCATCCCCAGGTCGCACCGGAGCAGCTCGAACTCGAGATCGTCGAGAACGCGACGCTGAGCAACCTGGAGGAAGCCTCGCTCCTGCTCGCCAGCTGCCGCAGCCTCGGGGTGCGCGTATCGCTCGATGATTTCGGCACCGGATACAGCTCGCTGGCCTATCTGCGTCGCCTCCCCGTCGACCTGCTCAAGATCGACCAGAGCTTCGTGCGCGACATGCTGCATGACCCGAACGACCTCGGCATCGTCGAGAGCGTGGTGCGGCTGGCCCGGGCGTTCAACCGGCCGGTGATCGCGGAGGGTGTGGAGACGATGGAGCACGGTGCCATGCTGTTGCGTCTGGGCTGCCCGCTGGCGCAAGGCTATGGCATCGGCATGCCCATGCCGGCGGAAGAACTGGCGCAGTGGCTGGAAGATTGGCGCGAGCGCGGCGCCTGGCGCACATTGGCCGATGCGGCGGCGCCGGGGCGCGAGGCGCTGTTTCTCGAGGTGGTGACGCGCAGCCACACGATCTGGGCCGACGACGTCATACGCTGCATCGAGACAGGTATCGCCGCCTCGATGCCGAGCGACGGTGCCTGCCAGTTCGGGCAGTGGTACCACGGTATCGGCACGGCCGATTTCGGCTTGACCACCGAGTTCCAGGCGCTGGGAGCTGTGCACACGCAGGTCCACGCGGTCGCGGACGAACTGCTGGCGCTGTGCGACGCCGGTGAGGCGAAGGTCGCCCGGGATCGCCTTGGCGAGTTCCACGAGGCGCGCACGCGGCTCCTGGCGGGCATCGCGGCACTGGGTGAAAAGGACTGCGGAAACGACGTCCCGAACGCACCCCAGGTTGAAAACCCTGATGCGCCAGTTATTTATCTCTCCCAAGATGATGCCCGCGCCGCGCGCATGAGCGTGCAGGGGCGAACTGCCGAGCAGTGAACCCGTCGCTGGCGACATCCGCCGGAACTGTGTTATGTAGTGGTTTATACGTATGCTCGAAATGAGTTAAAGGATCGCTAGCCCGCGCCCGGAATCGAAGACTTAGGAAGGAGCTGATCATGCGACACCCGGCTTGCCGGTCGCTGCCCGCCCCGGCACCTCTTCACCTGGCATGGTGCGCCAGGCATCGCCGGAGCGCGTGCCATGCGTTCTCCTGAGTTCGACCTCGCCGATCTCGAGGGCATCCTGCCCAGCTTTCTCCGCCACAGTGGCGCCGCGGTCGCCTTGAAGGATCTCGACGGCCGCTACCTCTATGCGAACCAGGGCTTCAGCGCCTTCGCCGACCGCCCTGCGGACGAGCTCGTCGGCCAAAGCGATGAAGACATGTTGTCTCCGGACCTGGTGGCGGTGCTCGGTTCGGCCCACGACGAAGCGCTGCGGCAGCGACGCAGTGTCAGCGTGGAGGTCGAAATCTCCATCGACGACCGACCGTTGCTGTTCACTTCGACGCATTTTCCGGTTTTCGACGATGACGAGCGGCTGATCGCCATCGGCGTCGTCGCATTGCAGGCTGCGACGAAAGCACAGGAAGCCCACGAGGCGAAACGCGCACTGGCGCAGGCAGAGTCGGAGAAAGCGCAGCTCGTCAGCACGCTTCGCAACCTCGAGGAACTCGCACTGACCGACGGCCTGACGGGAGCCTGGAACCGTCGCCGCTTCGAGGAATCCGTGGAGAGCGAGATTCATCGCGCCGCTCGCGAATGCCAGCCGTTGACGATGATGCTGGTCGATATCGACCACTTCAAATGCATCAACGACACCCTGGGCCACGATGCGGGTGACAAGGTGCTGGTCGAACTGGCCAAACTGTTAAGCGATTCGGTGCGCAAATCGGACTCCGTCACCCGTTGGGGCGGCGAAGAGTTCGTCCTGCTGCTGCCAAACACCGGCCTCGCCGCGGCGCAGGCCCTCGCCGAGCGCATTCGCGTCTGCATCGAGCAACACAGCTTCGAACTCGTGGATCGGGTCACCGCGTCTTTCGGCGTTGCCGAGTTCGTGGCGATGGAGTCGTGGCCGGACTGGATGCGGCGCGGCGACCAGGCGCTGTACGACGCGAAGGAGAACGGCCGCAACCGGGTCGAAGTCAGCCGGCCGCCGCCGCTCACGACCGCACTCGATGGCGATGTTCGCCCGGCGGGAAATTTCGTCAAGCTGGTATGGAAGAATCGCTTCAATTCCGGACACGAACTGATCGATGCCCAGCACGAGGGGCTCGTCAGGACCGCCAACGAGCTGCTGGTCTCAGTGTTGTCCTCGCGAGGGGACGACCATGCCACGGAGCTCAGCCATCAGCTGATCGGAGATATTCGCCAGCATTTCTCCGACGAAGAATCGCTGCTCGGAGACATCGAGTATTCCTGCCTGTCCCAGCACCGCCAGGAGCATGCGGCGCTGGTGACGAAGGCGAACGAGCTCGCCGCGTCCGTCTCGCGGGGCGAGCAGCCCGTCGCCGAGCTGTTCCAGTTCCTCGCCTACGAGGTCATCATGCGCCACATGCTGGGCTCCGACCGCCACTACTTCCCCTTACTGCCTGCCACAGACTAGGCGGTCCCGCCGGCCGCCGTGCGCTCACTTCTGCGCAGGCAACTCGGTGTCGCCGACGAGGCTGCCGAAGAAAATCGCATTGGCGAACAGCGTTTCCGTGCCCCACCAGTAACCACGGAAAAGGTGATCGTCGGCGACTCGCAGCACCAGGCCGCGCCCGATGCGCGAGGCCACGAGTGCGGGGCTGCCGGCAAGACGCTCCCGATTGTTCGTCGAGAGAAAACCTGCAACAAGCGGTTGAGCTGCATACGTGGCGGGCTGGGCGTAGGGGTTGCTCACCGGCTGCAGGCGGTGGGTCCCGCGCCGCATCACGCTCAGTGTCTTCGCGCGATAGCCGAACGCCATGGGATGGGTGGGATCCAGCTCGATCCGCAACACGCTGCCGCCCACCTGTTCACGGGCACGATCGTCTTTGAAGGCGCCGAACGGGCGGCGTTCGACTGTGGATGCAGGCGCGTCTGCCACCGTGTCTTCCGCTGCGTTTCCCGCCGCGTCTCTCCCTGCGCCTTCTTGCGTGTCGGCGCGGCCGGGTTCTGCGTCGGTCGGTCCCGTCCCTCCGTCTACGAAGTCCCATTCGAGCGGCAACGTTTCCACCCATTGGGCGGCTGAGCGCAGCGCGACGAGTTGGCCGCCTCCCTGGACGAAGTTCACCAGCGTCTCGCCGAAGGTTGCTGGCATGTCGTCGTAATCCCCGTCGGGGAGGATGACGTGCGTATAGCGTGACAGGTCGCCGAGTGCGCGCGGCCAGTCGAGTTGCGTCATTGGCTGCTGCAGGCGGGTGTCGAACCAGTGCCAGATGTAGCCGGCGTGATAACCGTTCAGGCCGCGCCCTGTCAGCAGCGCGATCCGCGGTGCATCAAGCATGACCGCTGCCGGGGAACCAAGGTCGATTCCCGCCTCGCTGAGGCCGCGTCGCGCAGCCAGAACCTCGACGCCATGCTGCTGTGCGAGCTCTGCCAGGCGCATGCCGACCGCGGGCAGGTCGTCTGGCTGGATGCCGGCATGCACGATAAGGCTGCCGCGCACGACTTCGCGAGATCCGGCAGGAACATCGGTGGTCAACGGCAGGGTGGCGGCCTGCACACGGTAGCCTTCCGCCAGCAGGGCGGCGAGCAGCGCGGGTGCGCGTTGCTGGTCCCACGGGACGAGCCAGGCGCGAGCAGCCTGGTCTACTTCGCCGCCGCGGACGTTCGGTGCCGACTGCAGCGGCTTGCCTGCAGCTGGCGCGCGACGCACCGTCGCCAGCGGCAGGTTGAACGCATGCTGCAGCGGCCAGGCAGAGACGTCGTAGAAGGTCTCGGACGGCATGTCGGCCTGGACCTCGAACAGCGCGCGCAGCAAAAGATAGTGGTCCTGCTTGGCCGAAATGAACCAGGCGCGTCCTGCATGGTATTGCTGCCCGTCGATGTCCAGGTCGGTCTCGAGCGGGCGGACATCGATGTCGTGGCCGAGGAGCAGATCCAGCAGACCGCCCGCCCGAACCGGATCGCCGCCGTCACCCAGCACCCAGCCGGCACGGCGATCGCGCCGCGCCTGGTCCTGTGCATCGCGGAAGAATCCTTGCTGGTAATCGAGGAGATCGCCCGCCGCGGCACGCGCGCCGCGCAACGTGGAGATCGAGGTGCGCACCTGGTTGGCGATCGCATCCGCGAAGCTGCGAGGGCCCCAGGGAGTGTCCACGACGTGGCCGCGGGAAGATCCCTGCTCGAAAAGAATACCCACGCCCCCCGTCACGTCAGGATAGGTCGAGCCCTTGCCGATGTAATAGTCGTCGAAGCTTTCCCGCGTGTAATAGGGCTGCCCCGCAGCATCGAGGATTTCGCCATGCACCTCGGCGAGCCCTGCGGTGATCTCCTGGTTGCCTTGCGGCATGAGCGGGTGGTTACGTTCGGGCACTCCCGGCTGGAAGAAATAGCTCGCCTCGATGCCCATCTCGTGCACATCGGTCACCACGTGCGGCCGCCAGAGATGATAGTGCCGCACGCGGGCCTGCGACTCAGGGTGCGTCAACGGCATCAGGTCGCGGTTCAGGTCGAACCAGTAGTAGTTCGTGCGCCCGTTCGGCCAGGCCTCATGGTGTTCCCGATCCGCCGGGTCTGCGGCAGGATGGCGGCCCCGGTGGGCATTGACCCAGTGGGCGAAACGGTCGAGCCCGTCGGGATTGATGACCGGCTCCATGACGATCACCATCTCGTCCAGCCAACCGAGCACTTCGGGTGATTGCGACGAGGCGAGATGCCAGGCCATCAGCAGTGCCGCGGAGGCCCCGGAGGCCTCGTTGCCGTGGACCGAATAACCGAGCCAGGCTACCAGCGGCCCGTGCCCCTCGCGGCTGGCGGCGTGCCGTCCGGCGCGCAGCGTGTCCAGCTCCTGCAGCCGCTCGGGACGGGAGAAATAGGCCAGCAGCAACGGTCGGCCGCCATGGGTTTCGCCCGTGTTCTCGATTCGCACCCGGTCGGAAGCCTCGGCCAGGGCCTGCATGTAAGCCACGATTTCATGGTGCTGCGGATGCCGGGCGCCCGGCTCGAAGCCCAGCACGGCAGCCGGTGCGGGGATCGTCGCGTCTCGTCCCGCCTCGGGCGGCACTCCGGGAGCGGCCTCGATCGTCGAAACCCACAGCAAGGCGGCGAGCAGCGACAGGCAGCGTCGCGCCCCGGCCAGGGGCGCATGAAATACGGGCAGCGGCATGGTTTCTTGGTCCGGTGATTACAGGACGCGCTATCTTAAGGGATTGCCATCCGGCTACGCTGCGCGGCTGTTCACATCCATGCCTGCGCTATGCTTTGGGGCGTTTATGGCGAACAAGGCACAGTCAACTGGCGAGTCCGGCGCCTCCGGCGAGGCCGCCGGCCGCGCGGACGAGACGGGAACCGAGGCGCGCGATCCCGGGCGCCTGCTGGTGCCGGGAAGAAACTGCTGGCGCATCGAGAAGGCATCGCGTGTCGCGTTTCTCGTCGATGGCGAGGA
>CAYTXS010000081.1:0-9777 GCA_964441585.1 uncultured Thioalkalivibrio sp.
ACATGGTTTTTCATATGATTGCGGAGCCTACGACAGCGGCTATTGCACCGCAACGCACACGCGGCCCTTGCCGCCAGGCCCCGTCCCGTGGACGATGCGCTGCGTGAACCCCGAAGACACTCCTGATCTGCACATCGCCAACGCCTGGGACCTGGTGCCGGATTCGATCCGGCCGCTGGGCAGCGGCCTGATCAACCGGACGTTCTCCGCACTCGATCGGCACGGCACGCGTTACGTGCTGCAGCAGCTCAACCCGGTTTTCCCCCCGGAGGTCAACGAGGACATCGAGGCGGTCACCGCGCACCTGGCCCGGCAGGGGCTGACGACGCCGCGCCTGCTGCGCGCCCGCGACGGGCGACTGTGGTTGCCGGATGAGCGCGGCGCATGGCGACTGATGACGCACATCGATGGTCGGGTTCTCGAGACGGTGAGCAACGAAGCGCAGGCCATGGCCGCCGGTGCGCTGCTGGCAAATTTTCATCGCGCACTTGACGACCTGAGCCACCAGTTCCGTTCGGTGCGTCCCCCGGTGCATGAGCCCGACAGACACCTGCGCGACCTGGAGCGGGCGCTAGAGACACACGGCCAACATCGGCTTTACCGTCCGGCCGCCGCGCTCGCCGCGGAGATCTTCACGGCGGCCCTGGCGCTCTCGCCCCTCCCCGCGACAGCGCCCCGCGTCGTACACGGCGACCCCAAGATCACGAACCTGGTATTCGCGGCGCATGAGGACCGGGCGCTGTGCATGCTCGACCTCGACACGCTCGGGCGGATGGCGCTGCCCCTGGAACTCGGTGACGCCTTTCGCTCCTGGTGCAATATCGCCTCCGAAGACGATCCGCGCAGCGGCTTCTCCGTCGACCTGTTCGCGGCCGCGACGCGCGGCTACGGAACAGTGGCCGGCGACTGGCTCAGTCGCGAGGAGGCAGCCGCCATGGTGGAAGCCACCGCGACCATCCAGGTGGAACTGGCCGCACGATTCTGCGCGGACATCTTGAATGAATCCTATTTCGGCTGGAATGCTGGGGCGTTCCAGAGCCGGGGCGAGCATAATCTGGCGCGGGCGCGCGGCCAGCTCAACGTCCACCGCTCATTGATCTCGCAACGTGCCCGGCTCGAAGCGCTGGTGTCCCGAGCCTTCACGCCGTACTGAGCCGGTCCGGACCACCTGCGGTAATCCCCGATTGTGGCCGCCGCCCCGGCCGCCCCAAAGTAAGGCTCCAAGCTACGGGCGTCCGAGGTATGTCCATTGAACAAGCAGACTCCCGAGCAGCGCAGCCCCGAGGGCAGCGGCCTGATGAACCGCCTGGCCACGCGCCCGGTGCGCATTCCCAGCCGTGTCGTCCTGGGCGGTGACAAGGAAGTGGTGATCGTGCACGAGTCCGAAGAATATCGGCTGCGCGTCAATCCGGAAGGCAAGCTCGTCCTCAGTCGCTGAAAGCCAGGAAGGACGCCGGAACCCGCTGCGCGAGCAACTGGGCAAGCGTGCGGCCTTTCAGCACCCCCTCACGATAGAAATGCAGCCGCAGGCCGGTGGCGAATCCGAGCGCTTCGCCGGGCCGGGCGCGATGCGGGCTGTCGCCGTCGGCGGACTGTAATACCACCTGCACCAGCAATAGCCCACCCGGCGCCAGCAGGCGCCGAGCCTCGGTGATGACCGCAGGCGAATAGAAATCCACGCACGTGACGAGATCGAGCCCCGGCGCCACAGGGGGCAGGCCGTCATCCAGGTCAGCCTCGATCACCTTCAGCCGGTCCGCATAACCGTCCTCGACCGCGCGGCTGGAGAGCTTGTCCAGCGCGACCGGCGAGATGTCCACGGCCGTGACCGAAAGCCCGCGTTGCGCGAGCCAGCCGGGCAGCTGGCCTTCGCCGCAAGCGATGTCCAGGGCGCGGCCGGCGTGCGGCAACACGCTCTCCATCTCGCGGACGAAGGGCTTGGGTAACGAACCCATCACCAGGCCTTCAGGGGCGTAGCGTGCATCCCAGCGTTCGCGATCTGCCTGGCTCATCCGGCACCCAGTACGGCAGCATGATGATCAAGGTGGTCAGCGACGAAGGAGGCGATGAAATAGTAGCCGTGGTCGTAGCCGGCGTGGCGGCGCAGCTCCAGAGGCTGGCCTGCGGTGGCGCAGGCATCCTCCAGCGCCTCGGGATTCAGCTGCGCGGCCAGGAAGGGGTCTTCGATCCCCTGGTCCACCAGGATGGTGTGCGGCGAGCGTCGTCCCTGGCCTAGCAGTTCGGTCGCATCCCAGTCTTGCCATTTCGCCGGATACGGGCCCAGGTAGGCGCTGAACGCTTTCTGACCCCAGGGAGAGCGTGCGGGAGCCGCAATGGGCGCGAACGCGGATACCGAGCGGTAGGTCTCGGGATGTCGCAACCCAAGCACCAGCGCGCCGTGACCACCCATCGAGTGCCCGAAAATTCCCTGGCGGCGCATGTCCGCGGGAAAAGCCGCCGCAACAGTCTCGGGCAATTCAGCCGTGACATAGCTGTACATTTGGTAGTGCCGCGCCCAGGGCGACTGGGTGGCATCGACGTAGAATCCCGCCCCGAGACCCAGGTCCCAGGCGGCGTCCTCCGCATCCGGCACCCGTTCCCCCCTTGGGCTGGTATCGGGCGCGATCAGCATCAGGCCCCGCTCCGCCGCCACGCGCTGCGCACCGGCCTTGATCATGAAGGTCTCTTCCGTGCAGGTCAGGCCCGACAGCCACGTGAGCACCGGTACCGGCCCGTTACGGGCCGCCGGCGGCACAAAAGCGGCAAAACGCATCTCACAGTCGTTGACTGCCGAGCGGTGCCGGTAGTAGCCCACGGTGCCACCGAAACAACGGTGCTCCGAGATCGTCTCGAGGAGATTGGCGATCGCCATCTCAGTACAGCACCACGGAGCGGATGCTCTCGCCGCGGTGCATGAGCTCGAATGCATCATTGATGTCGT
Source organism: uncultured Thioalkalivibrio sp. (assembly GCA_964441585.1). GTDB lineage: Bacteria > Pseudomonadota > Gammaproteobacteria > Steroidobacterales > XN24 > XN24. The sequence goes on from CAYTXS010000081.1 coordinate 2,942, forward strand.
CCAGCGGCATCGTATGCGTGATCAGGTCATCGATGTTGATCTTGCCTTCCATGTACCAATCCACGATTTTCGGCACATCAGTGCGCCCGCGTGCGCCGCCGAAGGCGCTGCCGCGCCAGTTGCGGCCCGTGACGAGCTGGAACGGGCGGGTGGCGATTTCCTGCCCGGCGCCGGCCACGCCGATGATGACGCTGGTGCCCCAGCCCTTGTGGCAGCACTCGAGCGCCTGGCGCATCACCTGCACATTGCCGATGCACTCAAAACTATAGTCCACTCCGCCGCCGGTGAGAGAAACGATCTCCCCGGCGACGTCCCCGACCTCCGCGGCGTTGATGAAATCCGTCATGCCGAAGCGCTCGGCGAGCGCCGCCTTGGCAGGGTTCGTGTCGATGCCGATGATCCGGTCGGCGCCGACCATGCGCGCGCCCTGCACGACGTTGAGGCCGATGCCGCCCAGGCCGAACACCGCCACCGTCGAACCGGGTTCAACCTTCGCCGTGAACACGACCGCGCCGATCCCCGTGGTGACGCCACAGCCGATGTAACAAACCTTGTCGAAGGGCGCGTCCTCGCGAATCCGGGCCACGGCGATCTCAGGCAGGACGGTGTAATTCGAAAACGTGGAACAGCCCATGTAGTGCAACAGCGGGCGGCCGTCCAGGGAGAAGCGGCTGCTGCCGTCGGGCATCACGCCCCGACCCTGCGTGGCGCGTATGGCCTGGCAGAGATTGGTCTTCGGGTTGAGACAGAACTCGCACTCCCGGCATTCAGGGGTGTACAGCGGAATGACATGGTCACCCTTGCGCAGCGTCCGTACGCCCGCTCCGACATCGACCACCACGCCGGCACCCTCGTGGCCCAGAATTGCCGGGAAAGCACCCTCGGGATCCTCGCCCGAAAGCGTAAAGGCGTCGGTATGGCAGACGCCCGTGGCGCGAATCTCGATGAGCACTTCGCCCTCGCGCGGCCCCTCAAGGTCCACCGTCTCGATCGACAGGGGCTGGCCGGCTGCCAGGGCGACTGCGGCGCGCGTTTTCATGAGCGTCTCCGGGATGTTGACTGACTGCCCGATTATGGAATCCACAGTCCCGCATGACCACCTGCGCCCCGAACGCGGGCCATTCTTGCTATCTTAAGGCGCTTACGCGTTCTACCCGCGAGGCCCGGCACACGAGATGAAAGATCGCGACTTCGACCTGATCCTCTGGGGTGCGACCGGCTTCACGGGGCGCCTCGTCGCCGAGCACCTGGTGCGCACGGGCAAGGAACGCAAGCTGCGCTGGGCTGTCGGGGGTCGCGATGCCGACAAGCTCGGCGCCGTGTTGCGCGACATCGGCGCGCCAGGTATCCCCGTGCTGCTTGGCGACAGTCACGACGCCGACTCGCTCGCCGGCCTGGCGCGCAGCGCCCGCGCGATCTGCTCCACCGTCGGCCCGTATGCGCTGCACGGCTCGGAACTCGTGGCCGCCTGCGCGGAAGCCGGCACGCACTACTGCGACCTGAGCGGCGAAGTCCACTGGATGCGACGGATGATCGACGCGCACGAGACGCGGGCGACCGAGACCGGCGCACGGATCGTCCACTCCTGCGGCTTCGATTCGATCCCCTCCGATCTCGGCTGCCAGTTCCTGCAGGAAGAGGCGGTGGCGCGCTACGGCCGTCCCTGCAGCTCGGTGAAATTGTTTGTCAGGCGCATGAAGGGCACTTTCAGCGGCGGCACCGTGGCCAGCATGCTCAATGCGCTGGATGCGGCAAAACGCGATCCCGACGACCGCCGCGTGATGGGCCACCCCTATGCACTGAACCCCAAGGACCAGCGCAAGGGGCCGGACGGACGTGACCAGGTCCGTCCCCTGCGCGATTCCGACGCCGACGGCTGGACCGCGCCTTTCGTCATGGCGAGCGTCAACACGCGCATCGTGAGGCGAAGCCATGCGCTGCTCGACTGGCCCTGGGGGCACCGCTTCCGCTACGCCGAGGCGGTGCTCACCGGTGAGGGCGTGGCGGGTTTCACTCGCGCCGCAGCCGTCACGGCGGGACTCGGCGCATTCATGGCTGCCGCCTCGCTGGGGCCGACTCGCGCGGTGATGAATCGCCTGTTTCTGCCGCAGCCGGGTGAGGGCCCCGATGAGGCGGCCCGCGAAGCCGGCGGCTTCGATATGCTTCTGATCGGCCGTCATCCCACGGCGCCCGAGCGACAGCTCAGGGCGCGAGTCATCGGGCGGCGTGATCCCGGTTACGGCGCCACGGCCCGCATGCTCGGCGAGGCTGCCCTGTGCCTGGCACTCGACGAAGCCAGCCTGCCGGTCGGCGGCGGCTCCTGGACACCGGCCACCGCCTTCGGCGGCATGCTGCGGGAGCGGCTCGCGAAGCGCGCCGACATCAGCTTCACCATCGACGAGTGAGCACCTGCCGAGACGCGTTAGGGCCGGTGCTTCGCGTGGACTGACCTGTTCGGATGATGGAGATCAGCCGATGAAGATAAGCTGGCGCGACTATGACCCGGGAACGGGCTGGGACGAACTGCTGGGCGCCCCCGGGCGACCCAGGCCCCATGCGCGCGAGTTGGCGAAACACCTCTCCTCATTGAGTGCGCAGCAGCTGGGTCGGCGCCAGGATGCGGCGGAACGCGCCATACTCGAGATGGGCATCACTTTCACGGTCTACAGCGAAGGCCAGAACATCGATCGCGCCTGGCCGTTCGACATCATCCCGCGCATCATCCCGGCGAGCGAATGGCGCCACGTGGAGGCCGGGCTCAAGCAGCGCATGACGGCGCTGAACCTGTTCATCGACGATCTGTACAACGAGCAACGGATCGTCGCAGACGGGCGCTTCCCACGCGCGCTGCTCGAAACCTCCGGCAATTTCCGCAAGGAATGCCGGGGGGTCAAACCGATCCACGGCGCCTGGGCGCACATCTGCGGCAGCGACCTGGTACGTGATGCGGACGGCACGCTGTACGTGCTCGAGGACAATCTGCGCGTTCCCTCGGGCGTCTCCTACATGCTCGAAAACCGGATCGTGACCAAGCAGGTCTTTCCGGAGCTGTTTTCGCGCAATCGTATCCTGCCGGTGGACGATTACCCTTCCCTGTTATTCGACACGCTCGCGTCGCTCTCGCCGCGACCGCTGGATTATCCGGAAGTCGTCGTCCTGACACCCGGAATCTATAACTCCGCGTATTTTGAGCATGCCTACCTCGCCCAGGCGATGGGTGCCGAACTCGTCGAAGGCGGCGACCTGGTAGTGGCCGACGACGACTGCGTCTACATGCGCACCATCGCAGGGCTCGAGCGCGTGGACGTGATCTACCGCCGGGTCGACGATACCTTCCTGGATCCTGACGAGTTTCGTCCGGACTCGATGCTCGGGGTGCGCGGCCTGATGCGGGCCTGGCGCGCCGGCAACGTGGCGATCGCCAACGCTCCGGGTGCGGGCGTCGCGGACGACAAGCTGGTGTATGCCTACGTGCCGGACATCATCCGCTACTATCTCGACGAGGATGCCATCCTGCCCAACGTGCCGACCTACGCCTGTGTGGACGAGACGGACCGTCGGCATGTGCTCGAGAATCTTGCGAACCTGGTGGTCAAGCCGGTGAACGAATCTGGCGGCTACGGCATGCTGATCGGTCCGGCCGCGAGCCATGCGGACATCGATAAATTCCGCCAGCTCGTGTCGCGGGATCCGCGCAACTATGTGGCGCAGCCGGTCCTCAGCCTGTCCACCGCTCCGACCCTGGTCAACGGTCGACTCGAACCCCGCCACCTGGATCTGCGGCCCTTCAGCCTGCAGGGGGAACGCAGCGAGGTGACTGCCGGCGGACTCACGCGAGTCGCGCTCGTCGAGGGCTCCCTGGTCGTCAACTCGAGCCAGGGCGGCGGGAGCAAGGACACCTGGGTCGTCGAGAGCGAGGAGAGCTGAACATGCTGTCACGGGTGGCCGAACGCATGTACTGGGGCGCGCGCTATCTCGAGCGTGCCGAGAATACCGCGCGGCTGGTGCGCGTCTACGATGCGGCCTTGCTCGACCTGCCGCACGATGCGGGCGTCGCCTGGCCTCTGCTGGTGGATATCTGCGGCGCCCGGCAGGACTTCGACGCACGCTTCCCACGACCGGACGATCGCGACACGTTGAGGTTCCTGATCTCGGATCCGGAAAGCCCCAGCTCGATCGTCGCCTCGCTGGGCCAGGCCCGCGAGAATTTCCGTACCACTCGCGACCTGTGCCCTACCGAGGCCTGGCGCTGTGTCAACGAACTCTACCTGTACGGTCAAAAATCCCTGCCGAAGATAGCCTCCCCGCGCCGCCGCCACGAGGTGCTCTCGGAGATCATCCAGGGCGTACAGCAAACCACCGGTCTGCTGTCCGGTACGATGAGCCATGGAGACGCCTATCATTTCATCCGCCTCGGGCGGAACCTCGAGCGCGCCGACATGACCACGCGCATCATAGACATCGCGGCGGCCAGCCTCCTGGAAGCTGGGGACGGGGTTGCACGATTCGAGAACACGCTCTGGATGGCGGTGCTCAAATCCTTGTCGGGTTACCAGATGTATCGCCAGTACGTGCGCCGACGGATCCGGGCGGAGGATGTCATCCGTTTCCTGCTGAACGACCCGCTTTTCCCGCGAGCGGTCAGCCATTGCCTGCTGGAACTGGAAGCGAGCATGTTGAAACTGCCCAAACACGAGGCGCCGCTGCATTGCGCCGTGCGACTGCAACGGATCCTCGATGCACAACGCATGGGCGGCATCGAGAAAACGGCATTGCGAAACCTGATGGACAACCTCCAGCTGGAACTCGCGCAGGTGCACACCGAAGTCTCCGGCGCCTGGTTCCTGCCGGACCGGGCCGCATGAAGCTGTTCGATTGCAACTGCGGTGCGCGCGTGTTCTTCGACGACTACTGGTGCACCGCCTGCGGGGCGGACCTCGGCTATGCGCCCCCGAAAGCCGAGTTCCTTTCGCGCCCGCTGGGAGAGACGTTTTTCGTCGCCGCCGACGGCAGACCATGGAAAGCCTGCCGCAACCGGGAGCTGCACACGGCATGCAACTGGTTGTTGCCCGCCGACGATCCGAGCCACTTCTGCGTGGCGTGTCGGCTCAACAGCATCATCCCGAACCTGTCCACGGAGCACAATCTCGTGCTCTGGCGGCGCATCGAACACGCCAAGCGTCGTCTCGTGTACAGCCTGATCCAGCTCGGCCTGCCGCTGGAGGCGGCGCACGGGCGTGCACCGCTGCGTTTCGAGTTTCTCGAGGACCAGCGCAGCAACCCGCAGGTCGCCGAGTCGCTCGTCATGACGGGCCATCGCGCAGGCATCATCACCATCAACCTGCTCGAAGCCGACGACGTCGCACGCCACGTGGTCCGCGAGCAGATGTCGGAAAGATACCGCACGCTGCTCGGGCATTTCCGCCACGAGAGCGGCCACTACTACCACGAACTGCTGGCGCCGCCGGGCCCGGCAAGAGACGAATTCCGCGCCCTGTTCGGCGACGAGCGTGACGACTACGCGGCGGCGCTCGCGCGTTACCACGAGGCCGGTCCCGCCGCTCACTGGGGCGAGCACTACGTCAGCCCGTATGCATCCAGCCATCCGCAGGAAGACTGGGCGGAATGCTGGTCGCATTACCTGCACATTACCGACGGGCTGGAAACCGCCCGGGCCACACACTTCGTCTCCGCGCCGGCAGCCGACTGGGATGCCGAAGTCTCGCTATGGATATCCGTGTCCGTGCGGCTCAATGAGCTCGCACGCGGCCTGGGCGTCGATGATCCCTATCCCTTCGTCCTGAATGGTCCGGTGCGCGCCAAACTGGCGTTCATTCATCGACGACTCGCAGCAACTCCGTCGGCCGGGGCGGGAGCGGCGGCAGGACACTGAACGCCTTCTCGACGTAGCCCTGCCAGCTACGGCCCAACTCTCGCAGGTAGTCGTCGTCCGGACCGAACACCATGTGGCGCAGCATGCGCGGTTTGCTCGGGTTGTACATCAGGACCTCGATCGGCGGTCCCACCGTGACGTTGCTCCGCATCGTCGCATCCATCGAGATAAGAGAGACACGCGCCGTGTCCTCCAGCGACAGCGACGTCTTGACGAGGCGATCCAGGATCGGCTTGCCGTACTTCAGTTCGCCGATCTGTAGAAAAGGCGTCTGGCTCGAAGCGCGGATGTAGTTGCCCTCGGGATAGACGAGGAAAATTCCCGGGTCGCGCCCCGCGATCTGCCCCCCGAGGATGAACGTCGCGGTCATGGAGCCGTCATGCTCGCTGTTCTCGGCGTGCTTGCGGCGCTGCTCCGCGTTGATGGAGCCGAGATACTCGGCCACCTCGGCCATGCTGGGAAGGGTTTTCAGATTGGGCTGCCGGTCGAACTCGAGATCGTGGCGGATACGGGTCCGCACGGCCTGCGTCGTGCCGAGATTCCCGGCGGACAGGAGAATCAGAAACCGGTCCGCCTCTTCCACCAGGACGTGCATCTTGCCGAACACGCTCACCTGGTCCGGACCCGCGTTGGTGCGCGAGTCGGACGCGAACACGAGGCCTTCGTCCACCGAGATCGCCACGCAATACGTCATGCCGGCCTGTCCAAATCGCCTGTTATTGGTCGCCCTATTGTAGCGGAGCCGACCCCGCCGGCTGCTGGCATTTTGGCGTTCAGGGGATGCGGATCTTGCCGGGGCCAGGGCCTGCGCCCGGCAGTCCGCCGCCGCCCAGTCCACCGCCACCCAGTCCGCCACCGCCGCCCTCCGGCACGATGATCGAGCTGGCGGCCTCGTGGCGCATTTCCTGCAGGCGGCGCATCGTCTCACCCACCGCTTTCTCGG
>CAYTXS010000082.1:0-9756 GCA_964441585.1 uncultured Thioalkalivibrio sp.
AGGTCAGGGAGACGGCCGGCGAGGTGGGCGACAAGGTCTCCCATGGCCTGGACGACATCCGGAACCGGATGGGCCGGGCCGCGGGCGGCAAGAGCGGCGCCGCGAAGGCTTCGCAGGCTGCGGCAAGAAAGGCGCCGGCAAAGAAGGCGGGCGCGAAGAAGAAGACGAAGAAGAAGACGGCGAAAAAGAAAGAGGCAGCAAAGAATAAAACGAGCCGAAAGAAGACTGCGAAGAAGACCGCGAAGAAGAAGAGCGCGGCTTCGGCGGGCGAACCCCGGACCGGCGAGGGTGGCGGCGAGAGCTAGCGCAGCAGCCTGGCCCGATAACGCAGCATGTGCAGGCCGGCGAACACCAGGAAGGCCGACCCGAAGGCGATGTGCGGCCGCTTCTTCCCGGCATAGCCGTAGGCCAGTGACGTGCCGAGGGTGGCGATCATCCCGACTTTCGTCACCCGGTCAAGCTGCGCCTGGAGATCCCGCCGCACCGGCAACACGTCACGGCCGGCCGTCAGGCAGACATCCTCGAGCTTCTTCTCCAGTCGCTCGCCGTCGCTCGCGGCCGCGTCGTAGGTCACCACCAGGCTGCCTGCCGCGGCGTTCACCCTGGCGCTGTTGACTCCGTCGAGGGCCGTGGCCGCCTCGCGCACTGCGGTGGCGATCCTGCGGGACTTGAGCCGTCCGGAGCGAATCCGGATGCGACCGGGAACGGTGCTGGCTATCACTTTTCCAGAGCCTCTTTTTGCTGCGCTGCGCGAATTGCAAATAGTAATGATTCGCATTAGAGTGTCAATCATGGAAGACGCACCAACCTGACCAGGGCGTCTTCCAGCGGCAGAAATTTCATCAATTGGAGCGGGCCCATGACTGAGTATCTGCACCACGTTCCCGGCCGTCTTCGCCTGCGGGCGCGGCTGTTCCGCCACGCCTCGCCGGAGCGCAGCCGGCTCCTGCGCGAACTCAGTACCCGTGAGGGAGTTCGGGATGTGCGGCTGAACGAGAAGGCCGCCAGCGTCACCATCTTCTACGATGCGGCCACGGCCGATGCCGACGACATCATGTCGTTCATCGGCGAGCACTGCGCAATCAGCGCCAGCAGCGTCACCAAGCCGTCCGTCACTCGGGTCGCGAAGCCGGCGGCCGCCGCCGCTCCGGCGCCGCTGGTATCGGAGATCGGCCGTATGGCGCTCAGCGTGATCGTCAGCAAGGGCGTGAACTACTCGCTGAGTTCGCTGCTGCGAGCGCGTATCTGAGGTAATCTGCTGCGGCCGGCGCCGCAGGGGCGGCCGTCGTCACGGCGGTGTGCCGGCCCGCTCACGCACCTTGCAGCACGGCTTTCAGCGCCGCCGAACGGAAATGCCGCCGTGCCGTGATGGCATAGAAGTTCTCGTGGATGTCGGGAACCTCGCAGTACTTGCGCAGGACCCCCTGTTCCAGTTCGTCCTGCACTACCACCTCCGGCACCAGCGCCACGCTCCCCGAATCCCGCGCCAGCAACCGCAGCATGGCCATGTCGTCCACCTCTGCCGATACCCTCGGCGCCAGCCCCAGCTCCTCGCACAGCAGGTCGAACTGGCTGCGGATCTCGCTGCTGTGGCCCGGGAGGAGGAGGGCGGTGCTGGCCAGGTCCTCCGGGAAACGGAAGCGCCGCCGGCCCGGGCGGGACGGGCCCACCAGGCACACGGTCTGGCGGGCGATGCGCCGGCAGCTTAGCGGCAGCTGGTCGTCGCTGGTCACCGGGCGATTCGACAGGATCAGATCGAGCTTATGCACCCGCAGCCGGCCGATGAGTTCCTCGAGACTCGCGGACTCGATGACCAGGTGCAGATCCTCGTCGCCGATCACCGGGCGCAGCAGGTTCTGCTGGAAGTTGCGTGACAGCGTGGCGACCGCGCCCACCCGCAGCTCCGCCATCTCATGGCCGTCGCCGCCGCGGACCGTCTCCAGCAGTTCCGCGCCCAGGTTGAAGATGCCTTCGGCGTAGCCCAGCACCAGGCTGCCCACTTCCGTCAGCCGCAGCGAACGCCCTTCGCGCACGAAGAGTTCGTGACCCAGCTCGTCCTCCAGCTGGCGTATCTGCGAGGAGATCGCCGACTGGGAGACATGCAGCCGTTCCGCCGCCCGGGTCAGGTGCTCTTCCTTCGCGACCACCCAGAAGTAGTGGAGGTGGCGGAAATTCAGCCGTCTCAGTGTCTCTGTTCGCATAAAAAGAACGGTTCCTAATAATAAATCTATTTTACGGAAGAGTATCCGTTGCGCAAGATTCGGCTCCGACCAATTGTCGTGCCAATCGTCGGACCGAGTGTCGGACCGCTTTGCCGGAGATCGCCAATGGACCTCTTACTCGAATTCTTCAGCCGACTGCTCACCCAGTTCCAGTCGCCCGCGCTGGCGTTCCTGATCGGCGGGATGGTACTCGCCGCTACCGGCAGCAAGCTGCAGATCCCGGACGCCATCTACAAATTCTGCGTCTACATGCTGCTCATGCGCATCGGACTGGAGGGCGGCATGGAGATTCGCGAGGCACGCCTCGGCGACATGTTGCTGCCGGCGGTGATCGCCATGGCAGTGGGATGTGCCATCGTGATCGTCGGCCGCTACGCCCTGGCCGCCTTGCCCGGCGTGCGGACGGAGGACGGCATCGCCACCGCCGGGCTGTTCGGGGCGGTGAGTGCCTCCACGCTGGCGGCGGCGATGGTAATGCTGGAAGAGCAGGACGTCTTCTACGAGCCCTGGGTGCCGGCGCTGTATCCGTTCATGGACATACCCGCGCTGATCGTGGCGATCGTGCTGGCGAACGTCTACCTGGCGAGACGTGAGGGTGGCGTGCGGGAGGCGGTTCGCATCGGCTCCATCATCACCGACAGCCTGCGGGGATCGGCGCTCTCGGCACTGCTGCTCGGTCTGGTGCTGGGGCTGCTGACCCGCCCCGAGCTCGTCTACGAGGGCTTCTACGACCCGCTGTTCCGCGGCTTGCTGTCGATCCTGATGCTGACCATGGGCATGGAGGCATGGACCCGCCTGAACGAGCTGCGCAGCGTGGCGCACTGGTATGCCGTCTACGGCGCGCTCGCTCCCCTGGTGCACGGCCTGATCGCCTTCGGCCTCGGCTACGTCGCCCACCTCGTGGCCGGCTTCAGCCCGGGCGGGGTGATCCTGCTGGCCGTGATGGCCGGCTCGAGCTCCGACATCTCGGGGCCGCCGACGCTGCGCGCAGCCATCCCGTCGGCGAACCCGTCCTCGTACATCGGTTCCTCGACCAGCGTGGGCACGCCGGTGGCCATCGCCGTCGGCATCCCGCTGTACATCGCGCTCGCCGAGGCGGTGTTCGGGCTCTGAGGGCGCGCGAAGCACTGCACGGCGAGAGATAATGACCGCGCAGCCGCGCGGGAAGGAGCGAGCAATGGAGCATTACAAGGCAACGAAGGTCGTCATCATCACCGAGAAGCTCATCCTGGATCAGGTGGCCCGGGTGATCGAGTCGACGGGGGCGAAGGGCTACACGGTGGTGGCCGCCGGCGGCAAGGGCAGCCGCGGAGTCCGCTCGACCAACCGTGCCGCGGTCGTGGACGAGTTCAGCAACGTGAAGATAGAGGTAATCACCGGTGACCGGGAGGCGGCGAACCGCATCGCCGACGAGGTGGCGGAGCGCTTCTTCGACAACTACTCCGGCATCACCTATCTCGAGGCGGTGGAAATCCTGCGGCCGCACAAGTTCTAGCCGGGGGCGGGTCCTGCCATGACGGATGCATCACCGGCCTCGACGCCACCTCGGCAAAGCGGCCCGGTCAGTCCTCTTCCTCCGCGTGGAACGTGCGCAGATAGGCTATGACCTGCCAGGTCTCCTGCTCCGACAGGTAATAGCGGTGCGCGCGCATCGCCGTCGGCCGGTCGCGGCGCCCGGGCCGGTCCACGTCGGCGAATCCCGGCTCGTCGCCCATGAAGCTCGACCCTTCCCGGGTGATCCAGAACAGCTGCCCGTCCGGCACGTCCCGGTAGAAATCGCAGGTGAGGTTGGAAGGCGCTGGCTCCAGGTGACGTGCCAGCGGCCCGTTCCCGGTACCGTCGACCCCGTGGCACTGCGCACACGCCACCGGGTTTGCCGATTCCTCGTACAGCCGGCGACCGGTCGCGATGATCCGGGGTGTGATGGTCAGCGGATTGGACACCGTGCGGATTCCGGCCGGTGCCCGGGGCGTGCCGCGGTCCTCGTCGCACGCGGTCTCGGCCGCCGCGGTGCCCGGGGTTTCGGGGGTGCGCGCGCAGCCGCCGAGCGCGACGGCCAGGCCGAGCGCGGCCGCCGCCGCCGTGAGTCGATACTGAATTGCGCTCATTCGTGGTCCTCCCGTGGACGTCTACAGTGTCACGCCGAGGCGGATCGCCACAGCCAGGTGATCATCTAGCGCCGGATCCGTATCCGGGTCCATCGTGTACTGCACGGACGGCTGCACGCTCAGCCAGGGCAATACCCGGGCGTGATAGGTCAACTCGACCACCGTCTCGCGGCGGTCGATAAGGCCGCCCTCGGCGCGCACGCTGTCGACGAAGTCATCGCCATTATCCACCGACGAGATGCCCAGGCCGAGCACGTCCTCGTCGCGTCCCGGCAGCAGGCCCGTGTAGACCAGTCCGGCGGCCTGGTAATCGCCGAAGCGGTTGACCGTCTCGTCGGCGCGCCCGAGCCGCAGGAATCCGCTCAGCCCCTGATCGTCACTGCCCGCTTCGCTGAAGATGACGCCCTCGACGAAGCCGTAGATGCCGGCCGAGCCGTCGTCTATGCCGCCGCCGTCCAGGCGCTCGAAATCGGTGGTGTAACGCCAGCCGCCGAGGCCGACGCGGAGGAATTCGAAGCCGCCCGGCTGCCAGTCGGCTTCGACGATCATGAAGACGCCCTCATCGTCGTCGAAGTCCCACTGTAAGGAGGCGGTGGCGTCGTCCAGGTCGCCGGGGGCGCCCTCGACCACCGCGGCACGCAGGCCGAACTCCGGCGTGACCTGGAGGCGCCCCCGCAGGGCCAGGCCGGTGACCGCGAAGATGGAGGGGCCGTTCAAGCCGGTCTCGGATAACTCCAGGCCGGTGCCGAACCCCCCATTGAGGAAGACACCGGCCGTCTCCTTGGCGTCGAACTCCGAGTCGACGGCATAGAAGCCGAACAGCAGGCCGGCGCGGTCGGCCAGCAGGGATTGCTCGTACCAGAACTCGAGGACTCGCCAGGCGTCGTCGGCGGCCAGGTTGCTCGGGGCATGCACGGTGCCCGAGGATGCGCCGGGGTCGTCGCCGTGGGTGCCGAGGCCGAGGAAGAACAGCGTGCCGCCCCGCAGGCCGGCGACAGCGCCCATGTCGGCCGTCACGGCCAGTTCGAACAGGTTGGAGACGGTCGAGTCGTCGCTGGCACCGCCGTCGACGCTGGCGAAGAAATCGGTGGTATTGGCTGCCTCCGCCAGCACGCCGCGCTCGAGCAGCGAGGTCCGTGCTCCGCCCGAGTCGCCAGCCAACGTACCCATTAAGGTATCGGAGAACGGCTCCTCGGCCGAGACGTTGGCGGTGATCAGGGCACACCCTGCGACGAGCACCGGCCAGTGAACAGACCTTGATACGAGCTTCATTGAACCTCCCTTCGAACGGGGGGCGGGCGCGCAAGCGACCTCCCTCGAGCGTGTCGTACTGAATCCGGGGATCCATTGAATCGCAAATGAGAACGATTCGCATTAGGTATTTGCCGCTTGCGCCCTTCGGGCTATAGGTACGGCCCGGTGGACAATACGAATATGAATCATTCTCATCATTGCTAGCCTGTTCAGCATGAACCGAGACGCCGAACAGGACCCGAAGGAGGCTGCCTGATGGCTGCCGCGGAGCGGTCCGGCGAGAAGGCTTTCCCGCTGCCGATGGCCGGCGAAGGCGACACGGTGCGCATCCACCTGCTGCGCGGCGGCAAGGGACTCGAGATGCGCCTGACGTCACTGGGACTCAACGTTGGCAGCGAGCTGACGGTGTCGCAGCATCAGGGCGGCAAGATGGTGGTGCTGCGCGGCGAGACGCGACTCGCCCTGGGTGCCGGCATGGCACAGAAGATCATGGTGGTTCCCGCGTAGCCGGGGCCCTGCGCAGAGGCAACTGCAATGTCAATGAATCTGAAACAGCTGTCCGTGGGCGACTCGGGTCGCGTGGTGGGCTTCGGCGAGGGCAGCAAGACCTACCGCCGCAAGCTCCTGTCGCTGGGCCTCACCCCGGGCACGGAACTCACCGTGACCCGCTACGCCCCCATGGGCGACCCGGTAGAGATCCGGGTGCGCGGGTTCTCCCTCAGCCTCCGCAAGGACGAGGCAGCGAGTCTGCTGGTGGAAAAGAGCTAGTGGCAGAGACAGCGGAAAAACACAGTAGCGCAGGACAATTGATGAGCGAGCAATACACCGTCGGCGTGGTCGGCAACCCCAACTGCGGCAAGACCACCCTGTTCAACGCGCTGACCGGCTCCAGGCAACGGGTCGGCAACTGGCCCGGCGTCACGGTCGAGCGCAAGGTCGGGCGCTACGTCTTCGACGGCGTCGCCGTCGAGCTGGTGGACCTGCCTGGCACCTATTCCCTGGAAGTCTCCGACGACAGCGTCTCGGTCGACGAGGCAATCGCGCGGGACTACGTGGCGGGGCGTGAAGCCGATCTGGTCCTGAACATCGTCGATGCCTCCAATCTCGAGCGCAATCTCTACCTGACCTCGCAGCTTCTCGAGACGAAGGTGCCGATGGTCGTGGCGCTTAACATGATGGACGTGGCCGAAGAGCGCGGTATCGAGATCGACGTGGACACACTGTCGGAACGCCTCGGCTGCCCGGTCGTGGCCGTGGTCGCTGCGAGCGGCAAGGGCGTGGACGAACTGCGGAAGGTCATCCTGGAGGCGGCGCGGGCGGAGCGGCCGCCGAGCGCCGAGGTGCCGTATCCCGGCGCGGTGGAAAAGGCCGTGGCCTCGCTCCTGTCGCGTATCGACGAGGTGGCACGCACGAACGGCGCCGATCCCCGCTGGCTCGCGATACAGTTGCTCGAAGGCGATACGCTGGCCCGGCGCATGGCGGGGTCGGAGATCGACCGTGAACTCGCGGCGCTCCAGCAGGAGACAGAGGAAGCGCTGGGCGACGACATCGACATCAGCCTGGCCGATGCCCGTTACGGCTTCGTGAACGAGGTCACCCGGGGCGCCGTCAAACGCAAGGGCGAGGTGACGCGCAGTCTCTCCGACCGCATCGACCGCGTCGTGCTCAACCGCGCGCTCGGCATCCCGGTATTCCTGTTCGCGATGCACCTGATGTTCATGTTCACCATCAACATCGGCGGCGCCTTCATCGACGCCTTCGATATCGTCAGCGGCGCCATCTTCGTGGATGGATTCGCCGGGCTGCTGGCCGGCATCGGCTCGCCGGAGTGGCTGACCGTGCTGCTGGCCAACGGCATCGGCGGTGGCATCCAGGTGGTGGCCACCTTCGTCCCCATCGTGGCGTTCCTGTTCCTGTTCCTGTCCATACTCGAGGACTCGGGCTACATGGCCCGGGCCGCCTTCGTCATGGACCGTTTCCTGCGCAGCATCGGCCTGCCGGGCAAGTCGTTCGTGCCGATGATCGTCGGCTTCGGCTGCACCGTGCCGGCCATCATGGCGACCCGCACGCTGGAGAACGAGCGCGACCGGCTGATGACCATGACCATGTCGCACTTCATGTCCTGCGGTGCCCGCCTGCCCGTGTACGCACTGTTCGCGGCCGCGTTCTTCGCTGCGTGGGGGCAGCACCTGGTGTTCCTGCTCTATGTCATCGGCCTCGGCGCCGCCATTCTCACCGGCCTGGTGCTGAAGAACACCCTGCTGCGCGGCGAGGTCACTCCCTTCGTCATGGAGCTGCCGCCCTATCACCTGCCCACGCTCAAGGGTATCGGCCTGCGCACCTGGGATCGCACCAAGGGCTTCATGTTCCGTGCCGGCAAGGTCATCGTGCCGATGGTGCTGGTACTCAACGTGCTCAACAGCGTGGGTACCGACGGGAGCTTCAACAACGAGGACAGCGAAAGGTCCGTTCTGTCCGAGGTGGGCCGCACGATCTCGCCCGTGTTCTCGCCTTTCGGCCTGAACGAGGAGAACTGGCCCGCGTCGGTGGGGATCTTCACCGGCCTGATGGCCAAGGAGGCCGTGGTCGGAACGCTGGACGCGCTCTACACCACGCTGGGCGAGGAGGCCGAGAGCGAACTGCGCAGCCAGACCATGCCCAAGCCGCTCAGCTGGCGTGCCGACAAGACCGAGGAAGTGCTGCCGCCCGACGAGCCGGAGGCCGGCCAGAGCTTCGACCTCGTGGGCACCGTCGGCGAGGGCCTGGCCACCATACCGGCGAACCTGGGCGACGCCGTCGGCAGCTGGCTGGATCCGCTGGGTCTGAACATCGGCGATGTCGGCGACCAGGCCGCGGCGGCAGAGGCGCAGGAGGTCGGCATCGGTACTTTCGGCGCCATGGCGCAGCGCTTCGACGGCCAGGCGGGTGCCTTCGCCTATCTGCTGTTCGTGCTGCTGTACTTCCCCTGCATCGCCGCGACCGCTGCCATCTACCGGGAGGCCGGCACCCGCTGGGCGCTGTTCGTGGCCGGCTGGACCACCGGACTCGCCTATGCCATGGCCACCCTCTTCTACCAGGCTGCCAGGTTCACGCAGCACCCCGCCTCGTCGGCGGCCTGGATCGGCGGCATCCTGATCGCATTCGCCATCGTCATCGCCGCGATGCGATACCGTGGCCAGCGCCGGTCGCGTTCCGCCCTGCCGCTGAGAGCGATCCGGGAGGGGTGATCGTGCGCCGGCGAGAGCGAAGAACGAGGTAAATCGGCATGATCCTCTCCGAACTCCGGGATTATCTGCAGGCCGAGCGTAGCGCTTCGCTGGCCGATATGGCGATGCGTTTCCGCTGCGAACCCGATGCGCTCCGCGGCATGTTGCACAGGTGGGTCGTGAAGGGCCGTGTGAGAAAGCTGTCCGGCGGAGCGGTCTGCGGCAGCTGCTGCCAGTGCGAGCCGGAGCGCGTCGAAATCTACGAGTGGACCGGATGAACGCCGAACCGCCGGCCGGAGGCTGATCGATGGCTGCCGAGACGGTGCTGGTCACGGGAGTCCACCGCGAGGAGCTCGGATTCGGCGACCGGGTGACGGACGGGCTGGACACCCGGCGGATCGACCTGCTGCGTATCCCGGAGGGTGTGGCGCAGCGCTGCGTGGACGTGAACCAGCAGTTCTACTACGAGGCGCGGCAGAGAGAGCTTTATCTTCAACTCCATCAGCAGGTCAAGGGGCGATACGGTCTGCTGATCGATTTGCACAGCGGCTTCGACGAGCACGGCGCGAGTGCCGACGTCTATTGCCACGACGCGGAGTTGCTGGACTGCGTCGGCGCGAGTGTGGAAGACACCCGGTTCGCCGGCCGCGTACGCCTGGTAAGGATCGTCGCGCCGGGTGAGGCAGCCGACGCGAATGTGCAACCGGGCCGCGTCGAGGCGGGAGCACGCACCGGCATCCCGGCGGTCATCTGGGAGGGAGGGCGACCACTGTACGTCGGCCTGGAAGTGTATCTGCCCGAGGATCGGGGAGGCCTCCGCGAGGCCGTGGTACTCGCGCGTATCCTGATCGAACGAGTCCGACGATGCGGAGCCCGGCGCTGAGGCCGGAGAAGGGCGCCGACGGACGTATCGGCGCAGCCTGCGGACGACTTCAGTTCTGCATCGGGATGCTGTCGTCCCACCGG
>CAYTXS010000083.1:0-5001 GCA_964441585.1 uncultured Thioalkalivibrio sp.
AACTGGACAAAGAGCAGATGCAGCGGGAATTCCCCGACTTTTCGCCGGGCGACACGATCGTCGTCCAGGTGAAGGTCAAGGAAGGCAACCGCGAGCGTCTGCAGGCCTTCGAGGGCGTCGTCATCGCTCGCCGGAACCGGGGCCTGAACTCCGCGTTCACCGTGCGCAAGATGTCGCACGGCGAGGGCGTGGAGCGCGTGTTCCAGACCTACAGCCCGGCCATCGCCGGGATACAGGTGAAGCGCCGCGGCGACGTGCGTCGCGCCAAGCTTTACTACCTGCGCGACCGCACCGGCAAGGCCGCACGTATCAAGGAAAAGGTCTGATTCCTTGTTGCGCGGCGTAGGTCGGGTATTCGGCTACGCCTGGCGCGTGCTGGATGGGGTGCGCCGCGGGGTGCACCTAGTCCTGATGCTGCTGGTGCTGCTGGTCATCGTGCTGATCTTCGCGCAGCGCCCGGCACAGCTTCCCGACGCCTTCGCGTTGGTGCTGAGCCCGCAGGGCGTGCTGGTCGAGCAGTATGCCGGCGAGCCGCTGCAGCGGGCCCTCGAGGCGGCCCGCGGTCTCGAACCTGACCAGGTCCTGCTCAGCGAACTTGTCGACCTCATCGACGATGCGGCCGCCGATGGTCGGGTCACAGCTATCCACCTCGAGCTGGACGGACTGCAGGGGGGCAGCCTGGACAAGCTCGAACGCATCGCTACCGCGCTGGTCCGCTTCCGCGAGACCGGCAAGCCGGTGATCGCTTCGGCCGCCTTCCTCGAACAGCCGCAGTTTTATCTCGGCGCGCACGCCGACGAGCTCTATCTCGACCCGGCCGGCGCCGTGTTCTTCCAGGGCTACGGCTTCTACCGCAACTATTTCAGCGATGCTCTCGACAAGCTGTCGATCGACTGGCACGTGTTCTCGGCCGGCGAGGCCAAGAGCTACGGCGAACCTTATGTGCGCAACAGCATGTCGCCGGAAACGCGGGAAAACATGCAGCCGATCGCGGACGGGCTCTGGGCGGCCTGGCGGGAGGCGGTCGCGGAGGCGCGCCGCATCGAGCCGGCAGTGCTCGACGATTACTCGAACGAGATTCTTCCGCGCCTGCGCGCGGCCGGTGGCGACCTGGCACAGACCGCACTGGATGCCGGACTGGTGGACGGCACGCGGACGGTGGCGGAACTTGAGCGACGGCTCGCTGAAACGGGCGCCCGTGACGAGGATGGCGAATATCTCGGCGTTTTCGCAGATGAATACCAGGCCGCGCTGGGACTTGCGGCCGGCGTGACCGAGACCGACGCCGGTGCTCCCGCGGTGGGCGTGATCGTGGCCCGCGGCAACATCATGCCGGGCTATCAGCCGCCGGGCAGCATCGGCGACGTCAGCCTGCGGGAATTGCTCCGCCAGGCCGCCACCGACGACGACGTCAAGGCGGTCGTGCTACGGGTCGACAGCGGCGGCGGCAGCGCGCTGGCCTCGGAGGCGATCATGCGCGAGGTCGAGATGCTGCGGGCGACGGGCAAGCCGGTCGTGGCCTCGATGGGCGGCGTGGCGGCCTCCGGGGGCTACATGATTTCGATCCCGGTCGATGAGACCTGGGCGCATCCGACCACCATCACGGGTTCCATCGGCACCGTCGCCATGTTCCCCAACTTCGGGCGCCTCATGGACAACGTGGGCGTCAGCGTGGACGGCGTCGGTACGCACCGCTACACCGGCGAACTACGTCTCGACCGGCCGCTAAGCGAAGACGTGAAGGAGATGTTCGAGCTGGTCGTGGATGAGGGCTACGCCCGCTTCAAGAATTTCGTCGCGGAGCATCGCGAGATGGAGCCCGCCCAGGTGCAGCGCTATGCCGAAGGCCGCGTCTGGCTCGGCGAGGTGGCCGTGGATGCCGGCCTGGTGGACCGCCTGGGCACACTGGAAGATGCTGTCGCCTCCGCGGCGTCCATGGCCGGCCTGGGAGACGATTACCGCATCGAGACGATCGAGGTGGCGCCCGATTTCGCCGAGCGCCTGATGGCCGACATGCTGTCCAGCGTGATGGATGCGGGTTGGGTCGGTTCGCCTGCGTCCTGGCTCGAGCGCTTGCCGTCGCCGGTGCGCAGCGTGATCACCGATATCGACCGGCTCGGCGAACTCAGCGACCCGCGGAACCTCTATTACCACTGTTTCTGCGACAGCTTCTGAAGTCCGCAGTCTGCACAGCCTCGGTCAACTCCAGTCGAGGATGACTTTCCCGGACCGTCCCGAGCCCATCACTTCGAAGCCCTCGAGGTAATCGGCCGCATCGAAGCGGTGCGTGATGATAGGGCTCACGTCGAGGCCGCTCTGCAGCATGCTGGCCATCTTGTACCAGGTCTCGAACATCTCGCGCCCGTAGATGCCCTTCAGGGTCAGTCCCTTGAATATCACCTGGTTCCAGTCGATCGCCGTCTCGCCGGGAGGAATGCCCAGCAGGGCCACGCCGCCGCCGTGATGCATGGTGCGCAGCATGTCCCGCAGTGCCTGCGGATTGCCCGACATCTCCAGCCCCACGTCGAAGCCTTCCTGCATGTCGAGTTCCTGCATGACGTCGTCGAGCTTCCGCCGTGTGACGTTGATGGCCCGCGTGGCGCCCATGCGATGGGCCAGGTCCAGGCGGTAATCGTTCACGTCGGTGACCACGACGTGACGCGCGCCCACATGGCGGGCGATGGCCGTCGCCATGATGCCGATCGGGCCGGCGCCGGTGATCAGCACGTCCTCGCCGACCAGATCGAAGGACAGCGCCGTGTGGACCGCATTGCCCAGCGGGTCGAGGATCGAGGCGACGTCGTCGCTGATGGCGTCGGGCAGCTTGAAGACGTTGCTGGCCGGAATGCATAGATATTCCGCGAAGCAGCCCTGCCGGTTCACGCCGACGCCCACGGTGTTGCGGCACAGGTGGCGACGACCGGCGCGGCAGTTGCGGCAATGACCGCAGGTCAGGTGGCCTTCGCCCGAGACGCGGTCACCGGGCACGATGCCCTGGACCTCGCTGCCCACGGCTTCCACGCGCCCGACGAATTCGTGCCCGACGGCCATCGGCACGGGGATGGTTTTCGCGGCCCAGTCGTCCCAGTTGAAGATGTGCATGTCGGTGCCGCAGATGGCGGTCTTGCGGACGCGGATGAGCACGTCGTTGGGACCGGGCACCGGGCGGCCGATGTCCTGCATCCAGATTCCCGGTTCGGCCCTGGCCTTCACGAGCGCGCGCATGTTCGACTCCGTTGGGGTGTTTCGATGTGAAAGCGTTCGTGTCAGCGCGCCTGGCGGATCACACCGAGTTCGCGGCCGACTTTTTCGAAGGCGCTGATGGCGCGTTCCAGATCCAGCCTCGAGTGGCCCGCAGACATCTGTGTGCGGATCCGGGCCTGCCCATGAGGTACCACCGGATACGCGAAGCCGATGACGTAGACGCCTTCCTCGAGCAGCCGGTCCGCCATGGTCAGCGCCAGTTTCGCGTCCCCCAGCATCACTGGAATGATCGGGTGAGCACCCGGCTTCAATTCGAAGCCCAGGGCACTCATCTGTTCGCGAAAAAAATGGGCGTTGTCCCACAGCTTGCGCCGTAAATCGGTGCCGGCCTCCAGCATGTCGAGCACCCGGATCGAGGTCGCCGCGATCATTGGCGCGACGGTGTTGGAGAAGAGGTAGGGACGCGAGCGCTGCCGCAACCATTCCACGATGGGGCCGCGCGCCGCGGTAAACCCGCCGGAGGCGCCGCCGAGCGCCTTGCCCAGAGTGCCGGTGATGATGTCGACGCGGCCCAGCACGCCATGACGTTCGTGCGTGCCGCGGCCGGTGGCGCCGAGGAAACCGGTGGCATGGCAATCGTCGATCATCACGAGCGCGTCGTAACGATCGGCCAGCTCGCAGATCTTCGCGAGGTCGGCAATGGTGCCGTCCATCGAGAACACGCCGTCGGTGGCGATCAGGCGCACGCGCGCATCGGCCGCCTCGCGGAGTTTGGCCTCCAGGTCGGCCATGTCGTCGTGCCGGTAACGATAGCGTCGCGCGCGACACAGGCGGATACCGTCGATGATCGACGCGTGGTTCAGCTGGTCGCTGATAACCGCGTCCTCCTCGCCGAGGAGGGTCTCGAACAGCCCGCCGTTGGCATCGAAACCGGACGGGTAGAGGATGGTGTCCTCCATGCCGAGGAAGGCGCTGATGCGGCGTTCAAGCTCCTTGTGCGGCGTCTGGGTGCCACAGATGAAACGCACCGAGGCCATCCCGTAGCCGTAGCGATCCAGTGCCTCGTGCGCCGCCGCGATCAATTCCGGGTGGTTGGCCAGCCCGAGGTAGTTGTTCGCGCAGAGGTTAATGACCTCGCGGCCGCCCAGCATGCTGATGGCCGCTTCCTGCGGCGAATCGATGACGCGCTCGGACTTGTAGAGGCCCTCGCTCTTGAGTGCCGCAAGTTCCGCAGAAAGGCGGTCGAGTAGATCCTGGTTCATCGTCATGTCCTGGCCCGGTCAGGCGGCGATTATAGCAACGCGGGAGGTTCAACCGGTGTGTGCTGCGCTAAACTGGAGTGCATGGAGCAACAGGATATGCGGCTGGACCGCTGGTTGTGGGCGGCGCGGTTTTTCAAGACCCGCGGCCTCGCTCAGGAGGCGATCGCAGGGGGGCACGTGCACCTGAACGGCCAGCGCGTCAAACCCGCGCGGGCGGTGCGTCCCGGGGATCGCCTGGAGATCTCTCGGGGCGAGGAACGTTTCGAGGTGCATGTGACCGCGCTTGCCGACCGGCGTGGTCCGGCAGCCGCTGCGCGGGCGCTTTACGAAGAAACCGAATCCAGTGTTGCGGCGCGGGAGGCCGCGCGGCAGCACCGGCGGGATCTCGCCGGCAGCCGCCCGCCCGCCGCCCGGCCGGACAAGCGCGACCGGCGCCGGATCATCAGCTTCACGAAGTCCCCCGGCGGCTGAAAGCCTGCTGCACGCGCGGATCGCCACAATGGCCGCCGCGAGGGATAATGTATCGTCTTTTCAG
>CAYTXS010000083.1:5101-9664 GCA_964441585.1 uncultured Thioalkalivibrio sp.
GAGGCGTTCGCGGCCTTTGCCCGCGCGCATTTCGCCGGCGACCAGGCGACGCGGGACGCGATGTTCGAGCGCTTCCAGTATCTGCTCGAGCAGATGAACGGCCACATGAACAAGCTGGTGCTGGAACTGCGCCGGCAGTCGGACCTGGATCTCGGGCCCATCAGGCCCTTCGACTCGCTGTTCGCGGCCTTCGACCCGTCGGCCCACATCGGCGAGGACATGTTCCGCAACAAACTGGCTTTCGTGGCCCTGCTCAATTTCCCGCTGACCACCCTCGAAGAACGCCTGGAGAAGGGCGATGAGTGGACGCGCCGGCAATGGGCGGAGGCGCGCCTGGCGCAGCGCTTCGGGCGCCGCGTCCCGGCGGAGGTCAACCAGGCGATCGCGCGTGCCGGCGCCCAGTCCGACCAGTACATCGCCGAGTACAACATCTGGATGCACCACCTCGTGGATGCTAGAGGTGAGCGGCTGTTTCCGGCCGGTATGCGTTTGCTGGCCCACTGGAACCTGCGCGACGAGATCAAGGCGAATTACGATCTCGAGAACCCGGCGCTCGCGCTGGCGCGGCAAAGAATGATCCAGCGCGTCATGGAGCACATCGTCGAGCAGACGATCCCTGCGGTGGTGATCGACAACCCCGGCGTGGACTGGGATCCCTTTGCCAACGCCGTCGCTCTCGCCGCGGTCGGGCCTGACGGGAGCCCGGTGGATGAGGCCGAGGGCACCAGCCCACCCCCCGACAGCGCCGCCGAGCCCGACGAGCGTTACCGCGTGCTGCTCGAGACCTTCAGGGCTGCGAGCCTCGCCGATCCCTATTCGCCGGCCGCGCCGACCCTGATCGCGCGGCGTTTCGACGAGGATCGCGAACTGCCCGAGGCGCGCGTGGAAGCGATGCTCAAGCAGGTGGTCTCTTCGCCGCTGGTGCCGCGGATCGCGCGCCTCATCGAGAAACGACTGGGCCGCCCGCTGGAGCCCTTCGACATCTGGTACAACGGCTTCCGTGCACCGGGTCGCTACAGCGGCGCCGAACTCGATGCGATCGTTGCCGAGCGCTACCCCACGGCCGAGGCCTTCGACGCCGCGCTGCCGGAGCTGCTGGAGAAGCTGGGCTACAGTGCCGAGCGCGCAGCCTACCTCGCGGCGAACATCGTCGTGGAGCCCGCACGCGGCTCCGGTCATGCCTGGGGGGCGGGAATGCGTTCGGAGAAGGCGCACCTGCGTACCCGGGTCGAGCCGGGCGGGATGAACTACAAGGGCTACAACATCGCCGTGCACGAGCTCGGCCACAACGTGGAGCAGACCTTCTCGCTCAACGACATCGATTACACGCTGCTCGAAGGCGTGCCGAACACGGCCTTTACCGAGGCGCTGGCTTTCGTTTTCCAGGCGCGCGATCTCGAGTTGCTCGGCCTCGCCAAGGCAGAGCCCGATCCGGACGCCGCGGCGCTGCGGACACTGGATGATTTCTGGGGCACTTTCGAGATCGCCGGCGTCGCGCTCGTGGACATGGCGGTCTGGCGGTGGATGTACGCAAATCCTGATGCGACGCCGGCGGAGCTCAAGGCTGCGACCGTGCAGATCAGCCGCGATACCTGGAATACGTATTACGCGCCGGTGTTCGGAGTGCGCGACGTGGTGTTGCTCGGCGTTTATTCTCACATGATCCATTCCTTCCTCTACCTGCCGGACTACCCGATCGGCGGACTCATCGCGCACCAGATCGAGGAGCAGGTGCAAAAGACCGGCGACGTGGCCGGCGAGGTGGAACGCATGTCGCGGATCGGCAGTATCAGCCCCGACCTGTGGATGCAGGAAGCTGCGGGCGCACCGGTCGGCGCAGAGGCGCTGCTGGCGGCGACGGAACGCGCAGTGGACGCGCTGGAGTAAGCAATATGGCCTTCATCTATCCCGACGGTGCCGGGCCGCGTTCGCGGGTTGCCGAACAGGTCAACCGGCGCTACCTCGCGGATGAGGAGACGCTCGTGCGGGAACTCGCCGATATCGCGCGACTGGATGTCGCGGCGGCGCAGGACGTGCGCGAGACGGCGCTCAAGCTCGTGGAGTCGGTGCGACGCAACCGGACACAGGTCAGCGGGCTGGATGCCTTCCTGCAGAAGTACGATCTTTCCAGCCAGGAAGGCGTGGTGCTCATGTGCCTGGCCGAGGCATTGCTGCGGGTGCCGGACAAGGCCACCGCCGACCGGCTGATCTCGGACAAGCTTTCGTCGGCGGACTGGCGCAGCCATCTCGGCAGCAGCGATTCGGCTTTCGTGAATGCCTCGACCTGGGGACTCATGTTGACCGGGCGGATCATCCGTCCGGCGGAACGCGACGTAGAGCAACCCGCGAAGTTCATGCAACGGCTGGTCAGCCGGCTCGGCGAGCCCGTGGTGCGCGGCGCGATGCGCCAGGCGATGCGCATCATGGGGCACCAGTTCGTCATGGGACGCACCATCGGCGACGCGCTGAAGCGCGCGGCGGCCGGAGAGGGCGCGGCCTACCGCTTTTCCTTCGACATGCTCGGGGAGGCCGCGCTCACGGCGACTGACAGCCAGCGTTATCTCGACGCCTATCACGCGGGCATTCGCGCGATTGCCGCGGCCGGGAGGGAGCCGGCTTCGATATTCGCCGCGGACAGCATTTCCGTGAAGCTTTCGGCGTTGTTTCCGCGTTACGAGTTCGCCAAGCGGGAGCGGGTGCTCGAGGAGCTTAGCCCGCGGATTCTCGAGCTGGCCGTCGCGGCGCGCAAAGCCGGCGTCGGCCTGACGATCGACGCTGAGGAAGCCGATCGCCTGCAGATTTCGCTGGAGCTCTTCGAACGCGTGTTTCGTGACGAGGCGCTCGCGGGTTGGGACGGTTTCGGGCTCGCCGTACAGGCCTACCTCCGCCGTGGGCTCGACACTTGTCGATGGGTCATCGCCCTGGCCGAAGAGACCGGGCGACGCATACCCGTGCGACTCGTGAAGGGCGCCTACTGGGACGCCGAGATCAAGCGCGGACAAGAGAACGGACTCGACAGCTATCCGGTATTCACTCGCAAGGTGAACAGCGACGTGTCGTTTCTCGCGTGTGCGCGCGAATTGCTGGCGGCTCGGGCGGGCATCTATCCCCAGTTTGCGACGCATAACGCGCAGACCGTCGCGAGCATCCTTCATTTCGCGGGCGAGCAGCGCGGTTTCGAATTCCAGCGTCTGCACGGTATGGGTGAAGAGCTTTATGCCGAGGTTATCGGCAAGACGCATTTCGATGTGCCTTGCCGGGTGTATGCCCCCGTCGGGCACCACGAGGACCTGTTGCCCTACCTGGTGCGACGGTTGCTCGAGAACGGTTCGAACAGTTCATTCGTGCACCGCATCGTCGACGAGCAGGCGCCCGTCGACGATATCGTCGCCGATCCGGTCGCCATCGTGGACGGGCTCGAGAAGATTCCGCATCCGCGTATCGCGCCGCCGTCCGGGATGTTCGGCACCGAGCGGGTGAATTCCCGCGGACTCAATCTCGCGGATCCGGGCGTGCTCGAGCCGCTGGCCGCGCGCATGAGCGAGGCGCTTGCGGCGCCGCGGCGCGCGGTGCCGGTCGTCAACGGCCAGGCGGACCGCGGCGAAGTCCATGCCGTGCGTTCTCCCGCGGATCAGCGCGTGGTGCTCGGCGAAGCGGAATGGGCGTCGCCGGAACTCGCGATGCGGGCGCTGGAAGGCGCGGCTGCGGCGCAGCCACGCTGGTCTAATGCCGGGTCTGTTCTGCGCGCCAGCACGCTCGAGCGGACTGCCGAGTTGTTCGAAGCGCATACCGCCGAGTTGCTGGGACTGTGCATCCGCGAGGGCGGGCGGACCCTTCCCGACGCCATCTCCGAGCTGCGCGAAGCGGTGGACTTTTTGCGGTATTACGCGGCGCAGGCGCGCGCGGAATTCGCTGCCCCCGTACGGTTGCCCGGGCCGACCGGCGAACGCAACGAACTCTCCTGGCACGGTCGGGGGGTGTTTCTCTGCATCAGTCCATGGAATTTCCCGCTGGCGATTTTCACCGGACAGGTGGCGGCGGCGCTGGTGACCGGCAACACGGTGCTCGCCAAGCCGGCCGAGCAGACGCCGCTGGTGGCCGCGGCGGCCGTGCGGCTGTTCCACGAGGCCGGCGTGCCGGGGGAAGTCCTGCAGTTCCTTCCGGGGAGCGGGCCGGAGATCGGCGCGGCAGTGCTGTCCGATGCGCGCTTGGCCGGCGTGGCCTTCACGGGTTCGACCGAGGTGGCGCGGCTCATCAACCGCACCCTCGCGGCCCGCGACAGCGCGATCCCGACCCTGATCGCCGAGACCGGCGGACAGAACGCCATGCTGGTAGACAGCTCCGCACTGCCCGAACAAGTGGTGCTCGATACGGTCAAATCCGCGTTCAACAGCGCCGGACAAAGATGCTCCGCGCTGCGGGTGCTGTTCCTGCAGGAAGACATCGCAGACCGTACCCTCAGGCTGCTGAAGGGCTACATGAGCGAGCTCTCCATCGGCGACCCGGCGCTGTTGTCCACCGATGTGGGTCCCGTGATCGATGCGGATGCCTGCGGCACGCTGG
>CAYTXS010000084.1:0-9663 GCA_964441585.1 uncultured Thioalkalivibrio sp.
ATCAGCGCGCTTCTTCACTCGCCTCGAGGCCATAGTCGACGGCATGGGGCGGCGGGGCGCCGCCGTCGCCCTTGAGGTAATGGTTCATCCAGCGCATCAGGCGCAGGCTGTAGTCCCAACGCGAGGCGGCCCGTTGATTTCCATGGCCTTCGCCGGGATACAGCACGAGGCGCAGCGGCGGCGGGTCGTCTTGCAGCCCGATGTAACGAAAGAGGGTCTTGGACTGGGTCGGATCAACCCGGGGATCGTCTGCCCCGTGCAGGATCAGCAATGGGGTCTGCGCTTGTTCGGCGTAATAGATCGGGCTGGCTTCCCGATAAAGCGCCCAGTCCTCCCACGGCCAGGTGCGGTAGTGAACCAGATAGAGCTCACGTGGAATATCCGAGGTGCCGAGCATGCTGATCTTGTCCGACAGCCCGACATTCATGACCGCCGCGGCAAAGCGCTCCGTGTAATAGGTGGCGCCCCAGGCCGTCGCGTAGCCGCCGTATGATCCGCCCGTGATGCCGACGCGATCGCCATCGACGAGACCTGCCTCGATCAGCGCGTCCACACCGTCGATCAGGTCGGAGAATTCTTCCTTGGCCGGGCGTCCCTGGGAGAGCAGCGTGAATTCGACGCCGCGCCCGGTGCTGCCCCGGTAGTTCGGATAGAACATGAAATACCCTTCCGCGGCGGCGTGTTGCGCCGGAAGGTTGTAGCTGGTCAGCCAGCCGTTGGAGTAATGGGCCTCCGGTCCACCGTGCACCGCCAGTATCAGCGGATAACGCCGGCCGTCCTGGTAGTCCAGCGGCCAGACCAGCAGTCCCTGCAGCGAGAGACCATCTCGTGCCGCGTACTCGAACACGCTCTGGCGGGCCAAGGAACGGTGTTCCAGCCAGGGGTTGCTGACGGTCATCCGCTTCGCGCTGCGTTTCGCGCCCTCCAGCAGGTACAGTTCGGCTGGATGGTCGGGTGTGCTTGCGGTGAACGTCAGCCGGTCGGCGGCCGACAGGCTGAAATTGCTGATGGCCAACCCGTCGCGGGCGAACAAGGTGCCCTGATTGCCACCGTCAGTCTCGATCCGGCCGATGCGAGTTTCCACGCCCTCGTGGCTCAGAAACACCAGGGACCCGTCAGACTGCCATCCGAGGCGGCGGACATGACCCTTCAGTCCAGGCAAAAGGTCGGTCCACTGGCCACCGTCGCGGTCGAGCAGGAGTAACCGGCCCTCGCGCGGATCGTTCACCTGCGTGGTTGCGATCATGGCCAAGTAGCGCCCGTCCGGACTCCAGGCGAAATCGGTCAGTTTGCCGGGGTTCTCCACGCGTCCGAGTTCACGCCCGTCGCGCGCGATAATGCGGATGCGCTTGAACATGAGCGTATCGTCGACCAGTTCGCGAGGGGTCACGGCCAGGGCCAGCCGGTCACCGGTCGGTGACCATTCCACGGTCTGCACGGAACCCTCGACCTCTCGAGGCTGCGGCTCACTGTTCGTGCCGTCCATGGACTGGACAAAAAGCTGCTTGTTACGCAGGTTTTCCTCGAAAACGACCTGGTTGAAGCCACGGTCGATGAGGGCCTGCTCGGCCTCGTCCGCCGTTGGGGTGCCGATCAGGGCGACCGCCGCGCCGTCAGGGCTGAAGCTATAACCGGCGATGCCGCCGGGGAGGCTGGCCAGCCGCCGGGCTTCGCCGCCCGAAACAGCGATGCCGTAGAGTTGCGGGTGTTCGTCCTCGCCGCGTTTGGCCAGAAAGGTGATCGTGTCGTGGGCGGGCCGCCAGTCCAGCCCGCGGACATTGACCTCGCCGCCGATGAAAACGCTGGATTCACCGTCCGGTCCCAGGACATGCAGTTCGGACCAGGCGGCCCCGTCGCTTTGGCTGGCGAGATCGCGCGGGACCGACAGGGTGTAGGCCGTGTAACGGCCGTCGGGGCTGGTTGCCGCCTCCCCAACCGATGCGGTGCGGGCAATATCGGCGAGGCTCAGGCCTTCGGCCGCGGCGCCGGAGACTGTGAAGAGGACTGCCAAAAGTACGCCCGCTGGAATTCGATTCATGACTGTCCCTCGACTGTGAGCGATGAAGATACCAGAGCGGGCAGTACCGGTCAGGTGCGGCGCGGATGGCGGTGCGGATTACTTTGGTTTTCTCGTTCCCCTCATGGAAACTCCATGGGCCGCTGCCTAAACTCGGTATGGGGACGGCTGGATTTCCTATCCGTGTCTGGTGCCCAGGCGGTCCGAGCTCCCGTCGTCGATCAAGACGCAGCGGAGGCGTCTGTTCTCCGCGATTGACGGGGGATAAAGAGATGTCAGCCAGGCGACAGGGACGGTGGGTGACCGTTGCGATATCGGCGGTCGTCATGTCAGCGTGCGGCGGGAGCGGCGGCGGCACCAGTGGAGACCCTTCGGGTGGCGGGGAGGAGCCCCCGCCCACGTTGTCTGTCAGCGAATACCTGCAGGGATTGCCGGACTGGGAGGAATTCAGCCCGGTCCTCGAGGAGGTTCCCTCGACCCGGTTGGGCGACCCGGTCAGTAGTGCCGAAACCATCGATAACGTGGCGATTGTCGATCCGGACACGGGCGGCATCATCGGCTACCGGAGCGAGCAATATTCCTGCACCAGCACGACCTTCACGATGACGGATACGCCCGAGAAGATCGTGATGTTCAGCCCTGACCGCGAACTGCTCTGGCCGGGGGCGCTGATCCAGGGCCGGAGCCACAGGGACGGCATCGGTTCGCTGTTGCCGCTCACCATCCGGGAGCGTACGCCCATCCGGGTCTCCATCCCGTCGCTGGCCACGGCCTATAACTTTCACGAGGTGGCATCGCCAAACCTCGCCGAGGTGAACCAGGCCATCGGTTCGATGATCTATGACGCGACCACCTCGGATCTGATCACGCCGAGCACTATCCAGTTCGTGATGGAGGACTACAGTTCCGAGGAGTCTTTCGCCCTGAAGGCCAGCATGTCGGGTCGTTACCTCGGGTTCCGCGCCAGCGCCTCGGCGGCCGTGGATCGCAGCGCCAATGAGCGCACGGTGATGGTGTACTTCTACGAGAAGATGTTCGAGGTCGTGGTCGAGCCGCCGCAGTCACCGGACGCATTCTTCAGCGAGGACTTCACGGCCGAGAAGCTGGCCGAACAGATCGCCATGGGCCGCATCGAGCCGGATAATCCGCCCGTTTATCTCTCGAATGTCGTGTACGGGCGGTTGATGGCGTTCGCCTTTACCTCGACCGCCTCGACGAGCGAGATCAAGGCTGCCATGAATGCCGCCTACAAGGGCATCTCCGGGGGCTTTGAGGCCAACGTGACGGCTGAGCACCGCAAGGTGCTTTCGGAAGGCCGGATCTCAGTCACTTCGCTGGGTGGCGAGGCGACCGCGACGGTCGCGATGATCGCGTCCGGCGATTGGCGTGATTACTTTACCGATGTGGCTCCGCTGACCAGCGCTTACCCGATCTCCTACACCTTCCGTAACCTGGGTGACGGGTCCATCGCCAAGGTCAGCGAGTCCACCGAGTACAGCATCAAGGAATGCCAGCTCGACAGTACGGCATTCAGCGGCTTCGTGCTCGAGAGCTTCGAGAGCGGGATGGGCGAGTGGCAGGCGCAGTCGCCGCCGGTCGAGCTTGCCTGGGGCGCGCCCACGACGCCACAGAGCATCTTCTACGGCTACCTGCAGGGCCGGCACACCAATCGCCTGCAGGCCGGTGACACCTTTATGTACGACGTCGGCTACCTGTTGGCGCCGCCGCACTTCACCGGCGACAAGCAGGACTTCTACCGGGGCGAGTTGAGTTTCTGGTTCAAGCCGGACGAGTCCCTGCGCTCCGAGGACACCGGGCGATACTGCTGGACCCGCTGCATCCTGTTCGTCTGCTGGACGGAGTGCCGGGACAATCTTGTCGAGGCGGCGACTGTGCTCGACGAGGACTACCTGGTGTTCGCCTACGATGACGTGACCACGTTCGACCAGGTGGTATTGCGCGGCGGCACCGAGCCCTATGCGGTACTCACCATGACATACAACCCCGTTGAAGTGGATGTGCCGCGCGAGTGGCGCCGGCACGCCATCGCGTTGACCAACGACCTGGTGAGGGGATCCTGTGACCCGAGCGTGTCAACCCGAGGCTGTTGGTTGATCGAGGATCAGGTCGCCTCGGAAGAGGAAATCCGCTTCGTCCTGGAGAACGTCACCGATCTCCGGCTGCGGGCAAGCTATCCGGTGCACCGCACCCTCTGCAGCGAGGAGCCGCCCGAGATCGAGCCGGAGGAATGGGTATGTCCCGAGTGGGTCGAGGTGCCGTTCGGTTACGTGGGCGGATATTTCGACGAAGTGAAGCTCGGCTCGAATTGAGGCGCGGCGTGGTCTCGGCAAAGGAGCGGGCCGATGGAAACCCGATAAGTAATTTTAAACGACATTAACAGAAGATTATAAGTAACTGAATAATATATATTAGCCCGCATGTTTCATGATGCGGGCTTTTTGTCTCTGCCAGTCCCGATCGCGCTCGGTGTCGCGCTTGTCGTGCTGCTTTTTCCCCTTGGCCAGGCCGATCTCCAGCTTGGCGCGACCCTGCTTCCAGTACAGCGCCAGCGGCACCATGGTGTAGCCGGAGCGCTCCACCGAGCCGATCAACCGATCGATCTCGCGCCGCTGCAACAGCAGCTTGCGGCTGCGGCCCGCGTCGGGATGCACGTGGGTAGAGGCCGAGTTCAGCGGCGTTATGTTGGCCCCCACCAGCCAGATCTCGCCCCCCCGGACGACGACATAAGCTTCGGCGATCTGCGCGCGGCCGACACGCAGGCTCTTGACTTCCCAGCCCTCGAGAACCAGCCCGGCCTCGAGTCTCTCCTCGATGAAATAGTCGTGCCGCGCCTTCTTGTTCAGGGCGATCGTCGATCCCCCGGTGCCGGAGGCGGCTTTTTTCTTCGCGGTGCTCATGATTCTTTCCGGGTCGATAATCGCGGTTCGACGACTTAGAGGTGGGGCGGCTGTTGCTGCAGGCGTGGATTTAATCCAAAATCGCCGGCCTTTGACAGCGCAGGGTCCCACCCGGCATGGCCAAGCGTACATCGCTGCACGGCCTCTGGTCGTCTCGACTGGCCTTCATTCTCGCCGTAAGCGGTTCCGCGGTCGGTCTCGGGAACATATGGAAGTTCCCTTATGTGGCCGGCGCGAATGGCGGTGGCGCTTTCGTCCTCTTCTACCTGCTGTGCGTCGCCCTGATCGGGCTGCCCATTATGATGGCAGAAATCCTCATCGGCCGGCGCGGGCGCCGCAATCCGGTGGCGACGATGCGCATCGTCGGCGAGGAGGAGGGTAGTCGGCCGAGCTGGGCGCTGGTCGGAGTGATGGGGGTGGTGGCCGGCATCATTATCCTCTCGTTTTACAGCGTCATCGCAGGCTGGTCATTGTCTTACGTCGGCCACGCCGCCCTGAACCGCTTCTCCGGCGCAGGGGCGGAGGAAGTCAACACCCTGTTCGGCGGACTGCTTGCGGACTGGCGGGTACTGGCGTTCTGGCACACGGCGTTCATGATCCTGACGATTTTCGTGGTAGCCCGGGGTGTCGAACGCGGGCTGGAGCGCGCCGTGCGCTTCCTGATGCCTTCGCTGGCAATCCTGATGGTCGCCCTGTTGGGCTACGCGATTATCAACGGTGATTTTCGGGGCGGCGTAAATTTCCTGCTGGATGCTGATTTTTCGAAGCTGACGGGGGACGCCATGCTTGCGGCTTTGGGCCAGGCGTTCTTCAGCCTCAGCATCGGCATGGGCGCGATCATGGCCTACGGCGCCTACCTTCCCGAGGGCACCTCGATCACCAACACGTCGATCTCGGTGGTGCTTGCGGATACGGGGATGGCTTTGCTCGCCGGCCTGGCGATCTTCCCCATCGTTTTTGCGCACGGGCTCGATCCGGCGGCAGGGCCGGGCCTCATCTTCCAGACCCTGCCGCTGGCGTTCGGCAACATGGCCGGCGGGCACGTGTTCGGCCTGCTGTTTTTTGTCCTGCTCACCTTTGCGGCGTGGACCTCGTCGATCGGCCTCATCGAGCCGGCCGTGGCGTGGGCCGTCGAGACGCGGGGCCGAAGCCGCCCGGCGTCGGCGATCGCCATCGGCGTGGTGATCTGGCTGTTGGGATTCCTGACGATCCTGTCCTTCAACGAACTGGCGGATTTCAGGGTGCTGGGCCGGACGTTGTTCGAGAACCTGGATCACCTCTCCAGCAATATCCTGTTGCCGCTCGGTGGCCTGTTCATCACTGTCTTCGCCGGCTGGGTGATGGCCAAGACATCGACATCGGACGAACTGGATATTGGCACCGGCGGGATGTTCAGCCTCTGGCGGTTCCTGGCGCGCTGGGTGGCGCCCGTCGCCGTGTTCCTCGTGTTCCTGCACGCCACCGGATTGCTGCAATGGTTCGGTCTGGTGGGGTCATCGGGATGACCGGCCCGGAGGAGACCATCGAAGTCGAAGTGGCCTATGCACGGCCCGAGCGACAGTTGATCCTGACCGTTGAGGTGCCGCGGGGGACGAGTGCGGCGGAGGCGGTGCGCCTGTCGGGCATCGAGGAGAAATTCCCCGAGATCGACCTCGGCGCACAGCGGCTCGGCATCTTCGGCAAGTTGTGTAAGCCGGACAAAGAGCTCAATCCCGGCGACCGGGTCGAGATCTACCGGCCCTTGCTTGCCGATCCGCGGGCTGCACGGCGCGAGTTGGCCGCGGCCGGCAAGAGCATGGGCAAGGGCGGCAAGAGCACGGGCAAGGGCGCGCGCGACGAACCTGCGGAGCGCTAGCCGCGGGAGTCAGGCGTCGTAGAAGGGTTCAGGCTTCTCCGCCAGCTCGTCTTCGCGCTCGATCCGGCTCACCCGGCCATCCTCGAACCAGACCGTCAGGCGGCTGCTGATTTCCTCGCGGCTGCGGCCCACCTTGAAGAAGAAAACGTAGTCCCAGCGGGCGCTGTTGAAAGGATCGGCCACCATCGGCGTGCCGATCAGGAAGCGAACCTGGCTCTGGGTCATGCCCACTTCCAGCTGGTCGACGTCCTTCGCTTCCAGGTAATTCCCTTGCTGGATATTCATCCGGTAGGGGCGCAGCGAGAAATCCTTGGCGGCCGCGCAGCCGGTCAGCAGCAGGACGACGGCGAGCACTAAAAAGCGGCTTGGCTGGAGCATGGGAACCCGAACAGTTGGAGTGGACAGCGAGCGTAGGCGATAATAGCAGAAGACCGGTCAACGCTCGCCTCGGGAGGCGCTCATGGAATCCAAGGAACTCAGGAAAGTCGGGCTGAAAGTCACGCTGCCACGGCTGAAGATTCTCGAGATTCTCGAGGCCAATACCCAGCGGCACATGAGTGCCGAGGACGTCTACAAGCATTTGCTGGACTCGGACGCGGAAATCGGCCTCGCGACCGTTTACCGCGTTCTCACGCAGTTCGAGGCCGCCGGCCTGGTGCGAAGGCACAATTTCGAGGGCGGCAGCGCCGTCTTCGAGATGGACGACGGCGCGCACCACGACCACATCATCTGCCAGCAGTGCGGTTATGTGGAAGAGTTCGTGGATGAAGTGATCGAGTCACGCCAGGACGTGGCGGCCGCCAACCACGGTTTCACCGTGGCCGACCATTCGCTGGTGATCTACGGCAACTGCACGCGCAAGAACTGCCCGAACCTCAACGACACCGACTGACCTTCAGCGGGGCAGCTGCGTGAAGCTCAGTCGCGGCCGGCTCGCTTGCGCATTTCCCGGGCGTGAGCACGGGTCGTGCCGGTGATCTCCACCCCGCCGAGCATGCGCGCGAGTTCTTCAACCTTTTCTTTTTCCGTCAGTGGCTTGAGCGTCGTTCTCGTGGCCTCGCCATCCGTCAGCTTCGTGACCCTGAGGTGGTGATCCGCCTGGCTCGCGACCTGCGGGAGGTGCGTCACGCACAGCACCTGGGCCCGTGTGCCCAGTTCGGCGAGCCGGCGACCGACGATTTCCGCCACGCCGCCTCCGATGCCGGCATCGACTTCGTCGAACACCATCACCGGGGTCGGCTGGGCGCTCTTGGCCGCCACCTGGATCGCAAGGCTGATACGTGAGAGCTCGCCGCCCGAGGCGACCCGGGCGACGGGGGCGGGAGGCTGGCCAGGGTTGGCGCTCACCAGGAACTCGATGCTGTCGAGGCCGTGCGCCGTGCAGGGGCCCTCGGTGTCATGTTCGACGGCCACGACGAATCTGCCGCCGGGCATCCCCAACTGGTGCATCAGCGCCGTGACCTGGGTGGACAGCGTCTCTGCCACTTCTGCTCGTGCCGCGCCGAGTTTCGCTGCGGCCTGCCGGTAGCCTGCCTCGGCCGCCGCCAGCCTTTCGGCCGAGCGTCCCAGGCGAACCTCCGCATCCTCCAGGGCCTCGATCTCGGCGCCGAGATCAGCCTGGCGGGCGGACAATTCGTCGGGTCCGACCTGGTGCTTGTGGGCCAGCGCCTTAATGCCTTCGAGACGCGCCTGCACGACATCCAGCCGTGCCGGGTCCATTTCGATCCCGCCCAGGTAGCGACGCAGCTCCGTGGCGGCCTCGGCCAGCTGGATCTCGGCCTCGGCGAGAAGGCGCTGCGGATCCGCTAGGCGGGCATCGAAATCAGCCAGTTCCGCCAGTGACTCGGCTGCGCGCGCGACCGCGTCGTGGGCGGCACCCGCGTCCGCCTCGTAGACCAGTTCGAGCGCCGCTCCGGCACCTTCGGCCAGCTTGCCGGCATTGGCCAGGCGCGAGAACTCCGCCTCGAGCTCGCCGGCTTCCCCCGCCACGGGGGCGAATGCCTCCAGCTCCCTGAACTGGTAACGCAGCAGGTCGAGGCGTTGTTCCCGTTCCCGGCCGGCGCCTTCCAGGTGCCGTCGCTCGGCCTGCGCTTCGCGCCAGTTCTGCCACGCCGCCTCGAGTCGTCTCAGCGGTTCCTTGTCCGGCAAGCGGGCATCGAGCAGTTCGCGCTGCGCCGCCGGCCGCGCCAGCGATTGGTGCTCGTGCTGGCCGTGGATCTCGACAAGGCGCTCACCCAGTTCGCGCAGCGTCTGCAGGGTCGTCGCGCTGCCGTTGATCCAGGCGCGCGAACGTCCCTCCGCACCGATTACGCGGCGCAGGACGCATTCGTCGTCTGCATCGAGTTCGTGCTCGGCCAGCCAGGCGGAGGCTCCGGGCAACTCGCCGAGTTCGAAGCTCGCCGTGATCTCGGCCCGTTCGGCGCCGTGGCGCACGGCGCTCGCATCGGCACGATCACCGAGGACCAGCCCCAGCGCGTCGACCAGGATCGACTTGCCCGCGCCGGTTTCGCCGGTCAACACGGTCAATCCCGCACCGAGCTCGAGGGACACGGCGTCGATGATCGCGAAATCGCGGACCGAGATTGCGGACAGCATGCCCGGCGCTCAGCCTTCGCCGACGCCGTCGTAACGGCTCTGGCTGCCGCGCCCCCAATGGAGTTTGGAACGCAGCAGGCGGAAGTAGTCGTATCCGCGCGGATGGATGAGCACGACGCGTTCCTCCGCCGCTTGCACCAGCAGGCGCTGTCCGGCCACAAGCTCGCCGAGCGGCTGCCCGTCGCAGGAGACTTCGGCCCGCGTATCGGGCCGCTCCAGCACGCGGACCTCGATGCGCGCATCGCTGCGGATGACGATCGGCCGGTCGGAAAGGGTAT